>NZ_JAZHDA010000016.1:0-1037 GCF_036553525.1 Pseudotabrizicola sp. L79 | reverse complement strand
ATGGCAAAGGCAAAGTTTGAACGGAACAAACCGCACGTCAACATTGGCACGATTGGCCACGTTGACCACGGGAAGACGACGCTGACGGCGGCGATCACGAAGTATTTTGGCGATTTCCGCGCCTATGACCAGATTGACGGTGCGCCGGAAGAGCGTGCACGCGGGATCACGATCTCGACGGCGCATGTTGAGTATGAGACTGCGAACCGTCACTACGCCCACGTCGACTGCCCCGGCCACGCTGACTATGTGAAGAACATGATCACGGGTGCTGCGCAGATGGACGGCGCCATTCTGGTTTGCGCCGCGTCGGATGGCCCGATGCCGCAAACGCGCGAGCACATTCTGCTGGGCCGTCAGGTCGGCATTCCGTACATGGTGTGCTACATGAACAAGGTTGACCTTGTTGATGACGAAGAGCTGCTGGAACTGGTCGAGATGGAAATCCGCGAGCTGTTCTCGAGCTATGACTACCCTGGCGATGACATTCCGATCATCAAGGGTTCGGCGCACCAGGCGATGATCGGCGAGCGCAAGGACATTGGCGAGGATTCGGTCCGCGCGCTGATGGCTGCGGTTGACGAATACATCCCGACGCCGGCGCGTGCTGTTGACCAGCCGTTCCTGATGCCGATCGAAGACGTGTTCTCGATCTCGGGCCGCGGCACGGTTGTGACCGGTCGTGTGGAGCGTGGCGTGATCAACGTCGGCGACGAAGTTGAGATCGTTGGTATCCGCGACACCAAGAAATCGACCTGCACCGGTGTGGAAATGTTCCGCAAGCTGCTGGATCGTGGTGAAGCTGGCGACAACGTCGGCGTTCTGCTGCGCGGCATCGACCGTGAAGGCGTGGAACGTGGTCAGGTGCTGTGCAAGCCGAAGTCGGTGAACCCGCACACCAAGTTCGAAGCCGAGGCCTATATCCTGACCAAGGAAGAAGGCGGCCGTCACACGCCGTTCTTCGCGAACTACCGTCCGCAGTTCTACTTCCGCACGACCGACGTGACGGGCACGGTTGAACTGCCGGAAGGCACCGA
>NZ_JAZHDA010000048.1:0-329 GCF_036553525.1 Pseudotabrizicola sp. L79 | reverse complement strand
TGGGGCATTATCTGTCGTCAAAGCTGTTTGACATTCCCGGCATCAGCCGGACGCTGACCACCATGACCTTCAAGGCCTTTTGACGCCGGGCGGGGGGGGGGGGGGGGGGGGGGGGGGGGGGGGGGGGGGGGGGGGGGGGGGGGGGCGGGGCCGCGCGGGCGCCCCGCCCCGGGGCCCCGCCGCGGCGGCGCGCGGGCGCGCCCCCCCCCCCCCCCCCCGCGCCCGGCGTCAAAAGGCCTTGAAGGTCATGGTGGTCAGCGTCCGGCTGATGCCGGGAATGTCAAACAGCTTTGACGACAGATAATGCCCCACATCCTCATCCTCGGGGA
>NZ_JAZHDA010000040.1:0-279469 GCF_036553525.1 Pseudotabrizicola sp. L79 | reverse complement strand
GATCCAACCAATCCCGCCGCCGCCTCACCGTCCAGTCCAACTTCCGTCAGCCCGTCCGCTTCGGTGAGGCGGTGTTTACGTCCCACCACAAAAACCCGCAAGAGAAAAAAACACCTCACGTCGCATTTTTTTCATAAAGCCCGAAAATCGATCAATTTCCGGGGCTTGGCGCAAGATTGGGCATGGTCCGCCCCGCATTGCGGCAACAATCTTACGCCGACTGGCGGCCGGTTTTGCCCGTCGCGCCGCGCCGCCCTGTGCCAATCGCCCGCATCAGCAAAAGTGACCCTACGGCAGCAAGGTAGAGCAGGGGCTCGGGCGGCCATCCCTTGACCAGAATCACGAAATGCAACGCCCCCGCCACGGCCGCCACATAGGTCAGGCGGTGCAATTTGCGCCATTTTGCGCCCCCCATCCGCCGAATGGCGGAATCGGTCGAGGTGACGGCAAGGGGAATCATCGCCAACAGCCCGATCATCCCCAGAATGATATAGGGGCGCTTGGCCAGATCGGCCCAGGTCTCGCTCCAGCGCAGGTCCATATCCAGCCAAAGCCAGGTCAGGAAATGCAGAGCTATATAAAGGAAGGCCGTCACCCCCAGCGCGCGGCGGAACTTGATCAGGTTCAGCCCCAGGCGCCGCAGGGGGCTGATGCACAGCGACGCGATCAGGAATTGCAGCCCCCACAGGCCCAGCGCATGTTCAATCGCCTTGACCGGATCAGCCCCCAGCCGGGCCGTGACAGCCGACCAGATCAGCCAGACCAGCGGCACCAGCCCCGCGGCCCAGACGATGCCCGTGGGCAGCCGCCGCGCAAAAGCGTTGATCGCCTGCATCAAAAGTCTTTCGCCAGATCTTGCCCGGCATAAAGCTGGACCACCTGATCGGCATAGCCATTGAACATCTGCGTATCCACGCGCCCGGCAAACAGCCCGCCGCCCACGCGGCGCTCGCTGGCCTGGCTCCAGCGCGGGTGATCGACGGTCGGGTTCACATTGCTATAGAACCCGTATTCCCGCGCGTTCTGCATGTTCCATGTGGTTTGCGGCTGCTCGGCCGTCAGGCTGATACGCACGATCGACTTGATCGACTTGAACCCGTATTTCCACGGCACCACCAACCGGATCGGTGCGCCGTTCTGGTTGGGCATCGCCTCGCCATACAGCCCCGTCGCCAGAATCGTCAGCGGATGCATCGCCTCATCCAGCCGCAGCCCCTCACGATAGGGCCAGTCAAGGATCGCTGACCGTTGCCCCGGCATTTCTTCGGGGCGCACCAGCGTTTCAAAGGCCACATAGCGCGCCCCCGATTGCACCCCGACACGGGCCAGCAGATGCGACAGCTCAAAACCGATCCAAGGGATCACCATCGACCAGGCCTCGACACAGCGAAAGCGGTAGATCCGCTCTTCCAGCGGCGCCCCGGCCAGCAGATCGGCCAGATCATAACTGCCGGGCTTGTCCACCAGCCCGTCAATCTGCACCGACCACGGGTCTGTCGTCAGTTGCCCGGCATTGCGGGCCGGATCAGCCTTATCCAGACCGAACTCGTAAAAGTTGTTATAGCTGGTGATGTCTTCCAAACTGTTCGGCGCCTCATCGGTGGATAGCGCGCTTTTGGCGGCCTGAATGCTGGCCAGCGCCGGGCCACCCAAGGTCGGGGCCGCGATCAGCGCGCCTGCCCCCGCCAACAGTTTGCGCCGGCTCATCCACTGCGCCTTTGGCGTAACGTCTGACCAGGTCAGGTCGGTCTTGAACGGCATGGGCTGTGTCCTTCTCTGTCGCTTTACCCGGAAAGATGCGGGAAACCGCGCAAAAGGCAAAGCAATCTGCCTCACGTCTGCGGCAAAACCCTGAAACATCGCCGCCGCGACGAAAACACATCTATGAATCGGAATGTTCCGGGGCCATCCTGACCGGCAGGAGGATATCATGACCCACACCAACCTGCTTTCCCGCGCCCTTTCCGGCTGCACCCTGTTGGCCTGCCTTGCCGCAGCCCCCGGCTTTGCCGAAACCCCGCCCGTCACCTATACGGTCGAAGACAGTTTCGACAATGTCGCCTTTGCCATCGAAAGCGCCATCGTCGGGGCCGGTCTGGTGATCGACCATGTCAGCCATACGGGCGAAATGCTGGAACGCACCCGCGCCGATGTCGGCTCGGACAAGGTGCTGTTTGGTCAGGCCGATGTGTTCAGCTTTTGCTCGGCCTCGGTCAGCCGTCAGGTGATGGAGGCCGATCTGGCGAATATCCAGCATTGCCCCTATGGCATCTTTGTCTATGACACACCCGACGCCCCCGGCACGGTCACCGTCGGCCACCGCCAGTATGACGGAACCATGGGCCCGGTGAACGACCTGCTGACCAGCATCGTCAAAGACGCTTTGGGCACCGAATAGCCCCACATATCATCACATCCGCTGACAAGGATGTGATTGGAAATGCCCGCGCGCGCCGGCTTAGGGCGCGTGCGGCCCACGACAACCCCCAATCACAGAAAGGTTGCGTTGATCCAAACGCTGCTCTGGTCGCTATACCCTTTCGCCAATTCTGGCAGAGATCTGACTTGGGAGTTTCACCAATGATCCGCAGAACCTTTATCGCCCTGACCGCAACCGCCGCCATGGCGTTCTCGGCCCCCGCCTTTGCTGGCGGCCACGCGAAAGACATCGTTGACACCGCCGTTGGCGCAGGCAGCTTCAACACGCTCGTCGCCGCCGTCACCGCAGCCGGTCTGGTTGACACGCTGAAAGGCGAAGGCCCGTTCACCGTCTTCGCCCCCACTGACGAAGCCTTTGCCAAACTGCCGGCCGGCACCGTGGAAGAGCTGCTCAAGCCCGAGAACAAAGACCAGCTGACCGCGATCCTGACCTACCACGTCGTTCCCGGCAAGGTCATGTCAACCGACCTGACCGAAGGCATGATGGCCGCCACCGTGCAGGGCGCCGAAGTCACCATCACCCTTGACGGTGGCGCCAAGGTCAACGGCGCTGCCGTAACCACCGCCGACATCGAGGCCACCAACGGCGTGATCCATGTGATCGACACCGTCATCATGCCGCCGATGTAATCCATCCGGCATCAGACGCAAGGGGCGGGCGCAAGCCTGCCCCTTTTGCATTTCGTCCCCACCGCGCGCTCTGGCGCGGCGTGATCCTCAATCGCGAAAACACCGGCCGGGTCATCCGGTTTTACGGCGAAGACGCCAAATTCCTCGGCCTCGTCGATGACATCTGCGACATGGTCGAACTTAGGCTGGGCAGAGGGGCCTAGGCGCGCGCCCCCGCCCGCGTCTCTGCCAGAGACATGAAAAAGGGCGGGGTTTCCCCCGCCCTCTGGCCTCTCTCGCGGCCCCCGGTTCGGGGGCGTCAGTGAACCACCGCAACCTGCGGCTTTTCGCGCCGGCTCGGCACCACCCGGTCCCCGATCCGCAGCCCGTCCGGCCCCGCTGAAACATGGATCACCGCCCCGTCCAGCACCTCGCCCGCCAGCAGCATTTCAGACAGCGGATCTTGCAACTGCCGCTGAATGACCCGCTTCAAAGGCCGCGCCCCGAACACCGGATCATACCCTTCATCGGCCAGCCAGGCCTTCGCCTCCTCCGTCAGCTCCAGCGAGATCTTGCGCGCCGCCAGCCGCTTTTCAAGTCGCCGCAGCTGAATCTCGACGATCCCCGACATATTGGCCCGGCTCAGCCGATCAAAGATCACCTGCTCATCCAGACGGTTCAGGAATTCAGGCCGGAAATGCGCCCGCACCGCCTCCTCAACCTCCCGCTTCGCCGCCGCCACATCTGCCCCGTCGGGCAATTCGGACAGACTGCGCGCGCCAAGGTTCGAGGTCAGGATGATCAGCGTCTGCTTGAAATCAACCACACGCCCCTGCCCATCGGTCAGGCGGCCATCATCCAGCACCTGCAACAGCACGTTGAACACATCCGGATGCGCCTTCTCGACCTCGTCGAACAGCACCACCTGATACGGCCTGCGCCGCACCGCCTCGGTCAATACCCCACCCTCGTCATAGCCGACATAGCCGGGGGGGGCCCCGATCAGCCGCGCCACCGAGTGTTTCTCCATGAATTCCGACATATCGATGCGCACCATCGCATTGTCATCGTCAAACAGATACTCGGCCAAGGCCTTGGTCAGCTCGGTCTTGCCCACACCAGTCGGGCCAAGGAACAGGAACGAGCCAAGCGGGCGGTTTTCATCCGACAGCCCGGCCCGCGACCGCCGCACGGCGCGGCTCACGGCCTCGACCGCCGCCCGCTGACCGACAACGCGCTTGCCCAGCTCGTCTTCCATCTTCAGCAGCTTTTCCTTCTCGCCTTCCAGCATCTTGCTGGTCGGAATTCCGGTCCACCGCTCGACCACCTCGGCAATCTGCTCGGGCCGCACGGCCTCGGACACCAGGGCTTCGCCTTCGCGCGCCTCGGCCTCGGCCAGCTTCTTTTCCAGCGCCGGGATCTGGCCGTATTGCAACTCGCCCGCGCGGCCAAAATTGCCCTCGCGCTTGGCCTGCTCCAACTCGGCGCGGAACTTGTCCAGCTGCTCTTTCAGATCGCGCGCAGCTTCCAGACTGTCCCGCTCGGCCTGCCACTTGGCCGTCATCTCGGCCGAGCGTTGTTGCAGATCAGCCAGTTCCTTCTCGATCTTCTCAAGACGATCCTTGCTGGCGGCATCGTCTTCCTTCTTCAACGCCTCTTGCTCGATCTGCATTTGCAAGATCTGCCGGTCCAGCTGGTCCAGCTCCTCGGGCTTGCTGTCCACTTCCATCCGCAACCGGCTGGCAGCCTCGTCCATCAGGTCAATCGCCTTGTCCGGCAAGAACCGGTCGGTGATATAGCGGTGCGACAGCATCGCCGCCGCCACCAGGGCCGAGTCGGAAATCCGCACCCCGTGGTGCAGTTCATACTTTTCCTTGATGCCGCGCAGAATGCTGATCGTGTCCTCAACCGTCGGCTCTTCCACCATCACCGGCTGGAACCGCCGCGCCAAAGCCGCGTCTTTCTCTACATATTTGCGGTATTCATCCAGCGTGGTTGCCCCCACGCAGTGCAATTCGCCCCGCGCCAAGGCCGGCTTGATCAGATTGGCCGCATCCATCGCGCCATCCGACTTGCCCGCCCCGACCAGGGTATGCATCTCGTCGATGAACAGAATGATCTCGCCCTCGGCCGCCGTCACCTCGGACAGAACCGCTTTCAGACGTTCTTCAAATTCACCGCGATACTTCGCCCCGGCAATCAGCGCCCCCATATCCAGCGCCAAGAGCTTCTTGTCGCGCAACGATTCCGGCACGTCGCCATTTACGATCCGCAGGGCAAGGCCCTCGGCAATCGCGGTTTTACCCACGCCTGGCTCGCCAATCAGCACCGGGTTGTTCTTGGTCCGGCGGCTCAGCACCTGCATGGCGCGGCGAATTTCCTCGTCGCGGCCGATGATCGGGTCAATCTTGCCTTCTTCCGCCGCCTCGGTCAGATCGCGCGCATATTTCTTCAGCGCGTCATAGCCCTGCTCGGCACTGGCCGTATCGGCCGTGCGTCCCTTGCGAATGTCATTGATCGCCGAATTCAGCGCTTGGGGTTTGACTGCACCCGCCTCCAGCGCCTGCTTGGCAGCTCCCGGCACCATAGCCAAGGCCATCAAGATCCGCTCGACCGGCACAAAGCTGTCGCCCGCCTTTTTGGCCAACTTTTCCGCCTCGTCCAGCACCTTGACCAGCGACGGGTCGGTATAGGGCTGGGCATCGCCCGACACCTTGGGCAACTTCTTCAGCGCCAGCTCCACCGCCTCTTGCACCCGGCCCGGCTCGCCCCCGGCGCGGCGGATCAGGTTCGCGGCCATCCCCTGATCGTCATCCATGATGGCCTTCAGCAAATGCTCGGCCGCCAGCTTCTGGTGGCTTTCGCGCATTGCAATCGTCTGCGCGGCCTGAAGGAACCCGCGCGACCGTTCCGTGAATTTCTCCAAATTCATCGGTAATCTCCTTTTTTCCAAGCACCGCCCGCCAACGCCCTTACAAGGCACGCCAGCTCTGGCCTTGTCCTGAATGTGGGGGGTGCGCCGCCCTGATGCAAGATTGCCACAAGGCGATCAGGCTGATTCTTTCGCCCGGCAGGGCTTTTTGTCCGGCAAGCCCTTTTTCCCGGCCTGCCCCCGGCTTGCCCGCGTTACAGACAAATTCTTGCCCATCCGCGATCACCTTCTCGGCAAGTTCGGGCCACATGCCCCGCACATGCCCCGGTTCCGGTTGCACAAGCGCGCCCCACAGGCCAATGGTCAGTGAAAACCGGGCCGCAGAGCAGGCGGACCCAAGTGCCGGAAAGGGCCCCTATGCAAGATTTGCTGCAACCGCTGATTCACAAGGCGGCCGTGCATGACATTGCCGTGCACGTCGCCCGCACCGGCCTGTCGATTGGCGACGAGGCTGAATTGCATCTGCTGCCTGACGGGCGTGTTGGCGTCTTTGCCCTGCTGCACCGCCGCCTGTTTGGCCTGATTCCCCGCCGCGTCAGCCTGCTTTTGGGCAATCTCGGGCCACAGGCGCGCGAATTGCTGGAACGCGCCGTGGAAAGCGATGATCCTTTGCGCGTCCGCATCGTGGGCCTGACCCCGGAACATCTGGTCAGCGAAGGCGGCCAGCCCGAAATTCACATTTCAGTCTGGGGCAACCCCCGCCACATCACCCCCCTGCGCCCCCTGCCCCAGGCGCCGCCACCTGCGTAACCCCTTTCGCCCGGTCAAAAGACCGTCGGGCGGGGCAAAGGCCCGCTGCCGTCAGATCACCCCCTCCGGCAGGTCATAGCGCACAAAGGCAAAGGCGCTGCCATCCGGCGCCCAATTCGGCACATTCATCGTGCCTTGGCCGCCGATCATCTCCAGCAAAACCTCACGGTTCTGCCCATCCGGACCTGCCCGGCCAATCGCCACCGGCACATCGGCCGGGTGGCCTTGGGTGCCGGGCGGATAGGCCAGCCAGATCAAGTGCCGCCCACAGGGCGAGGGATGTGGAAACCAGTTCACCGCCTGATCGGAAAACAGCCGCTGCTGACCACAGCCATCGGCCCCCATCACCCAGATCTGGGCATGGCCCTGCCGGTCGCAATTGTAATAGATCCGCGCCCCATCCGCCGCATAATCAGGCCCGTCATGGTGACACCCGCCCAGGGTCAGCCGCCGTTCCTCGCCCCCTGCCAGCGTCAGCGCGCAAAGATCGACATCCCGACCACCACCGCGCACCGCCGCATAGACCATCGTCTTTCCATCCGGCGACCAGCCATGCCACCAACTGTGCGCAGCGGGCGAGATCAGCCGCGGCACACCCCCCGCCGCAGGCACCAGATAGATCTCGGCCCCAAGCCCGCGATGATGCGACGACACCGCATAGCTTTGGCCATCGGGCGCAATTCCGTGGTCGTTGTTCACGCGCGTCAGCCCCGCCAGATCCACCGGCACCAAGGCGGGCGCGTCCAGCGGCACGCGAAACAGCGCGCCCCCGCCGTTCACCAGCAGATACCGCCCACAGGGCGACCAGTTCGGCGCTTCGATCCGCTGCTCGGCCGTCAGGATCACGCGCGCCGCCCCCCGGCCCATCTCCCACAGGCAAAGCGCCGATTTCACTCCTTTGCCTTGGGCGTCAACAGCCGCTTGGGCCGCAACGCCTCGGCCGCCTTGAACAGGCCAAAGCTTTGGTTGACGTAATTCACCACGCCCGAAACCTTGTCGATATAGCTTGACAGTTCCGGCGTTTTCTCGGCCTCGATCACCTGCACCGGGCGACTGGGGTCGGTGCCCTCGAACTGGCAGTAAAACAGCGGCTCGCCCCGGCGCAGGATCAGGTCTTTCTCCGGCTCGTGCCACTCAAACGCCCACATCAGGGGGCGCGGCCAGACATTCAGCGGAAAGCGCCCGCCAAAGATCGTGCCCGGCATCGGGTCTTTGCGGTAATGCATAAAGGCCGAAAGCTGCGTCACATAGCACAGCTCATCGGCAATGAAACAATAGGGCAACAGCAACTGCACCGTGGGGCGGTCGGGGTAACGCCACTCGGATTCCTGCACCAAGGTGATCACCTCGGACAGCTTGTTCGTCCGCACGGCACTGGCCGTGCCGGCCCGGTTCACCAAGACCGCCTTGCCCTTGTCATCGCGCTGAAACCCCAAATGAATGTCATAGGGGCACTTCACCATGAAAAACCGGCTTTCCAACTGCACCACGGCCGGGCAGCGGCTGGCACTTTTGGCATGGGTCTTGTTGGTCTGGCGAAAGCTGACCCGTTCGGGCGCGTCAAACAGCACGGCCCGCTTGTCTTCCATCAAGAACCAACCCACAGTCAGCGGGCCCGACTCCGGCCCATCCAGCGGGCGGTCAAAGGTGACGTTGAATTCCATATCCTGCCTCGGCGATCTGCTTTGATTTGCGCGCGTTTCTGGCAGGGTCGGCCTTTCGCCCCGCGCCGTCAAGAACCGCTGTCACCCCGACACCAGCTTGCGCAGCGCGCGTATCCTTGCCGCATCGGTCTGCCGCGCTACAGGAGGCGCAAAGCCCAAAGCCACCGCAGGCCCCGCCTGTGCCACAGGGCTGGCGCACGAGGCATGGATCTCGGCATATCCCACCCCTGCCAAGGCCCCCACCGTTTCCGGACCCACCCCCGCACCCGGCATAATCACGATCCGCCCCGCGGCCGCTTTCACCAGTTGCGCCAGCAGCCCTGCCCCCTCGGCAGCCGTCGGCGCAAGGCCCGAGGTCAGAATTCGCTGAAACCCCAGATCAATCGCCATCTCCAGCGCCTCAAACGGATCAGGCACCAGATCAAAGCAGCGGTGCAGGGTCAGCCCCAGGCCGGCCGCCTGCCCCACCAACTGGCCCAGTACCTCCCGGTCCAGCCGCCCGTCGGGCAGGCTGGCCCCCAGCACAACCCCCGCCAGCCCGGCCGCCCGCGCGGCCGCGATATCGTGGCTCATCACCGCCACCTCATCGGATGACCAGCAGAAATCGCCCGCCCTTGGCCGGATCATCGCAAAAACCGGCACAGCCGTCTTGGCCGCAAGGACCATCAGTCCTGCCCCCGGCGTCAACCCACCCAAAGCCAACGCCGCGCACAGCTCAATCCGGTCCGCTCCAGCCGCCACTGCCACAGCCAGTCCGGCGGCGTCATCGACACAGACCTCCAGCCGCACGTTCATCCAAAGGCCTCCAGCCCCGCTTCGGCCGCGCCAATCAGGCCCGGCTCGGGCTGGCACAGCGCAGGCACCACCAGCGGGGCCGCACTGGCGCGCAAGATCATCTGGCGCACCCGCCCGTCCAGCGCCGCCAACAGCGCGTGATCATTGGCAAGGCCCCCACCCGCCGGCAGAACGCTGGCCCCCACCACATTCACCACCACAGCCAAAACCGGCGCGATCAGCGCCAACCAGCGATCAACCGTCGCCACTGCCCCCGGCTCCTTGGCACGCCATCCCGCCAGAATCTCCACCGACCCGGCCTCTGGCTGGCCCAAGGCGCGGTGCAACGCCTCTAACCCACGCGCCCCGCAAACCGCATCGACACAGCCGCGCAAGCCGCAGCCACAGGGAAAATCAAAGGGCGGCGGCAAGATCGGGCCATGCCCCCATTCCCCGGCATAGCCGCCCGCGCCCTGCACCAGACGCCCCGCCATCACCAGCCCGCCGCCGACCCCGGTGCCCAGAATGATGCCGAACACCGTGCCATGCCCACGCCCCGCCCCTTGCCGCGCCTCGGCCAGCGCAAAACAATCGGCATCGTTCAGCACGAGGCACGGCAGGCCCAGCGCCTGCTGCACCTCATGGGCCAGCACCCGGCCATCAGCGCAGGGAATATTGGCCACTTTGATCCGCCCGGTTTCCGGGGCCACCACCCCGGCAATCGAAATCGCCACCCCGCGCAGATCATGCCCCTGTGCAAAGCCGCGCAAGGCCGCGACAAAGGCCCCGAAATCGGCCACCGGCGTCGCCACCTCGCCAAGCGCGCGCAGCCCGGCTGTATCGGCCAACCCTGCCTTGATCCGCGACCCGCCAATGTCAAAACACAAGATCACGTCGATCCCCCACCCCAAGGTCCATCCCTCAAGGCTTGACACCCCGCCCCCCGCACCGCAAGAGGCTGAAACCCACCCGCAAAGGAGTATCCCATGGCCGATGACCGCCTGATCGTAGCCCTTGACGTGCCCAATATCGTCACCGGGCTGGACCTTGCCACCCGCATCGGCGATGCCGTCAGCTTTTACAAGATCGGCCTTGGGATGCTGACAGGCGGCGGCCTTGCCCTTGCCAATGAGTTGAAACAGGAACACGGCAAGCGCATCTTTCTGGATATGAAGCTGTTTGACATCGGGGCCACAGTCGAGGCGGCGGTGCGCGGGCTGGTGCAATATGATCTCGACTTTCTGACCGTGCATGGCGACCCCCAAGTGGTGCGCGCCGCAGCCGAAGGGCGCAAAGGCTCGGGCACCAAGATCCTTGCCGTCACCGTGCTGACCTCGCTTGACCGCGCCGACCTGGACGCCAACCTGATCGTGCCCGGCGATATCCACGACATCACGCTGGAACGCGCCGCCCGCGCGCTTGAGGCCGGGGCCGATGGCGTGATCGCCAGCCCGCAAGAGGCCGCCGTGATCCGCGCCCTGCCACAGGCTGCGGGCAAGCTGATCGTCACCCCCGGCGTCCGCCCGATGGGCGCGGCAACGGGTGATCAGAAACGGATCGCCACCCCGCATCAGGCGATTTCCGACGGTGCCGACCATATCGTCGTGGGCCGCCCGATCTGGCAAGACAAAGACCCCGCCGCCGCCGCCCGCCGCGTTCTGGCCGAACTCCCAACCAAATAGGCGCAGGTCGGGCTTCAGCCCGACTCTGCTTCAATCAATCCGTGCAATGGGTTACCGCTTGGTAAATACCAAACGCTAACCCATTGATTTTACGTCAAGGAAACTAGTTATCGTTGATGTCGCGGTCCCAGACCTTGACCTGGCTGGCCCGGATACCCATCCACCGCCGCAGCCCCAACCACGCCCCCAGCGACGCCAGCGCAAAAACCAGCAGCAACAGCGGCAAACTGCCGCCCAGCAGCCCCACGCCCAGCCCGATGCCCACAATCAGCGCCCCGATGGCAAAGCCCAGAAAGATATAGCCGGGCACGATGACTTCGAGCACGCCCAGCGCAAAGCCTGCAACGATCCAGACCCACCAGACCGCCCACATCAGCCGCGCCCTTTCAGCATCTTGAAGGCATCGGCAAAAGCATCAAGTGCCTGTGCAGGAACAAGGATGGTCTGTTTGCCCGTGCCCGCCGCCACCTTGGACAGCGCATCAACCTGCGCCAGCGCCAGTTGATACTGCGCCGCCTCTAGGCCGGATTCCTTGATTGCCACCGCAATGGCACTGGTTGCATAGGCCTCGGCATCCGCGGTGATTTTCTTGCCTTTGGCCTCTTGCTCGGCGGCATAAAGCGCGGCATCCGCCGCCAGTTCCACCGCGCGCCGCTTGCCCTCGGCCTCGGTCACTTGCGCGCGCCGTGCGCGTTCGGCATTCAGCTGTTGCAGCATCGCGGCCCGGGTCTGTTCATCCAGATTCACATCCAGAATCTCGGCCCGCGTCACCTCTACCCCCCAGTCATCGACCATCGCTGTCACCTGCTCGCGCACCCTCTCGATCAACTGGCTGCGGTTGGACTGCACCTGATCCAGTTCAATCTTGCCGATCTCAGACCGCACGATCCCCGCAACGGTGGTGGCAATCGCCGCATCCACATCGCGGATGCGATAGACCGTCTTTTCCGGTTCGGTGATGCGGTAGAACACGCTGGTTTCAACCTTGACCAGCACGTTATCGGCCGTGATCGCATCCTGGCTGGCGGTGGGAAGCTGACGTTCCAGGATCGAGATTTTATGCGCCACACGATCAAGGAAAGGCACGACAAAGTTGATGCCCGGCCCCAGCACCGACCGCAGCCTGCCAAACCGTTCGACCACATGCTTTTCCGACTGCGGCACGATCCGCACCCCCAGAAAGATGCACAGGATGATGAAAAAGGCGATGGCCAGAAACACCGCATTGCCGCCAATCAACTGGTCGAGGGTCATGCCAAAAAATCCCTTGGGCTAATCCATGTTTTGCCCAAGATGGTCGGTTCTGGGCAACAGCGCAAGGCATCGAACAATCTTGCGCCCAAACTGCGCAAACCAAAGAACCCTGCGCGCGATTCGGGGATACGGGGGAGTTTCTTTCACGATTTGGCGGATTGCGTATGATTTATTGCAAAGCAAATGAAAACCACGGCAGAATTTGCCAAGAAATTCCGGTTTTTCCGATGCATCTATTGCCCCAACCCACTCTGCGCGAAAGGTTCTTCCATGAAGGTTGTCATCCTCGGCTCTGGCGTCATTGGCACCACCACCGCCTATCAACTGGCCAAGCAGGGGCATGAGGTTACGGTGATCGACCGCCAGCCTGCCGCCGCCATGGAAACCAGCTTTGCCAATGCTGGCGAAATCAGCCCCGGCTATTCCGCCCCCTGGGCCGCCCCCGGTATTCCGCTGAAAGCGCTGAAGTGGATGTTCATGGAACATGCGCCCCTGATCATCCAGCCGCGCCCCGACCCGGAAAAAGTCCGCTGGATGGCGCAGATGTTGGGCAATTGCACCACCAAGGCCTATCAGGTGAACAAGGGCCGCATGGTGCGTTTGGCCGAATATTCGCGCGACTGCCTGACCGAGATGCGGCAAGAGGCGGGCATTGCCTTTGACGAGCGTCAACAGGGCACGTTGCAACTGTTCCGCACCCAAAAGCAGGTTGATGGCGCCGCCAAGGATATCGAGGTGCTGCAACAGGGCGGCGTTCCGTTTGAAGTGCTTGATGTGAACGGCTGCCTTGCCGTTGAACCCGGCCTTGCCCATGCCCGCGACAAGATTGCCGGTGGCCTGCGCCTGCCCAAGGACGAAACCGGCGATTGCTTTAAGTTCACCCAAGGGCTGGCGGCCAAGGCCGCTGATCTGGGGGTGGTGTTCCGACATGGCGTGACGATTGACCGGCTGGTTGTCGAGGCTGGGCGCATCACGGGCGTGGCGACCTCGGCCGGTTTGTTCACCGCCGACAGCTTTGTGCTGGCCTTGGGCAGCTATTCGCCGCGGCTTGCAAAATCGCTGGGCATCCGCCTGCCGGTCTATCCGGTCAAGGGGTATTCGATCACCGTGCCGATCGTCGATGCCGACCGCGCCCCGGTGTCAACCATCATGGATGAAACCCACAAGATCGCCATCACCCGGCTGGGCGACCGCATCCGCGTGGGTGGCATGGCCGAAATCGCGGGCTTTGACCTGAGCCTGTCGGAAAAGCGCAAGCGCACGCTGGTGCATTCGGTGGAAGACCTGTTCGGCGGGGCGGGCGACCAGTCGCAGGCCAGCTTCTGGTGCGGTCTGCGCCCGATGACACCCGACGGCACGCCGATCATCGGGCGTTCGCCCATTGCAAACCTGTTCCTGAACACCGGCCACGGCACTTTGGGCTGGACGATGGCGGCCGGATCGGCGCGCGTGCTGGCCGATGTCATGTCGGGCCGCGCGACCGAGATCGAAAGCCGGGATCTGGGCTTTGCCCGCTATCAAAAGCCGGGCCGTCGGGCCAGTGCGGCCCCGGCCGCCGCGCCCGCTGCGGCCTGACCTTGCCGCCGGGGGGTGCAAATCCCCCCGCACCCCGGCTTTGCCAAGCCCGGCTTTCCCAAGGGGGGGTTGGCCTGCTAATCTGGCGCCATCATGCCCAGCCTGTGCCGCGATTGCCTGACCACCTTTGACACAGCCCCGCCGCGCGGGCGCTGCCCGGCCTGTCGCAGCCCGCGTCTGCTGTCGCACCCTGAACTGTTCGATCTGTCGATCGCCCATATGGATTGCGACGCCTTTTACGCCAGTGTCGAAAAGCGCGACGATCCCAGCCTTGCGGCCAAGCCCGTCATCGTGGGCGGCGGGCAGCGCGGCGTTGTGTCAACCTGCTGTTATATCGCACGGATCAAGGGTGTGCGGTCGGCCATGCCGATGTTTCAGGCGCTGAAGCTGTGCCCCGATGCCGTGGTGATCAAGCCGCGGATGCAGGCCTATGTGCAGGTCAGCCGCCAGATCCGCGCGATGATGGAGGAGCTGACCCCCGCCATCGAACCCCTGTCGCTGGACGAGGCCTTTCTGGACCTGACCGGCACCGCCCGGCTGCATGGCGCACCACCCGCAGTGATGCTGGCCCGGCTGACCAAGCGGATGGAGGATGAGTTGGGCCTGTCAGGCTCGGTCGGGTTGTCGCATAACAAGTTTCTGGCCAAGATCGCCTCGGATCTGGATAAGCCGCGCGGTTTTTCGGTGATCGGGCAGGCCGAGACAGCGGCCTTTCTGGCGCAAAAGCCGGTGCGCATCATCTGGGGGGTGGGCACGGCCACCCAAACCGCGTTGGAACAGGCGGGCATCCGCAGCATTGCCGATCTTTTGCGCTGGGATCACAGCGATCTGACGGCGCGCTTTGGCCAGATGGGCGACCGGCTGTGGCACCTTGCGCGCGGGCAGGACAGCCGGCGTGTCACGCGGGATGAAAAGGTAAAGTCGATTTCAAAGGAAACCACCTTTGGCGAGGATACGTCAGACCCTGATCTGTTGCAGGGGCATCTATGGCGGCTGGCCGAACAGGTGGCCGACCGGGCCAAGGCCCGGCATCTGGCCGGGCGCACCGTGACGCTGAAGCTTAAGACCAGCGGCTTTCAGCAGATAACCCGCCGCCATGCCCTGCCTGACCCGACACAAATGGCCGACCGCATCTTTCGCATGGCGCAAGAGTTGTTCACGCAGGCGGGCCATGCCGGGCCGTTCCGCCTGATCGGGGTCGGTATTTCAGACCTGACCCCCGAAGATCAGGCTGACCGCGCACCCGACCTGCTGGACCCCGATGCCGCCAAACGTGCCGCCGCAGAGCGCGCCACCGATGCCATTCGCGCCCGCTTTGGCGACAAGGCCATCATCAAGGGCCGCGCCCTGCGCTAAGCCCGGCTTCCCTGCCCGCCTTACCGGAAACAGGGCAAAGCCAAAGCCTTGCCCTGCTTTCACACCGTCAGCGTGCCAGAATCGCCGCAACCACACGATCGGCCGCATCTTCGGCCGACAGTTCAACCGTGTTGACCACCATTTCAGGACTTTCCGGGGCCTCATAGGGGCTGTCGATGCCGGTAAAGTTTTTCAACTGCCCCGAGCGTGCCTTTTTATACAGGCCCTTCACATCTCGGCTTTCGGCCACTTCCAGCGGCGTATCCACATAGACCTCAAGGAACTCACCCTCGGCCATCAATTCGCGCACCATCCGGCGTTCCGACCGGAAGGGCGAGATAAAGGCCGTCAGCACGATCAGACCCGCGTCAGTCATCAGCCTGGCCACTTCGCCCACGCGACGGATGTTTTCCACCCGGTCGGCATCGGTAAAGCCAAGATCGCGGTTCAGCCCGTGGCGCACGTTGTCGCCATCCAGCAAGAACGTGTGCTTGCCCATGGCATGCAGCTTTTTCTCGACCAGATTGGCGATGGTCGATTTGCCCGACCCAGACAGGCCGGTGAACCAGACCACCGCAGGCTTTTGGGTTTTCAGCGCGGCATGGGCCTCGCGGTTCACATCAACGGCCTGCCAATGGATGTTCTGGCTGCGCCGCAGGGCAAAGTGAATCATCCCCGCCGCCACCGTGGCATTGGTCATCCGGTCAATCAGGATGAACCCGCCCAGATCAGGGTTTACCGAATAGGACTCAAACGGAATCGGTCGGTCGGTCGAGATATTGACCACCCCGATCGCATTCAGCGCCAGCGTGCGCGAGGCCGTATGTTCCAGCGTGTTGACGTTCACCTCGTATTTCGGCTCGGTCACCGTGGCCGTCACCGTTTGCGTTCCGATCTTCAAAAGATAGGGCCGCCCCGGCAGCATCTCGGCCTCGGCCATCCAGACCAGCGTCGCCTCGAACTGAT
Organism: Pseudotabrizicola sp. L79; assembly: GCF_036553525.1. Lineage (NCBI taxonomy): Bacteria > Pseudomonadati > Pseudomonadota > Alphaproteobacteria > Rhodobacterales > Paracoccaceae > Pseudotabrizicola > Pseudotabrizicola sp. L79. The sequence goes on along the minus strand of NZ_JAZHDA010000040.1, from coordinate 263,468 downwards.
CCGCGACTTCGCACGGCTCATCTGCTGCCACGATCACATCGCCGCGCGAACAATCCACCTCGTCGGCAAAGGTCAGCGTGATCGACTGGCCGGCAACCGCCACGTCCAGATCGCCGTTATAGGTGACGATCGACTTGACCGTGGTTGTCCGCCCCGAGGGCAGCACCCGGATCGCATCGCCAGGCCGCACCACACCCGACCCGATCTGCCCGGCAAAGCCCCGGAAATCAAGGTTAGGCCGGTTGACCCATTGCACCGGCATGCGGAACGCCCCGTCCTGCATCCGCGAGGTGTTGATCTCGGCCTCTTCCAGATGCGCCAACAGCGACGGCCCCTGATACCAGGGCATTGCGGCACTGCGCGTCACGATATTGTCGCCCTTCAGCCCCGAAATCGGAATCGGCAAAAAGCTGTCCATCCCGATCTGCTTGGCAAAGTGGCTGTAGTCCTTGACGATCTCATAGAACCGCTCGGCGGAATAGCCGACCAGATCCATCTTGTTCACCGCCAGCACGATGTTGCGGATGCCCAGCAGGTTGACCAGATAGCTGTGGCGCCGTGTCTGCGTCAGCACGCCTTGGCGCGCATCAATCAGAATCACCGCCAGATCGGCGGTCGAGGCGCCTGTCACCATGTTGCGGGTGTATTGTTCATGCCCCGGCGTATCGGCGACAATGAACTTACGCTTGTCGGTGGCGAAAAAGCGATAGGCCACGTCGATGGTGATGCCTTGCTCACGCTCGGCGGCCAGTCCATCGACCAGCAGCGCAAAGTCGATCTCGCCGCCCTGGGTGCCAACCGATTTCGAGTCTTTTTCAAGGCTAGCAAGCTGATCTTCGAAGATCATCTTCGAATCATACAGCAGGCGGCCAATCAGCGTCGATTTGCCGTCATCCACCGACCCGCAGGTGATAAAGCGCAGCATCGTCTTGTGCTGGTGCTTGTGCAGATAGGCCTCGATATCTTCGGCGATCAGTTGGTCGGCAATGTAAACGGGGTCTTTGTCTTGGGCGGTCATCAGAAATACCCCTCTTGCTTTTTCTTCTCCATGCTGGCGGCCTGATCGTGGTCGATCGCGCGGCCCTGACGTTCCGATGTGGTCGTCAGCAGCATTTCCTGAATCACTTCCGGCAGGGTCTTGGCCTCTGATTCCACGGCCCCCGACAACGGATAACAGCCCAAGGTGCGGAAACGCACCGACCGCATCACCGGCACTTCGCCATCTGCCAGCGGGAAACGTTCATCATCGACCATCAGGATCAGGCCATTACGCTCGACCGTCGGGCGCGGCGCACTGAAATACAGCGGCACGATGTCGATGTTTTCCAGATGGATATATTGCCAGATGTCCAGCTCGGTCCAGTTCGACAACGGGAAAACCCGAATGCTCTCGGTCTTGGACTTGCGGGTGTTATACAGCTTCCACAGCTCGGGGCGCTGGTTCTTTGGGTCCCAGCGATAATTGGCCGAGCGGAAAGAAAAAACACGCTCTTTCGCGCGGCTTTTCTCTTCATCCCGACGCGCGCCACCAAAGGCCACGTCAAAATTATGGGCGGTCAGCGCCTGTTTCAGACCTTCGGTTTTCCACATATCGGTATGCAGGCTGCCGTGGTCAAACGGGTTGATGCCCTGGGCCTTGGCCTCGGGGTTCTGATGCACGATCAGCTTCATGCCGGCCTCATCGGCGGCGCGCTGGCGCATTTCATACATCGCCTTGAACTTCCACGTCGTATCAACATGCAACAGCGGAAAGGGCGGCGGCGCAGGGTAAAACGCCTTTTTGGCCAAGTGCAGCATGCAGGCCGAATCTTTGCCAATGGAATACAACATCACCGGGTTTTCGGCATTGGCCACCACTTCGCGCATGATGTGGATGCTCTCTGCCTCAAGCCGCTGAAGATGGGTCAAATCAATTTGAGGGGTCATCTGTTCTGTTCTGGTCATTTTTTCGATGCTCTTTGTCGGTGAACCGATCCCTACGCGAAATTGCAGATTTTGCACAGCGATCCAATGGCAGAAGGCCAATCCGGGCAAAAGAAGGTGCTTTTTCCACCCGGATCGCGTTAAAAAAAGCACCCTTCTGCGCGCAATTCAGCCGTCAGAAAGGTTTTCAGCCAGACAGTGCCACGGCGGGAAAGCCGTCCTTTGCCCGCGCGGCCCAGGGTTGGGTTGCCCGGCTATTCCGCCGCCAGGGCCTGCCCGGGGCGGCCCACAGCGCAGATATCGCCGATCACATCGGCCAGGATTGCCTGAAAGGTGGCAAAACCGGGCAGTTTTTCGATCGTCGCTTCGTTCATATACAGGCTGCGGTCGATCTCGACCTGAACGGCATGAAACCCGCGCGACGGGCGGCCATAGGTCTGGGTGATAAAGGCCCCGGCAAAGGGCGTGTTGCGGCTGACCCGCAACCCGGCCCGCACAAAGGCGGCTTCGATCTGGTCCATCACATCGGGCGAAACCGTGGCCCCAAACCGGTCGCCCAGCACCACATCGGGGCGCGGCATGCCGGGGCGCGTGTGGCTTTCCAGCGCCTCATGCGGCATCGAATGGAAATCGACCAGCACAGCCATGCCGAATTCGCGATGCGATTCACCCAGCAAGCGGTCAAGCCTTGCGTGATAGGGCCGCCAGAACCGGGCGATGCGCGCCTCGGCCTCATCGCGCGACAGCTTGCCCCGATAGATCGAGCGCCCCCCAGCCACAACGCGGGGAATCACCCCAAGGCCCGAGGCTATGCGCGGGTTATGCCCGTTGCGCCCCACCCCCTCAACCACCGCGGGGTCCAACTCATCGCAGCCGCGATTCAGGTCGATATAGGCGCGCGGCGCCCGCGCCAGCATCAACGGCGCCCCCAGTTGCGGCGCCACCGACACCAGTTCATCAACAAAGGCATCTTCCGAAGACCGGATCACCCGCCGATCCAGAACCGAGGCGCGCAGAAAATCTGCCGGATAATCGCGCCCACTGTGCGGCGAGGCCACCACAACAGGCGTCGTCCGACGCGCGGGAAGGGTCAGGATATAGGCCTCGTTCTGCATGGCACCTCCGCAATGGCTTGGTTATAGCGGGCTTTCCCGATTTGCCAAAACCTTCCTTCGCGGCAGGGCTGCATCTGGTTTTGCGCCAAAACCCCTGCGATACCCCCTTGCAGGCCCCGGCGACTCTGGCTATAGACCCCCGCACACCGGCGCTGGCTGGCATCGCCTGATCTTTTCGGGCAGGCCAATCAGCTTTGGGCAAAGTGGGCGGTTAGCTCAGCGGTAGAGCACTACGTTGACATCGTAGTGGCCACTGGTTCGATCCCAGTACCGCCCACCATTTCACCGCCCCCAGTCGGGGGCATCTGTTTTTAACTGGCGCCCGGTGCGCCGCGACAAGAGGAGACGACCATGAAGGTTGCAAACTCGCTCCGTTCGCTGAAAACGCGTCACCGCGATTGCCAGGTCGTGCGCCGTAAAGGCCGCGTCTATGTGATCAACAAGACGCAAAAGCGTTACAAGGCCCGTCAGGGTTGAACTGAACCCGACGAAAGCCTTCCGTTCAATAGAACGAGGGACGTGAAAGGGCCGCAGCGGGCAACCGCGCGGCCCTTTTCCTTTTCGGACGTGCCGTGCCCGCTTTCGACGTCTCACCTTGTTGCACAGGCCAGCCATGCACCCAAACCCCGCCTTTCGCCAAAACCCCGCCGATCAGAACCTTGCGCTTGCGCGCCAGGTCGGCTTTGGGGTTCTGACAATCAATGGACCCGATGGCCCGTTGGCCTCCCATATCCCCTTTCACCTGTCACCCGATGGCATGTCGGCAGATCTGCATCTGGCCCGGTCCAATCCGATCGCCCGCGCCGCAGGTGCGAATCCCGCCCTGTTGGCCGTTCAGGGGCCGCAACATTACATAAGCCCCGATTGGTATGGCCCGCATGATCAGGTGCCCGATCAGGTGCCGACATGGAATTACATCGCCGTCCACCTGCGCGGCACGCTGCACCCCTTGCCGGGCGATGACCTTGAACCACATCTTGACGCACTGACCGCCGAGCACGAACAGCGCCTCTTGCCCAAGACACCGTGGACCAAGGCCAAAATGACACCCGAAGCCATGCCAAGGATGATGCGTATGATCCTGCCGTTCCGGCTGCGCATCACCGATGTGCAAGGCACATGGAAACTGAACCAGAACAAGGCGCCCGACATCCGCGCCCGCGCCGCGGCGGCCCTGTCGGCACAAACCGGGCTGCCGCAAGCCCACCAGATTGCCAAGCTGATGCACCGTGATCTTGGGTAACGCCATTCCCCTGCGCGCCGCTACGCCGGATGACATCGCCGCGATCGAGTCTCTGCTGGCGCGGTGCTATCCGGTGCTGATGGCGGCGGCCTATCCGCCTTCGGTGCTTGATCCTGCCCTTCCCGCCATGCTGCGCGCCAATCCGGCTTTGGTCGGTTCCGGCCTGTTCTGGCTGTATCACGAGGATGCCAAGATTCTTGGTTGCGGTGGGATCAGCCTGACCACCCCCGGCAGCCAGACCACCACTCCGGGCCTTGCCCATATCCGCCACTTCGCCGTCGATCCGAACCATCAGGGCCGGGGCATCGGAACGTCTCTCTTTCGTCAGGCCTCCCGCACTGCGGCCACCCTTGGGGCCAACCGGCTGCAAGCCCTCTCCAGCCTGAACGCCGAAGCCTTTTACGCGGCCATGGGGCTTGTGCGGATCGCCACGCGCGCCATTGCGATGGGCCCCGGCCCCGCCTTTCCGGTCATTGTGATGGAAGCCGATCTTCCCATCGCCTGACCGGTGGCCCGCCATCCCGTGCCATGGCGGCCTGCAAAACATTGATTCCACGGCTTTTCCATCAGGCGCTGCGCCCACGGCCGCAACTGATGCAACGGGGCCTTCCCCCCGCAGTTTGATTGGACAGCCCCCTTTTCGCCGCCTAAGCTGTGCCCGCCCCAGCTTTGAGGTTGCGATGCCCCTGCCCCTTGCCCCGCTTGTTCCGCTTGCCCTTCGCCTGGGCGTCGTTGCCGCTGTCGGCTATGCCGCCAAACGTGCGCTGGCGGCCCGCACCTGGCCCGGCCGCACCGATCAGCGCGCCGAAGAAGCACTGGACGATCTGGCAGAAGGCGTTACAAGCCACAGTCCAAAAGACGCGCCCGGCCAGCACAATGCCGGCCTGCGCCTGCGCCGCACGCTGCGCTTTCGTGGCAAAAGTTATGATCTCGACGCCGGGCTGATCGCCCGGTTCCGCCTGAAGGAAACCGAATGAAACTGTTCCACTCGCCCACCTCGCCCTATGTCCGCAAGGTTCTGGTCCTGATCGCCGAGGCGGGCATCGACGGAATTGAGTTGGTCGCCGCCTCGGGCACCCCCGTTGCCCCCGACAGCGGCGTGATCGAGCGCAACCCCCTGGGCAAGATCCCCGCCCTGTGCCGCGACGACGGCCCCACGCTGTATGACAGCCGGGTGATCTGCCAGTTTCTCGACAGCGAAGCCGGCAACCGCTTTTACCCCTCCGGCGCGCGGCGCTGGGATACGCTGACGGTCGAGGCCACCGCAGACGGGATTCTCGATGCGGCCGTGCTGATGGTCTACGAATCGCGCATCCGCCCCGAGGACAAGCGCTTTGCCCCGTGGGTCGAGGGCCAATGGTCCAAGATCGACCGCGCCCTTGATGTGCTGGAAACGCGCTGGATCGACCATCTGAACGGCCCGCTTGACATGGGCCAGATCGCCACGGGCTGCGCGCTGGGCTATGTCGATTTCCGGTTGAACAGCCGCGACTGGCGCAAGACACGGCCCCGGCTGGCCGCATGGTTCGCCGCTTTTGCCGCGCGGCCCTCGATGCAGGCCACCATTCCACCCGCGTGATGCGCGCTGGCCGCGGGTTTCGCGGCCCGGCCACCCCCGCCTAAGCCGCGGCTGGCCATCGGGAATCGCGGCATTTTCGCCCATTGCCTTGCCGCAGCGACAATTCCGCGACAATCTGGCACAGAACAGGCCCTTCAATCCTTGATGCGCCCGTTTGTCCGCTGGACGTAGGCCCCTAGCTTGTCTAAAAGCCGCCCGATAGGGTTATGGGCAACCATGGCCCCAACTGTCTTATGGGTCGTGTTTGATGCGGCCTCGAAAGGGAGAATATCTCGTGTCCCACGCTGAAGAGAACGCAGGCACCCGCAGGGATTTCCTGTATTACGCCACCGCCGGGGCCGGGGCGATTGCCACCGGTGCTGCCGTCTGGCCGCTCGTCAACCAAATGAACCCCTCGGCCGATGTTCAGGCCCTGTCGTCGATTTTTGTCGATGTTTCGGGCGTTGAAGTTGGCACCCAGTTGACGGTGAAATGGTTGGGCAAGCCGGTCTTTATCCGCCGCCGCAGCCCCGAAGAGATTGAGGCGGGCCGTGCCGTCACGCTGGATGATCTGTCGATCGACCGGTCGGCCGAAAACGCCAACAAGCCGGGCGCCGATGCCTTGGATGCCAACCGCACGCTGGACGAAGCCGGCGAATGGCTGGTGATGATGGGCGTCTGCACCCACCTTGGATGCGTGCCGCTGGGCGATGGCGCCGGTGAATTCGGCGGCTGGTTCTGCCCCTGCCACGGCTCGCACTACGACACCGCTGGCCGCATCCGCAAAGGGCCCGCACCGCGCAACCTGGACATCCCGGTTGCCGCTTTCGAAGATGAAACCACCATCAAGCTTGGCTGAGGTATAAAACATGGCCGGAATTCCGCACGACCATTACGAGCCCAAGTCGGGCATGGAGAAGTGGCTGCACAGCCGCCTGCCGATCGTGGGCCTGATGTATGACACATTGATGATCCCCACGCCCAAGAACCTGAACTGGATGTGGATCTGGGGTATCGTCCTGACGTTCTGCCTTGTCTTGCAGATCGTCACCGGCATCATCCTTGTGATGCACTACACCCCGCATGTCGATCTGGCCTTTGCCTCGGTCGAACACATCATGCGCAACGTGAACGGCGGTTACATGATCCGCTATATCCACGCCAACGGCGCTTCGCTGTTCTTCGTGGCCGTTTACCTGCACATCTTCCGCGGCCTCTACTACGGGTCATACAAGGCCCCGCGTGAGGTGACCTGGCTGATCGGCATGATCATCTATCTGATGATGATGGGCACGGCCTTCATGGGCTATGTTCTGCCCTGGGGTCAGATGTCGTTCTGGGGCGCCACGGTGATCACCGGCCTGTTCGGCGCCATTCCCGGCATCGGGCCGTCGATCCAGACCTGGCTGTTGGGCGGCCCCGCCGTTGACAACGCCACGCTGAACCGCTTCCTGTCGCTGCACTATCTGCTGCCCTTCGTGATCGCGGCCCTGGTCGCCGTTCACATCTGGGCCTTCCACACCACCGGCAACAACAACCCCACGGGTGTTGACGTGCGCCGTGGCAGCAAGGAAGAAGCGGCGAAAGACACCGTTCCGTTCTGGCCCTACTACGTCATCAAAGACGTCTATGCTCTGGCCATCATCCTGGCGATCTTCTTTGCCATTGTCGGCTTTATGCCCAACTATCTGGGCCACCCCGACAACTACATCGAGGCGAACCCGCTGGCCACGCCCGCGCACATCGTGCCCGAATGGTACTTCCTGCCGTTCTACGCCATCCTGCGCGCCTTTACGGCGGATGTCTGGGTCGTGATCGCGGCCAACTGGCTGACCTTCGGCATCGTCGATGCCAAGTTCTTCGGCGTGCTGGCCATGTTCGGCGCCATCGCTGTCATGGCGCTGGCCCCCTGGCTTGACACATCGTCGGTGCGGTCGGGCCGCTATCGCCCGATGTTCAAATGGTGGTTTGTCCTGCTCTGCATCGACTTCATGGTGCTGATGTGGGTTGGCGCCATGCCGGCAGAAGAGCCCTATGCCACGATCTCGCTGATCGCCTCGGCCTATTGGTTCGCCTATTTCCTTGTCATCCTGCCGCTGCTGGGTGTGATCGAAAAGCCGCTGCCGCAACCCGCGACCATCGAAGAAGACTTCAATGCCCACTACGCCAAGCCGACCGCACCTTCGGGTGTGGCCCAACCGGCCGAGTGAGAAAGGAACTGACGCAAAATGATCAGGAAAATCACACTCTCTGCCACGGCTGCCCTCGCCCTTTCGGGCGGGGTGGCACTGGCCGCCGGTGGTCATTCCGAACTGACCGATCTGGCCTTCGCGCATGAAGGCCCCTTCGGCAAGTTTGACCAGATGCAGCTTCAGCGCGGCCTTCAGGTTTACACCGAGGTCTGCGCCGCCTGCCACGGGCTGAAATTCGTGCCGATCCGCACCCTTGCGGATGAAGGCGGGCCAGCCCTGCCCGAAGATCAGGTCCGCGCCTATGCCGCGTCGCTGTCGGAAATCACCGACAAGGACACCGGCGAGGATCGTCCCCGTGTGCCGACCGACCACTTCCCGGTCTCGGGTCTGGAAAATGCCCCTGACTTGTCGCTGATGGCAAAGTCGCGGGCAGGGTTCCACGGCCCCTATGGTTCGGGCCTCAGCCAGCTGTTCAACGGTATGGGCGGGCCCGAGTATATCTACTCGATCCTCACCCATTACGAGGAAAACCCCGAATGCGCGCCGGACGGGATTGATGGTTACTACTATAACACCGCCTTCCCGAACGGTGGCGTGCCCGATAGCTGCAAGGATGAGCACGGCATCTCGACCGTTCCTGGCAGCTGGATCGCCATGCCCGAGCCGCTGTCGGACGATCTGGTGACATATGCCGACGGCCACCCGGCCACCATGGAAAACATGTCCGAAGACGTGTCGGCCTTCCTGCTCTGGGCCGCCGAGCCCAAGCTGATGGCCCGGAAAGAGGCTGGCTTCAAAGCGGTGATCTTCCTGATCATCCTTTCGACGCTGCTGTATCTGACCAACAAAAAGCTGTGGGCCGGGATCAAGGGCAAAAAGCTGGCCTGATCGCCCCGCACAAGCATAAAGAAACCCCGCCAACAGGCGGGGTTTTTTCATGGGCCGTCATCCGCCCAGATAGGCCTGCAAAGCGGGCGGCGGGTTCTCAAACAGCGCCGCCGTGGCGCGCGGCGGTTGGGCCACGCCATCGGCCACCAGAATGGTCTGATCGGCAAAGGCCAAGGCGTCCTTTGGGTCATGTGTCACCATCAGCACCGTTGCCCCGGCCTCGCCCGCCACCTCTTGCACCAGCGCCAGCATCTCGGCCTTTAACGCCGGCCCCAGCGCAGCAAAGGGTTCATCCAACAGCAGCAGGGGCCGCGCCCGCAGCAAGGCCCGCGCCAAGGCCGCCCGCCCCATCTGCCCCCCAGACAGGGCACCCGGCCTGCGCGCGCCCGTCCCGGCCAGCCCAACGCGGCCCAGCGCCGCGTCAACCTGCGCCTGCTGCTGCGCCGACAGCCGCAAATCCGGCCGCAGGCCCAGCCCAAGGTTCTGCGCCACCGTCAGATGCGGAAACAGGTTCTGATCCTGAAACAGAACGCTCAGCGGCCGCGCCCCTGGCAGCACCCGCGCCAGATCTTGCCCCGACCACAGCACCCGCCCCTGCACCGGCACCAAAAAGCCGGCAATCACCGACAGCAGGGTCGATTTGCCCGCCCCCGATGGCCCGATGATCGCCACCCGCGCCCCTGCGGGCACCTGCCAATCGGCGGTCAGGCGAAAGCCATCCTGTTCGATCACCACCCGGTCAAGATGCAGCATGTCGCCTCCCCAAGGCATCAAAGGCCCAGAACAGCGCAAAGCTGACCAGCACCAACACCAGCGCCGCCCCCATCGCCTGATCCATCCGATAGGCCCCCATCAAGCGTTGCACCACCAGCGGCAGGGTCGCTTCCCGATCACCCGCAAACAAGGCGATCACCCCCAGATCGCCCATCGAGAACGCCATGGAAATGCCGGCACCAAAGCCCAAGGGCCGCGCCAGACGCGGCAGCACCAGCCAGCGCAGCCGCGCCCAGCCCCGCAGGCCCAGCGACTCGGCCAAGCGCCCATAATCGGCCAGCATCGCCACCGCCTGCGGCAGCAACAGCCGATAGACAAACGGCAGCGTCAGAACCGCATTCACCAGAATCGTCACCGGCAGCGCCGCGCGTGACGGGATCATCAAAGGCTGCACCAGCAGAAACAACCCCACCCCCAGCACAAGGCCCGATGTCGCCAGCGGCAAAACCGCCACCAGATCCATCACCGCCGCCCCGCGCCCCCGCGCAGCCACCGTCAGCGCCAGGGCCAAGGCCGCCGCAACCGTGACGAGTGTTGACATCAGCGCCACCGAAACCGACCGGCCCAGCGCTGCCCAGACCGTCTCGGGCAGCAGCAGCAATCCGGGCATGCCGCGCATCACCACCGCCCCCAGCGGCACCAACAGAAAGGCCGCCGCCAATCCGATCACCAGCATATCGCCCCAGCACCGCCAGCCCCCCGGGCCCGGAATCATCGCCAGCCGCCCCATCCCCGCTCCAAAGGCCGACGGCGTGGCCCAGCGCCAGCCAAGCCCCGCCGCCAGCAGGCACAGTCCAAACTGCACGGCCGCCAGCACCCCCGCACGGCCCAGATCAAAGTCGAATTTCACCGCCTGATAAATCGCCAGCTCTACCGTCGTGGCCCCCGGCCCCCCGCCCAAAGTCAGCGCCACGGCGAAACTGGTCAGGCAGATCACAAAGATCACCACCAGCGCCCCCGGCACGATCGCCATCAGCATCGGGCGCTCGATATGCCAGAACATCTCGCGCGGGCCAAAGCCAAGCGACTGCGCCAGACGAAACCGCTCGGCCGGGATGGCCTGCCACCCCTGCACCAGCATCCGCACCGCCAAGGGCAGGTTCAGGAACACATGCGCCAGCACCACACCATGCGCGCCATACAGCGAAAAGGCGGGCAGACCCAACGCCGCCAGCAGGTCATTCAGCACCCCCGACCGGCCAAAGACGGCGACCAGACCCAGCACCGCCACGATCACCGGCAGAATAAAGGGCGCGCCCATCAGCGCGATCAGCAGCCCCCGCCCCCAGAACCGCCGCCGCACCAGCGCCCGCGCCACGGGCACCGCCAGACCGCAGGACAGCGCCGCCGACAGCAGCGCCTGTTGCACGGTGAAAACCACCGCCTCCCAATCGCCGGGGCCAAAGCCCGGCCACCCCCCGGCGCGCAGAAATACCGCGCCAAGGGGCAACAGGGTCAGCGCCGCAACACAGGCCGCGACGCCAATCCCGATCATTGCGCCAGCGCCGCGCGCCATTCCTCGATCACCGCCTCGCGCTGCGCCTCGGCCTCATCCTCGGTCAGGAACAGCACCTTTTCCGGCAGTGGCAGCGCCGCCCAGCCCTCGGGCCACTGATCCTTTGGCAGCGCCGATGGCAGCGACCAGTTCGCCGCCGGGATCATCGTCTGAAACTCTGCCGACAGCACCCAGCCCATGAACTGATCCGCCAGCGCCGGCTGATCCGTGCCCGCAATCTTGCCCACCGTTTCGGCCATGAAATAATGCCCCTCGGGGAAGATCGCGGCCTTCTTGGTCAGGTCATTTTCGGCAAACATGTGATAGGCGGGCGAGGTGGTATAGCTCAGCACCATATCCGCCTCACCATCGGTGAACAGGCCATAGCTTTCCGACCAATCCTTGGTCACGGTCAGAATATGCGGCGCCAGATCGGCCCAGAAGGCCCCGGCCTGATCGCCATAAACCGACTTGACCCACAGCACCAAGGCCAATCCCGAAATCGAGGTGCGCGGGTCTTGAATGACCACTTTCATATCATCGGGCAGGTTGCGCATGTCGTCAAAACTGGCAGGCGGTGCCGCCATCCGCGTCTCATCATAGATGAACGCCGTATGGCCCCAGTTGAACGGAATGAACGTCTCATCCGGCCAGGCCACCGGCAGCGTCAGTGCCGCCAGATCCTGCCCATGCGGCGCAAACAGGCCCGTCGCCCGCGCCCGCGCCAGCACATCGGTGGTCAGGCCGATCACCACATCGGCTTCGGTCCGCTCGCCCTCCAGCAACAGGCGCGGCAACAGATCGCCCGTCGAAAATTGCAGATCACAGGCGCAGATCGCCTCAAAGCCCTTCTCGATGGCCGGGCCCGGCCCCCATTCGCTGGTGAAATAATCGCCCGCATAGACAGTCAGCACAGGTTGCTCCGCCATGGCCGGAAGGGCCATCAGGGAAACACCAGCCGCAAGGATCGAAGTTTTCATGTCTTCCTCCAGTTGCGACGGAACAGGTCGGGCATAGGAGGTCATCCACGGCACCTTCCCTCCGCCGGTATGATCCGGTTCAGGTTCAACGGGTCCGCTTTCGCATCTCAGCCTGCTGCCGCAGGCACCCCGAGGTAGCGCGAAAGATAACGCCCCCCGCAGCAGGGGCAAGGGCCAATCGTGCGCCCCCGCCACCGGCCAAAAAACCGCCAAAGGCATCCAAACCCGGCGCTGCGACGTATCTTTCAGGTAAGCCAATGCCAAACCCTGCAAGGATGACCCAATGAACACCCTGAAAACACTGCGCGCCCTTTCCCTGATTGCCCCCCTTGGCATCGCCGGAATGGCACAGGCCGACATCGCCATCCGCTTTGACGAAGGTGCGCCGAAAGACCGCTTTACCCTGACAAACACGGGGGCCTGCGCCATCACCGATACTGCGCTGACGCTGGATCTGGGCAGCGCGCAGGGCAAGCTGATCTTTGATGTCACAGCCCAAGGCGCGGGCGTGCAGGTGTTCCAGCCCTTTGAACTGACCGCAGGCGGCAGCGCCCTGACCACCACCCCGCAGGTGACAGACGGTCAATCCACCCTTCGGCTTGAAATCGGCACCCTGCCCGCCCAGGCCGCCATCGCCTTTACCATTGATGTCGATGACACCTTGGGCCAGCGCGAAATCACCGTCGCAGGGGCCGAGATTGCAGGCGCCACCGTCACCCTGACCCAAGGCGACACCACCACAACCGCGCGCTTTTCGGCAGATGCCACCGCCACCCTGCCGCAACCCGATTGCCCGGTCTGACACGGTTTCAGACTATTTTCTTCACAGTCTTGAACGCCCGCCACCGATGCCCACTTACCGCGGTGGTCCGGGCCCCTCTGGCAACGCTCGTTGCGATGTCGGACCAAACGAATATCCCGTAATCCCTTGACTGTCGGAGACCAGATTGGACTGGATCTATGTGCTGGGCGGCCTGATCGCCCTGTTCTTTGGGGGCGAGGCCCTTGTGCGCGGCGCGGTGGGCATCGCCCGCAGGTTGGCGATCCCGCCGCTGCTGATCGGCCTGACGGTTGTCGGCTTTGGCACCTCGACCCCTGAACTGCTGGTGTCGGTCGATGCAGCCCTTGGCGGCGTGCCCGATATTGCCATCGGCAATATCGTCGGGTCGAACATCGGCAACATCCTTTTGATCGTGGGCCTGTCGGCACTGGTCTGGCCGATCCGCGTCATGGGCGGCACCCTGCGGCGCGACACCACCGTGATGATGGCCGCCGCAGTGGCCCTGTTGCCCCTGTTCTGGATGGGCGAAATCAGCCGCCTGTCAGGGGCCCTGCTGTTTGCTGCACTGATGGGCTATCTGATCTGGGCCTATCGTCACCCCGGCCCCGAGGCGGACGAAGAAGACACCAGCCCGCTGCTGCCCCTGTGGCAAACCGCGCTCTGGGTGGCCTTTGGCCTTGGCGCGCTGATGCTGGGGGCACGCTTTCTGGTGGACGGGGCGGTGAACATCGCCCGCGGCATGGGCGTGTCCGAGGCATTCATCGGCCTGACCATCGTCGCCATCGGCACATCCCTGCCCGAACTGGCCACCTCGCTGATCGCCGCCCTGCGCAAACAATCGGAAATCGCCATCGGCAATATCGTCGGGTCCAACATCTTCAACGTGCTGGGCATTCTGGGTGTCACGGCCATGGTGTCGCCCATCCCGGTCGCCGACCGCTTTTTCAGCTTTGACCTGCCGGTGATGATCGCCATGTCAGCCGTGCTGACCGCGCTGTTGCTGCTGCGGCCTCAAATTGGCCGGATCAGCGGGCTGGCGCTGCTGGTGGCCTATGCGGCCTATGTCTGGGCGGCGCAGGGCTAAGCCCCCACGCCCCCCCTCAGCCACCGCCCTGTTCCAGCAGGGCGGCAAGGCCCTCGCGATAGCTGGGATAGTGCAGCCGCACCCCCAGCTCCTCCTTGATGCGCCTGTTCCGCACCCGCTTGCTTTCCGAATAAAAGCTGCGGGCCATCGGTGTCATCTCGGCCGTGGCGAAATCCTCGGCCGGGGGGGCGGGCAGGCCCAACAGATGCGCGGCATGCGCCAGCACATCTTCGGGCGGGGCCGGATCATCGTCGCAGACGTTATAGGCCGCGCCGGGGTTGGGGCGGGCGATGCTGGCCGCCAGCACCTGCGCAATGTCATCGACATGAATGCGCGAAAACACCTGCCCCGGCTTGATGATCCGCCGCGCCGTGCCGTCCTTGACCTTGGCAAAAGGCCCGCGACCGGGGCCATAAATCCCCGCCAGCCGAAAGATATGCACCGGCAGCCCCGTCGCCTGCCACTGCGTCTCGGCCAGCACGCGCTGATCGCCGCGGCGGCTGCTGGGCGTCAGCGGTGTGGCCTCATCCACCCAGGCCCCCTGATGGTCGCCATACACCCCGGTGGTCGAAAGATACCCCACCCACTGCGGCCGCGCCGCCCTGATCTGGTCCCCCGCCGCCGCCAGAAACGGGTCACCCGCATCATCCGGCGCAGCAGACACCAGCACATGCGTGGCCACCGCCAGCGCAGGCGCAAGATCACCCGGCCACATCAGCGGCTCGGCCCCTTCGGCCCGCACCGCCCCGGCCTTGGCCGCATCGCGCACCGTGCCAATCACGCGCCACCCCTGCGGCAGCAAAAGCCGCGCCAAGGCCCGCGCCGTATATCCATGTCCAAGCGAAAGAAGTGTGTTCATCCCCCAACTATCCGCTGCGCCGCGGCAAGCTGCAAGATGCTTGATCGCCCCACACCGTCACCCACACCGTCACCCCACGTCATAAAGCCGTCACTTGCACAGGCCCCCCGCTTGCGGCTTATATGCCAGATCATTGGATGAGACATGACATGCAAGACGGACCCGCCGCCTATCTGACCCCCGATACCCCACCGGCCGAGGCCTTTACCGACCCCGCCGCCGCCGTCACCCGGCTGGAAGAACTGTATGCAAGCGCCACGGCCTTTCTGGCGCATCATTTTTCGGCCTGCGTCACCAAGGGCCGCCCCCCGTCACGCATCCGGGCCACCTATCCCGAAATCCGCCTGACCGTGGCCAGCCACACCAAGACCGACACCCGCCTGTCCTTTGGCCATGTCGCAGCCCCCGGCACCTATACCACCACGATCACCCGGCCCGATCTGTTTCGCCATTACCTGATTCAGCAACTGGGCCTGTTGATCCAGAACCACGGCCAGCCCATCGTCATCGGCCCCTCTGACACGCCGATCCCAGTGCATTTCGCCGTTGCCGGCAACCCCGAGGTTTCGGTGCCGCAAGAGGGTGTGCTCGACTTTTCGCTGCGCGATGTGTTTGACGTGCCCGATCTTGCCACCACCAATGATGATATCGTCAATGGCACCCGCACGGTGAACCCCGATGGCTCGATGCCCCTGGCCCCCTTTACCGCCCAGCGCGTCGATTACTCGCTGGCCCGGCTGACCCATTACACAGCCACCGATCCCAGCCATTTCCAGAACCACGTCCTGTTCACCAACTACCAGTTCTATGTTGATGAATTCGAATCTTATGCCCGCCAGATGCTGGCCGATCCGTCCAGCGGCTATACGGCCTTTGTCGCCACGGGCAACCAGATCATCACCACCGCCGATGGCCTGCTGACGCCCGTCACCAAGATGCCCCAGATGCCGACCTATCACCTGAAACGGGCCGATGGGCAGGGCATCACGCTGGTGAATATCGGTGTCGGCCCGTCCAACGCCAAAACCGCCACCGATCACATCGCTGTCCTGCGCCCCCATGCCTGGATGATGGTCGGCCATTGTGCGGGCCTGCGCAACACACAGGCCCTTGGCGATTTCGTTCTGGCCCATGCCTATCTGCGCGAAGACCACGTTCTGGATGATGATCTGCCGGTCTGGGTGCCCATCCCGGCACTGGCCGAGATTCAGATCGCCCTGCAAGATGCCGTGGCCGAAGTCACCCAACTGCAAGGCTATGAGCTGAAACGCATCATGCGCACCGGCACCGTCGCCACGATCGACAACCGCAACTGGGAACTGCGCGACCAGTCCGGCCCGGTCAAGCGCCTGTCGCAATCGCGCGCCATCGCACTCGATATGGAAAGCGCAACCGTCGCCGCCAACGGCTTTCGCTTCCGCGTGCCTTACGGCACACTTTTGTGCGTGTCGGACAAACCCCTGCACGGAGAGTTGAAGCTGCCCGGCATGGCCAGCGACTTTTACAAAACCCAGGTCGCCCGCCACCTGCTGATCGGCATCAACGCGATGGAGCGCCTGCGCCAGATGCCCATCGAACGCATCCACAGCCGCAAGTTGCGCAGTTTTGAGGAAACCGCCTTCCTCTAACCCCGCCAAAACCGGCGAAAAACGCCGCTTTCACAAGGTTTGCTCTTGATCTGGGGCGCAAAACCTTGTGTAGCGGGTTGGTCGCCTAGCAAGGCCGAAAGATGCCATGCGCCCAAATCGAAAACCGGGCGCACCAAACCGAAGGAAAAAGAGCATGATGAAACCGATGACCAAGACCCAGCTTGTCGCCGCCATCGCCGAAGCCATGGGCGCTGACAAGAAAGTTGCTGGCGCCGCACTTGACGCGATCACCGAAGTGGTCACCCGCGAAGTTGCCGCGGGCGGCGCTGTCACCCTGCCGGGTCTGGGCAAGGTTGCCTGCAAGGCCCGCCCCGAGCGTCAGGTGCGCAATCCGGCCACCGGCGAAACCATGACCAAGCCTGCCGACAAGCAGGTGAAATTCGCCATCGCCAAGGCGCTGAAAGACAGCGTCAACGCCTGATCGTCAGATCACCGCAATCCAAGGCCGCCCCCTTCGGGCGGCCTTTTCAATCCCGGAGCATGCCATGGACCTTCGCGCCATCCTGATGGGCCTTGCCTTCGCGCTGATGTGGTCCTCGGCCTTTGCCACTGCCCGGATCATCGTGGCCGATGCCCCGCCCCTGATGGCGCTGGCCGCCCGCTTTGCCCTGACGGGCCTGATCGCCGTGATCGCCGCCCGGATCATGGGCCAAAGCTGGCGCCTGCCCGGCGGCTGGCATGGCCCGCAGGCCCGCGCCGTTCTGGTGTTCGGCCTGTGCCAGAACGCCCTCTACCTCGGCCTCAACTTCGTCGCCATGCAATGGATCGAAGGCTCGCTTGCCGCCATCATCGCCTCGTCGATGCCGCTGATCGTGGCGGGGCTTGGCTGGGCCTTCATGGGCCAGCGCACCACGGCGCGCGGCCTGCTGGGGCTTGTCATCGGCATGGCCGGGGTGATGCTGATCATGGGCACCCGCCTGTCGGGCGGGGCCGATGCCTTGGGCATTGCGCTGTGCGTGCTGGGCGCGCTGGCGCTGGCCGTTGCCACGCTGACGGTGCGCGGGGCCAGCGGGGCGGGAAACCTGCTGATGATCGTCGGGCTGCAAATGCTGGTCGGCGCCGCGATCCTTGCCCTTGTCTCCGCCATAACCGAGGTGCCGCATCTCACCCTTTCCGCCCGTTGGATGGCGGCTTTCCTGTATCAGTGCTTTGTGCCGGGTCTGGCGGCCACGCTGATCTGGTTCTCGCTGGTGCGCCGCATCGGGGCCGTGCGCGCCGCCACCTTCCATTTCCTGAACCCCGCCTTCGGCGTCGCCATCGCCGCCCTGCTGCTGGGCGAAACGATCAACCCCACCGATCTGATCGGCGTCGCCATCGCCATGGCCGGCATCTTGCTGGTGCAGATGGAACGGGCGCGGGGGTGAACTAGATCCAGCCAAATCTTCAAGATAAGCTTTAAGTTGAAACCTTGAAAGGCAGCCACAAGCCCGCCCGAGTATTTTTAGCGATGTATCAATACGATACCGTATTGATCATAAAATGAAATATCGACTAGGGTATTTCGCCATTGAAAGGAGATTATATGAAATTCAAATCATCAGCAGCCGCGTTCTTGCTCGTGTCGGCATGTGTCCCTGCAACCCCAATCGTTAGTGATTACAATGGCGCGAGTGTGAAAATTCAAATTTCACAGCTTGCGAACCAAGACGAAGCAAAAGCCTCGGCACTTTCAGAAGCGCAGCGCATCTGCGCGCGCACGGGAAAACGCGCAGAACCCGCATCCACCCGCACGGTGGCCGACTATACGAGCGAACTTCTCTTCCTTTGCCTGTGAGTCCTTGACGACATAGAGCTTGTTATCACAATAAGCCCCCCGTCTGCACGGGGGGTGTATCGCAGGTGCATCAAGGGTGACTCGGCGGCGGCCCTGGAATTTGGCTCAGCCAATCTTGCCGCGAACACCGCCAGTTTGCCCGCGATCCAGCAGCAGATGGTCCAGCACCACGCAGGCCATCATCGCCTCACCCACCGGAACCGCCCTGATCCCCACGCAGGGGTCGTGGCGGCCCTTGGTGATCAGATCCACCTCGTTCCCCTTGGTGTTCACTGTCTGGCGCGGGGTCAGGATGCTGCTGGTCGGCTTGACCGCAAAGCGGCACACCACCGGCTGACCCGTTGAAATTCCACCCAAAATTCCGCCCGCATGGTTCGACAGATACTCTGGCCCATCGGCCCCCATGCGGATCTCATCGGCATTTTCCACGCCCGTCAGCATCGCCGCATCGAACCCGTCGCCAATTTCAACACCCTTGACCGCGTTGATCGTCATCATCGCAGCCGCCAGATCGCTGTCCAGCTTGGCATAGATCGGCGCGCCAAGGCCCGCCGGCACACCAGTCGCCACCACCTCGATCACCCCGCCCACCGAATTGTGGTTCAGCCGGATGTCATCCAGATATTGTGCCCATTCCTCGGCTGCCACAGCATCTGGGCACCAAAACGGGTTCTGCTCAATCTGGCTGGCATCGAACCGTGCCCGATCAATCCCCTTTGTCCCGATCCGCACCATATAGCCGCTGATCGCCAGGCCCGGCACCAGCGCGCGCAACACCGCCCGCGCCACACCGCCCGCAGCCACCCGCGCCGCGGTTTCCCGCGCGCTCGATCGCCCGCCGCCCCGATAATCGCGCACCCCGTATTTCTGGTGATAGGTGATATCGGCATGACCGGGCCGGAACGATTGGGCAATATCGCCGTAATCCTTTGATCTTTGGTCCGTATTCTCGATCATCAACTGAATCGACGTGCCCGTCGTCACGCCTTGAAACACCCCCGAAAGGATGCGAACCTCATCGGGTTCCTTGCGCTGGGTGGTGAATTTCGACGTGCCCGGCTTGCGCCGATCCAGCCAGGGCTGAAGATCCGCCTCACTCAGCGCAATGCCGGGGGGGCAGCCATCGACCGTGCAGCCAATCGCAGGCCCATGGCTCTCGCCCCAGGTGGTGACACGAAACATATGGCCAAAGGTGTTAAAGCTCATCGCATTCTCCCGCTTCGCCTGCCCGTTTAGGGCATGTGCGCCAAGGAATGAAGGGATTTCCTGCGCCCCAGACCTGCATTAGGGTCGCGCCCATGACCCAAGACCTGAAATCCCGCCTGCAAACCCGCGCCCTGACCGAAGGCTTTGCCGCAATGCGCATCACCACACCCGATGCCATTCCGCAGGCGGCGGCGCGGCTGGCCGAATTTGTCGCGCAGGGCAAGCACGGCCAGATGGGCTGGATGGCCGAGCGGATGGAATGGCGCGGCAACCCTGCCGCCCTCTGGCCACAGGCGCGGTCTGTCATCATGCTGGCCGAACCCTATACGCCCGATGCCAACCCCCTGCCTTTGCTGCAAGAAACCGACCGGGGGGTGATCTCGGTCTATGCGCAAGGCAAGGATTACCATGATCTGGTCAAACGCCGCCTGAAACGTCTGGGCCGCTGGCTGATCGACCAATCCCCCAAGGCCGACCCTGCCGAAATCAAGGTATTCGTCGATACCGCCCCGGTGATGGAAAAGCCGCTGGCACAGGCAGCGGGCCTTGGCTGGCAGGGCAAACACACCAACCTGTTGTCGCGCGATCTGGGCAACTGGTTCTTTCTGGGGGCGATTTTCACCACGCTTGACCTGCCCCCCGACCCGCCCGAGATCAGCCATTGCGGCACCTGCACCGCTTGCCTTGATATCTGCCCCACGCGCGCTTTTCCCGCGCCTTATCAACTGGATGCGCGGCGCTGCATTTCCTATCTGACGATCGAACACAAAGGCCCGGTGGACCCTGATCTGCGCGCGCTGATGGGCAACCGGATCTATGGCTGCGATGATTGTCTGGCGATCTGCCCGTGGAACAAGTTCGCGCAGGCCGCCCATGACATCGGCTATGATCCCAAACACGGCGCACCACCGCTGGCCGAACTGGCGGCGCTGGATGATGCCGCCTTCCGCAGCTGCTTTGCCGGCAGCCCGATCAAGCGCATCGGGCGGGATCGCTTTGTGCGTAACGTGCTGTATGCCATCGGCAATTCCGGCAATCCGGCCCTTGCCCCAGCGGCCCGGGCACTGACCACAGACGCCGATGAAACCGTGGCCGAGGCCGCCCGCTGGGCGCTTAGCCGCCTGCGCGCAACCGGTCGCGCAGCGCCGTGATCTGATCACGCAGCGCCAGCAGATCAGGCAGGCTCATCCCGGTTTTCTCGACAATACATGCGGTGATCGGCTCGGCCCGCTGCTGCAAGGCGCGGCCAGCCTCGGTCAAGACGATCCGCACCTGCCGCTCATCCCGGTCATCGCGCCGCCTGTTTACCAATCCTTGGCTTTCCAGACGCTTTAATAGCGGCGTCAGCGTGTTTGATTCCAACTGCACCTGCCGCCCGATTTCGCCCACGGTCTGCCCATCTTGCGCCCACAGCGCCATCAGCACCAGATACTGCGGATAGGTCAGGCCCAGATCATCCAGCAGCGGCTTATAGGCCTGCTGCATCGCATGCGCCGCCGAATACAGCGCAAAACAGATCATGTCGGGCGGCGTCAGGGTCATGCGCCGCAAATTAAATCGCGCACGATAAAATCGCAAGGGCTTGACTCTGGCCCCTTTGATGGGCATTTAATATCGCACACGATTTAATCGCACACGAAAGGCAGCACCATGACCGTCGATCCCAAATACTGGACCGAAGCCCAAGCCACCGGAGGCGGCCGCAACGGCCTTGCCAAACTGATGGATGGCAAGCTGACCGTCACCATGACCAGCCCCAAGGAACTGGGCGGTTCCGGCGCAGGCCATAACCCCGAAGAGCTGTTCGCCATCGGCTATGCGGCCTGCTATCTGGGCGCCATGCGCTTTGCCGCCAGCAGCGAAAAGCTGGGCACGGTGCCGGATGATGCCACGGTGAACGCCCATGTCGGCATCGGCCCACGCAGCGATGGCGGCTTTGGCCTTCAGGTCAAACTGATCGTGACATTGCCGGGCCTTGAACGGGGTGTGGCGGAAAAAATCGTGGAACGCGGCCATTTCATCTGCCCCTATTCCAACGCCACACAGGGCAACATTCAGATCACCACCGAACTGGTCTAAGGCCAGATTCCGCCAACCCACCGCCCCGGTTCCTGCCGGGGCGTTTGGTGTTTTGGCGGTTTTACGCTAGACTGGCGATCCACACAGACAGGAGGCTTTGATGCAACAGATCAGCGAAGGCCGTCACAAGGCCGACAAGCGCAGCCCCAGCACAGGCAGCCGCACCGCGCAATTCCTGCGCATCGCACGCAACCCGCGCGAAACCTTTCACGCCCATCACAGCGCGCCAAAGGCAAGCCGCCTTGTGCAGTTCCTGCGCATCGCACGCGGCAAGACCGCCTGAATGCAAAAGGGCGCCCAACCGGGCGCCCTGCTCTTGCAGGCGTCGCCCGTTCAGGCGCGCACCAGCTTTTCATATTCGCTGGAAACCTTTTTCGTCAGCTCACCGACTTCAAAGGTATAATCCCCGATCTGCCCCACCGGGGTCACCTCGGCGGCGGTGCCGGTCAGCCAGCACTGCTGGAATCCTTCCAGATCCTCGGGCTTGATCCGCACCTCATGCACCTTGACGCCCCAGCTTTGCAGCATGCCGATCACGGTCTGACGGGTGATGCCGTTCAGAATGGCATCGGGAATCGGGGTGTAAACCTCTCCGTCCTTGACGAAGAAGATATTCGCGCCGGTCGCTTCGGCCACATATCCGCGATAGTCGAACATCATCGCATCCGAGCATCCCTTGGCCTCGGCCGCATGTTTCGACATGGTGCAGATCATATACAAACCAGCCGCCTTGGCCGCATGCGGAATGGTCAGCGGGTCGGGCCGGCGCCACTTGGCAATGTCCAGCTTGGCCCCCTTCAGCTTGGCATCGCCATAGTAATTCCCCCATGACCAGCAGGCCACCGCCATCTGGATCGGGTTCTTTTTCGACGCAACGCCCATATCCTCACCCGCCCCACGCCAGGCCAGGGCCCGCACATAGGCATCGGTCAGATTGTTGGCCTTCAGCACCGCCTCTTTCGCGGCCTCGATTTCGGCCACCGAATAGGGCAGCGGCATATCCAGCAATTCACCCGATTTCCGCAGCCGTTCCGAATGCTCGACCGACTTGAAGATCTTGCCGTTATAGCACCGCTCCCCCTCAAAAACAGACGAGGCATAATGCAGGGCATGGGTCAGGATATGCACCTTGGCCGAGCGCCATTCCACCAATTCGCCATCCATCCAGATGAACCCGTCCCGATCGTCATATCCGGCCATCACGCCCTCCCGAATTTCGCAAAGTTGCGCTGCATTGGTCCATATCGGACATAATCTTGCGCAAAACCCTTGGTGGGCTAACAGTTGATACTTGGAAAGTCAACAAGGCTGACGTAACTTCGCCCGCAAAGGGAGAGACCCATGGCAGACCCAACCCCCAGCGGCGAAAGCCTGCTGTTTCTGACGGATGAGCAGTTGCGCAAGGGCATCGAGGCGATGTTCTTTGCCTATCGCGGCTTTACCGCCGATCCCGATCGCATTCTGGAAGGCATGGATTACGGCCGCGCCCATCACCGCGCGATTCACTTCATTCACCGCAGCCCCGGCACCACCGTGTCGAACCTTCTCAGCATTTTGGGTGTAACAAAACAGTCGCTTAATCGCGTATTGCGAACGCTGGTCGAGGATGGGCTGGTGGATGCCCGCGTGGGCCGCAAGGATAAGCGCGAGCGGAATCTGTATCTGACGGCAAAGGGGCAAGAGCTGGAACGCGAACTTTCCGATGCACAACGGGCGCGCATGCGCGCGGCCTATCGCGCCGCGGGCCCACAAGCGGTTGCAGGCTTTCGCACCGTGCTTGAGGCGATGATGGAACCAGACCTGCGCAAGCAGTATCAGGGCCTGAAGGAGAACAGCGTATGACCCAACCCGAAGCGCATCTTCTGGTCGTTGATGATGACGAACGCATTCGCGGCCTGTTGCAGAAATTCCTGATCCGCAACGGCTTTCTGGTGTCGGTCGCCCGCGATGGCGCACAGGCCCGGCGGCTGCTGTCAGGGCTGGAATTCGACATGATCGTGATGGATGTGATGATGCCCGGCGATGACGGCATCACCCTGACGCGCGAGTTGCGCAAAAAGATGCAGACGCCGATCCTGCTGCTGACCGCCAAGGGCGAAACCCAAAGCCGGATCGACGGGTTTGAGGCCGGGGCCGACGATTATCTGGCCAAACCGTTCGAGCCGAAAGAGTTGCTGCTGCGCATCAACGCCATTCTGCGCCGCGTGCCGCAGATGCGCGTCGATAGCCCGCCCAAGGTGCTGCATCTGGGATCCGTGCGCTATGATATCGACCGGGGCGAATTGTGGCGCGGCCCCGATCCGGTGCGCATGACAGCCACCGAAGCCGCCTTGATGCGGATCTTTTCAGCCCAACCCGGCAGCCCGGTCAGCCGCGAAAAGCTGGTGGGCGATCTGGGCCGCGACGATGCCGCGCAGGAACGCGCCGTTGATGTGCAGATCACCCGCCTGCGCCGCAAGATCGAGGATGATCCGAAACAGCCGCGCTATCTGCAAACTGTGCGGGGCGAAGGCTATATGCTGCAACCCGATTGATCCGCAGCCACCCACCGGGGGCCAGCCCCCGGACCCCCGGGATATTTAAGAACAGATGAAGGCGGCAGGGATGATCGTTTACACCCATGCGGACTGTCTGGACCACATCACCCCGCCCGGCCACCCCGAGCAGGTCGAGCGGTTGCGCGCCGTGGAGCGCGGGCTGGCAGGGCTGAGGGTCGAGCGCCGGGATTGCCCTTTGGGCCTTGAGGCTGACATTCTGCGCTGCCATCCGGTGGCCTATCTCAACCGTATCCGCGCCGCTGTTCCGGCGCAGGGTTGGGCGCAGGTGGATGGCGACACCTTTTTATCCCCCGGTTCGCTGACGGCCGCCTTGCGCGGAGTGGGGGGCATTTGTGCAGCCGTCGATCATGTGATGACAGCGGGGGGCCGCGCCTTTGTGGCCGCCCGCCCCCCCGGCCACCATGCCGAACGCGAAACTGCCATGGGCTTTTGCCTGTTCGGCACCGTGGCCATCGGTGCAATGCGCGCGTTGGATATACATGGGCTGACCCGTGTGGCGGTGCTGGATTTCGACGTGCACCATGGCAACGGCACCCGAGATCTGCTGTGGGATGAACCGCGCGTTCGTTTTGTCTCATCCCATCAGATGCCGCTTTACCCCGGCTCGGGCCATGCCAGCGAACGTGGCGCGCAGGGGCAGATCACCAACCTGCCGCTGCGGGCCGGATCGGGCGGGGCCGAGATGCGGGCCGCATGGCAGCCCGTGCTGGATGATCTGCGCCGATGGCAGCCCGAACTGGTGCTGATCAGCGCGGGCTTTGACGCGCATCGCGATGATCCCCTGGCCGGCCTGGCCTGGCCCACCCGTGATTTCGCATGGATCACCCGCGCGATTTGCGATCTGGCCGATGAAACCTGTGGTGGGCGTGTGGTCTCCAGCCTTGAGGGGGGCTATGATCTGGAGGCCTTGGCCGATAGTGTGGCCGCGCATGTGACAGAACTGAGCAGGGCCAATGACTGACAAACCGATTCCCGAGATGAGCTTTGAAGAGGCCATGGCCGCGCTGGAACAGGTCGTGGGCCAGTTGGAACGCGGCGATGTGGCACTCGAGGCCTCGATCGCCCTGTATGAGCGAGGCGCCGCCCTCAAGGCCCATTGCGCCGACAAGCTGAAGGCCGCCGAGGCCAAGGTCGAGATGATCCGCGCCCAGGAAGGCCGCGCCACTGGCACCACCCCGGCGGAGGGGATGTGAGCCTTCCCGAGGCGCTTGGCCGGGCAGCCGCCCTTGTGCAGGGCCGGCTTGATGCGGCGCTGCACCCCCATGCCGACGAACCCGTTGTGCACGCCATGCGCTATGCCGTGGCCGGGGGCAAACGTCTGCGCGGCTTTCTGGTGCTGGAAAGTGCCGCCCTGTTTGGCGTGACACCAGACCGTGCGGTCAGCGCGGCGGCGGCGGTCGAGTCGCTGCATGCCTACAGCCTTGTGCATGACGACATGCCCTGCATGGATGACGATGATCTGCGCCGCGGTCAGCCCACGGTGCATATGAAGTGGGATGAGGCAACGGCCGTGCTGGCGGGCGACGCCTTGCAGACACTGGCGTTCGAGCTGTTGACCGACCCTGCCTTGGGCACGGGAGATACCCGCATCGCCTTGGTGCGCGGGCTGGCACTGGCCTCGGGGGCGCAGGGCATGGTGCTGGGGCAGGCCCTGGATATTGCAGCCGAAACCGCCGCGGCCCCCTTGACGCTGGACCAGATCACCCGGCTGCAAGCGGGCAAGACGGGCGCGCTGATCCGCTGGTCCGCCGAGGCAGGGGCGGTGATTGCGGGCGCTGATCCCGCACCGCTGCGCGCCTATGCCACCGCGCTTGGCCTTGCCTTTCAAATCGCGGACGACATCCTTGATGTCACCGGCGATGCCACCAAGGCGGGCAAGCGGCTGCAAAAAGACGCAGCGGCGGGCAAGGCCACCTTTGTCTCGCTGTTGGGGCTTGAAGCCGCACAGGCGCGGGCCAAATCGCTGGTGGATGAGGCGGAAAGCCACCTTGCGCCCTATGGCCCAAGGGCACAAACCTTGATCGATGCCGCGCGCTTCGTTATTGCGCGCGAAAGCTGACGCCCCGAAAGGCACGCCATGACCCATCGCCCCGTCACCCCCACGCTTGACCGTGTTCGCGTGCCCGCCGATATGAAGGGCCTGTCAGACCGCGATCTGCACATGCTGGCCGACGAGTTGCGGGCCGAAACCATTTCCGCCGTTTCCGTGACGGGGGGGCATCTGGGGGCGGGGCTTGGCGTCGTCGAACTGACCGTTGCCATTCATGCCGTCTTCGACACCCCGCGTGACAAGCTGATCTGGGATGTGGGCCACCAGTGCTATCCGCACAAAATTCTGACCGGGCGGCGTGACCGCATCCGCACCCTGCGCACCGAAGGCGGCTTGTCTGGCTTTACCAAGCGCAGCGAATCCCCCTTTGATCCGTTCGGCGCGGCCCATAGCTCAACCTCGATCAGCGCGGCGCTGGGCTTTGCCGCCGCCCGCGATCTGGGCGGCGATCCGGGCGATGCCATTGCCGTGATCGGCGATGGGTCGATGTCAGCCGGCATGGCGTTTGAGGCGATGAACAACGCAGGCCATCTGAACAAGCGCCTGTTCGTCATTCTGAACGACAATGAAATGTCGATTGCCCCGCCAGTGGGGGCCCTGTCATCCTATCTGACCAAGCTTTACGCCGATGGCCCCTTTGACGAATTGAAGGCCGTGGCCAAGGGGGCTGCCAGCCTGTTGCCACCACCGCTGCGCGAAGGGGCGCTGCGGGCCAAGGAGATGCTGAAAGGCATGGCCGTTGGGGGCACCCTGTTTGAACAACTGGGCTTCAGCTACATAGGCCCGATTGATGGCCATGACCTTGATCAGCTTTTGCACGTCTTGCGCGCCGCCAAACAGCGCGCCACCGGGCCCATGCTGATTCATGTCATCACCAAAAAGGGCAAGGGCTATGCCCCGGCCGAGGCCGCGCGCGACAAGGGCCATGCTACGGGCAAGTTCGATGTGCTGACAGGCCAGCAGGCCAAGGCCATTTCCAACGCGCCCAGCTATACCAAGGTCTTTGCCCAAAGCCTGATCCAAGAGGCCGAGGCCGATGACAAGATCGTGGCCATCACCGCCGCCATGCCCGATGGCACCGGGCTGAACCTGTTTGCCGAGCGGTTTCCCAAGCGTTGCTTTGACGTGGGCATTGCCGAACAACATGCCGTCACCTTTGCCGCCGGTCTGGCGGCTGGCGGGATGAAGCCGTTTTGCGCGCTTTATTCCACCTTCCTGCAACGCGGTTACGATCAGGTCGTGCATGATGTGGCGATCCAGCGCCTGCCGGTGCGCTTTGCCATCGACCGCGCCGGCCTTGTCGGTGCCGACGGGGCCACCCATGCCGGCAGCTTTGACGTGGCCTTTCTGGCCAACCTGCCCGGCATGGTGGTGATGGCCGCCGCGGATGAGGCCGAGTTGAAGCACATGGTCGCCACGGCCGCCGCATGGAGCGATGGCCCCATCGCGTTCCGCTTTCCGCGTGGCGACGGCGTCGGGGTCGAAATGCCCACCCGCGGCAAAGTGCTGGACATTGGCAAGGGCCGCATCCTGGCCCAGGGCACCCAAGTCGCCCTCTTGTCCTTTGGCACCCGTCTGGCCGAGGTGTCCAAGGCCGCCGAAGCCCTTGCCGCCAAAGGCATCAGCGCCACCGTGGCCGATGCCCGCTTTGCCAAGCCGCTGGACCGTGACCTGATCCTGAACCTTGCGCGCAACCATCAGGCGCTGATCACCATCGAGGAAGGGGCGATTGGCGGCTTTGGCAGCCATGTGGCCCAGCTTTTGGCCGATGAGGCCATCTTTGACCGCGGGCTGAAATTCCGCAGCATGGTGCTGCCCGATATCTTCATCGATCAGGCCAGCCCCGAGGCGATGTATCGCATCGCCGGAATGGATGCCCCGCAGATCGAGGCAAAGGTGCTGGAAACGCTGGGCATTGCCAGCCTGTCAAAACGGGCCTGACGGGAACCAAACACCAGATCTGGACATTTCCCCTTCGCGCCGCGACAACCGGCGTGAAGGAATGCCCCGATGACCCTGCCCCCGCTTGCCAAGATCAGCCTTGCCCTGTGTATCGGGGCTTTGGGCGGTGTCAGCTTTTACCTGATCGGCCTGCCGCTGCCCTGGATGCTGGGGGCCCTGTTTGCCAGCATGGCCGCCGCCATCCTTGGCGCCCCCGTGCTGCCACCCAATCGCATCCGCCCCGCCACCGTCGCCGTGATCGGCGTCATGCTGGGCGCGCGCTTTACCCCCGATTTCATCGCCATGGCCGGGGCCTGGGGCACATCTCTGGGCCTGTTGGCGCTGTATATGCTCTGCGTCTCGGCGGTCACCGTGCCCTATTACCGCTTTGCCGCCAAGACTGACTGGCAAACCGCCTATCTGGCCGGTATGCCCGCAGGTCTGACCGAAATGGTGGAACTGGGCGAAGAAAAGGGCGCCGATGTCCGTGCCATCATCCTTGCCCATACCTTGCGCATCGTGATCACCGTGGCGCTGATCGCCATCTGGTTCCGCCTGATCGAGGGGCGCAACGTCGGCGCCATGCCCAATTTCGGCACCGCCCCGCTGACCCTGCCCGATGCCCTGCTGTTGCTTGCCAGTGCCGTGATCGGCGCCTGGGCCGGGCGCAAACTGCATTTCCCGGCCCCCGCCTTCATGGGGCCACTGGCGTTGTCCGCCCTGCTGCATGCCACCGAAATCACCGCCAGCGCGCCGCCTGTGCCGGTGGTGATCGCCGCACAGATCATCCTTGGCACCGTTCTGGGCTGCCGCTTTATCGGGGTGCGCCCCATGGTGCTGGCCCGCGCGGCATGGCTCAGCCTTTGGGCCACCATCGCCACGCTGCTGATCGCGCTTGGGTTTGCCGTGCTGATCCATGCCGTGATCGGCGTCACCACCGATCAGGTCATTCTGGCCCTCGCCCCCGGCGGGCTGACAGAAATGGGCCTGATCGCCCTTGCCATCAATGCCGACGTGGCCTTTGTAGCCTTGCACCATGTGGTGCGTATCCTGATCGTGATCCTGCTGGCCAAGCCCTTGTTCACGCTGCTGCCGAAAGGCTGATCAGAAATCCAGATCCGCGTAATGGGCGGGCGGCGGAAAGCCTGGCACCTGATCGGCCAGCAAGGTGCGGAAACTGGGGCGCGACTTGATCTTGGCATACCAGTCCTTGACCACCGCGCTGCGATTCCAATCAACATCGCTGATGTAATCCAGGCACGACAGATGCGCCGCTGCCGTGAAATCGGCCAAAGACATCTGATCCCCCGCCAGCCAGCGGCGCTGATCCAAAAGCCAGGCCATGTAATCCAGATGAAACTTGATGCTGGCCGCGCCCGATTTCACATTCTTGCTGTCCGGGTAACCCAGCTTCATCACCTTCTTGTTCACCCGCTCATACAGCAGTTTCGACGTCACCTCGTCATGGAACTTGTCGTCAAACCACGAACAGATGCGCCGCACTTCATAGCGAAAATCGGGGTCGCGCGGCATCAGCGCCGGGTTGGGAAATGTCTCGTCCAGATATTCACAGATCGCCTGGCTTTCGCTCAGCGTCCGGCTGTCCATCTTCAGGATCGGCACTTTGCCCGCGGGATTGCGGCGCAGAAAGTCGGGTGTCGGCTCCCAATAGCGCTCTTCAACCAGCTCCACCTCCAGCCGCTTTTCGGCCAGCGTCAGCCGAACCTTGCGGCAAAAGGGGGACAGCGGGAAGTGATACAGGCGGATCATGCGCAAAAAGCTCTCGTCAGGCCGCTCATCTGATACCCCCCTCCGCCAGCAGGATCAATGCGCTTTGCGCCAAGGCCCGGTTTCACGGCGGGCTTAGTCCTCAAAGCAATCGGCGCGGCCATCGACGGCAATGGTTTCGGCCCCCGAGATGATAGACCGCGTGCGGCTGCGCACGAAATCCGACGGGGCCGAGGCACTGCGCCCCTTGGGGTCTGGCAAGATCGCGGCCAGCCGCGCCGCCTGCAACGCGCTCAGATCGCGGGCCTCAACACCAAAATAATGCCGCGCCGCCGCCTGCACCCCAAACACGCCCTCATCAAACTCGGCAACATTCAGATAAACCTCAAGAATCCGCCGCTTTGACCAGATCAGCTCGACCGCCGGGGTCAGCGCCGCCTCCATCGCCTTGCGCAACCATGACCGGCCCTGCCACAAAAACACGTTCTTGGTCACCTGCTGCGACAGGGTCGAGGCGCCCCGATTGCCGCCCTCGGCCACGGCCTGCCGGATCGCGCGCATGTCAAACCCCCAGTGCAGGCAGAAATTCGCATCTTCCGCCGCCACGACCGACCGCGCCATCACCGGGGCAATCTCCTCCCAGTCGGCCCATTCCCGCTCAATACTGCCCAAACGCACCGATTCCTGCACTTGGTAGATATTCGCGGGGGGGTTGAAAAAGGAAAACAGCAAAACCAGAAAGGCGAAAAACCCCACCACAGCCAGCACGCCCCGCAGCGCCCAAAACGCCAGCCGCCGCCGCAACGGGCGGTTTGGGGCCCGCTCGGGGGCCTTTTTGCGGGCCGTCGATTTTGCGTGTTTCGCCATGCCTTCTTAGGCCAGAGGCAAAGCGCGGGGTCAAGCCGCCCCCACAGCAAAAGGCCCCCACAAGGGGGGCCTTCGCAGCTTACTCGGCGGGAACCTTCTCAGGCTCGATCGACAGCGGCGCCGCCAGATGGGGCAGCATCTCTTTCGGGCAAACCTGCAAGAAGTTCACCCGCTCGGCCTCCCAATTGGCCAGGATCGCTTCGGCCTTGCGGCTGCCGGTCTCGCGGGCATGGGCCTCGATCAGGCCCTTCAACTGGCCCTCCCAATGCGGATGGCTGACAGCGCAGGTCACCAGGCTTTCGGGGTTGACGAAATCCTCGGCCACGCCGGTCGGGTCATACAGATAGGCCATACCCCCCGTCATCCCCGCGCCAAAGTTTGCGCCAATCCGGCCAAGGATCACAGCAACGCCCCCGGTCATGTATTCGCACCCGTTCGAGCCACAGCCCTCAACCACCACCTTGGCCCCCGAGTTGCGCACCGCAAACCGCTCGCCCGCGCGGCCATAGGCGAACAGATAACCATCCGTCGCCCCATACAGCACGGTGTTGCCGATGATGGTGTTTTCGCTTGGGTCCAGCGGCGACGACAGCGGCGGGCGCACCACGATCAGGCCACCCGACAGGCCCTTGCCAACATAATCGTTGGCATCGCCCTGCACTTCCAGCTTCAGCCCCTTGACGGCAAATGCCCCCAGCGACTGACCGCAAGACCCGGCCAGTTTCACCGTCAGATGGTCAGGCTGCAACGTATTGCGCATGCCGAACTTCTTGACGATATGGCTGGCCGCCCGCGTGCCGATGGTGCGGTGCGTGTTGCGCACGGCATAAGACAACTGCATCTTCTCGCCATCTTCAAAGAATCGGTGGCCATCCTTGATGATCTCGGCATCCAGTGTATCGGGCACCGCATTGCGCGGCTTGCTGCGATCATAGGTGATCTTCTGCGCCCCATCGACGGTGATCAGCAGCGGGTTCAGATCCAGATCATCCAGATTGGCGGCCCCACGGCTGACCTGGGTCAGCAGATCGGCGCGACCGATGATCTCATCCATCGAGCGCACACCAAGGCTGGCCAGCAACTCGCGCACTTCTTGCGCATAAAAGGTGATCAGGTTCACCACCTTGTCTGCCGTGCCGGTGAACTTGGCCCGCAGCGCCGGGTCTTGGGTGCACACGCCCACCGGGCAGGTGTTCGACTGACACTGACGCACCATGATGCAGCCCATGGCAATCAGCGCCGCTGTGCCGATGCCATATTCCTCGGCCCCCATCATCGCGGCCATCACGATGTCACGGCCAGTGCGCAACCCACCATCCGTGCGCAGCGTCACCCGGTCACGCAGGTTGTTCATCGCCAGAACCTGATGCGCCTCGGTCAGGCCCATTTCCCACGGCAGGCCGGCATATTTGATGCTGGTGCCAGGGCTGGCCCCGGTGCCACCGTTATGGCCCGAAATCAGGATGATATCGGCCTTGGCCTTGGCCACACCGGCGGCAATCGTGCCCACACCCGACGATGACACCAGCTTGACCGTCACCTTGCAGCGCGGGTTGATCTGTTTCAGATCGTAGATCAGCTGTGCAAGGTCTTCGATCGAATAGATGTCATGGTGCGGCGGCGGCGAAATCAGCGTCACGCCCTTGGTCGAATGCCGCAGCCGTGCGATCAGATCCGTCACCTTCATGCCGGGCAACTGGCCACCTTCGCCGGGCTTGGCCCCTTGCGCCACCTTGATCTCAAGCTCTTCGCAATGGTTCAGATATTCGGCCGTTACGCCGAACCGGCCCGAGGCCACCTGCTTGATCTTGGCGCTTGGGTTGTCGCCATTCGGCTCTGGCGTGAAATGCGCCGGGTCTTCGCCACCTTCACCGCTGTCAGACTTGGCGCCGATGCGGTTCATCGCCACATTCAACAGCTTGTGCGCCTCGGGCGACAGCGCCCCCAGCGACATGCCCGGCGTCACAAAGCGTTTGCGAATGCTGGTGATCGATTCCACTTCCTCGATCGGCACCGGCTTGCCCAGGGGCTTGATGTCCAAAAGATCGCGGATGTGAATCGGCGGGTTGGCCCGCATCGCAGCCGAATATTGCTTCCACAGGTCATAGCTGGCCCGGTCACAGGCCGCCTGCAACATATGCATCGTCTGCGCTTCCCAGGCGTGCTTTTCGCCCGACCGACGCGCCTTGTAGAACCCGCCAATCGGCAGCACATCGGCGCCACCCAGCCAGCCCCGCGCATGCACATCTTCCAGCTTCTGCTCAATCCCGTGCAGACCGATGCCTGAAATACGGCTGTGCATGCCGGGGAAATATTCATTCACCATGGCCCGGCTCAGACCCACGGCCTCAAAGTTCAGACCGCCGCGATAGCTGGAAATCACGCTGATCCCCATCTTCGACATGATCTTCAACAGGCCCGCATCAATCGCATCGCGATAGCGGCGGGTGGCATCGGTCAGGCTGCCATCCAGCAGGCCCCGGTTGATGCGATCCGCAATCGTATCCTGCGCCAGATAGGCGTTCACCGTGGTTGCCCCACAGCCGATCAGAACCGCAAAGTAATGCGGGTCGATACATTCCGCCGACCGCACGTTCAGCGAACAGAACGTGCGCAACCCCTTGCGCGTCAGCCACGAATGCACCGCACTGGTGGCAAGGATCATCGGCATCCCCACCTTTTCGGGGCCCTGATGTTCATCCGTCAGCACGATATGCGCCGCACCCGAGCGCACGGCATCCTCGGCCTCGGCCCGGATCCGCTCCAGCCCCACGCGCAAATCATCCAGGCTTTGCCCAACAGGGAAGGTGCAGTCGATCATCGCAACCGACTCGCCGAATTGTTTGACCATCACGGCGAATTCGGCATTGGCGATGAACGGGCTTTCCAGCACCAGAATCTCGGTCTGGCTGCTGTTTTCATCCAGCACGTTCTTCAGATTGCCAAAGCGCGTCTTCAGGCTCATCACCCGGCTTTCGCGCAAACTGTCGATCGGCGGGTTCGTCACCTGGCTGAAATTCTGCCGGAAGAAATGGCTCAGCGGGCGATACACGCTGGACAGCACCGCTGCCGGGGTATCGTCGCCCATGCTGGCGATCATTTCCTTGCCGTCTTCGGCCATCGGCGCCAGAACCTGCTCCAGCTCTTCAACCGTAAAGCCGGCCGCGATCTGGCGGCGGCGCAGCTCGGCCCCTTCAAACAGCGCGGTTTCCGGCACGTCTTTCAGCAGGCTGTTCAGATCAACAACCTTCTCGATCCACTCGCCATAAGGCTGGGCCGAGGCAAGGCGGTCTTTCATCTGGGCGTCGTGATACAGCTTGCCGTCTTTCATATCGACAGCAATCATCTGCCCCGGCCCCAAAGCGCCCTTTTCGCGCACCGTGGTTTCATCCACCGGCACCATCCCGGCCTCAGATCCCGCGATCAGCAGCCCGTCACCCGTCACCACATAGCGCATCGGGCGCAGGCCGTTGCGATCCAGCCCGCCGCAAACCCAGCGGCCATCGGTCATCGCCAGGGCGGCCGGGCCGTCCCACGGCTCCATCACCGCGTTGCAATAGGCATACATATCCTGCCACGCCTTGGGCAGTTCGCCGGTGTTCTTCGACCAGGCCTCGGGCACCAGCATCGTCTTGGCCATCGGCGCCGACCGGCCCGACCGCACCAGAACCTCGAACACAGCATCCAGCGCCGCCGAGTCAGACGACCCCGCAGGGATGATCGGCTTGATATCCTCGGCCGCCTCGCCAAAGTTGTTCGACGCCATCCTGATTTCGTGGCTCTTCATCCAGTTGACGTTGCCCTTCAGCGTGTTGATTTCGCCGTTATGGGCCAACATGCGGAAGGGCTGGGCCAGCCACCACTGCGGGAAGGTGTTGGTCGAATAGCGCTGGTGATAAATCGCAAATGCGCTTTCAAAGCGTTCGTCCAGCAGATCGGGGTAAAAGGTCGCCACCTGCTCGGCCAGCATCATACCCTTATAGATGATGCTGCGGCACGACAGGCTGCACAGATACAGCCCCTGAATCTGCGCTGCAATCGCCGCCTTCTCGATCCGGCGGCGGATGATATAGAGCTCGCGCTCGAACGCTTCTTGATCAATGTCCTTTTCGCAGCGGATCAGAATCTGCTCGATCTCGGGCCGCGTCGCATTGGCCTTTTCACCCAGCACACTCACATCCACCGGCACATGCCGCCAGCCATAGATGTAATGCCCCATCCGCAGCACTTCGGCCTCGACAATCGTGCGGCACCGCTCTTGCGCACCAAAATCCGTGCGCGGCAAAAACACCTGCCCGACAGCGATCAGCTTTTTCGTGTCCGGCTCATGGCCCGTGCGGCGCACCTGATCGTAGAAGAACTTGACCGGGATCTGCACATGAATGCCGGCCCCGTCACCCGTCTTGCCATCGGCATCAACAGCGCCCCGGTGCCAGACTGCCTTCAGCGCGTTGATCCCGTTTTCCACCACCTTCCGGCTGGGCTTGCCCGAGATCGACACAACCAGACCCACCCCGCACGAGGCATGCTCGTCATCGGCCTTGTAAAGACCGTTCGCATCCAGCCACGCGCGCTTGGCTTCTTCGGCCCGCACCCAGTCTGCATCATAGTTGGTCATGGCGCTACTCCTTGTCTGGTTTTGCCAGAAATGTCTGATTGGCCTGGGGGGCCGGCTTTTCCGCCGCATACAGCAGGCGGTCGTCAAATTGGGCCATATAGGCCTGGGCTGGCCCGGCAACGGGCTGAAAGAACGGCACGAAAAGCGGCAGATCCAACGGCGCATCCGCCAGAACACCCGCCTCTACTTCGGCCCCATCCGGCCCGACAACGCGCCAGGCGCCGGTCGCCCGCGGGCGATCAAGGGCCCCAAGACAGGCCCGGAACTCGGCGGCAAAGCGGCCAATCACCTCGGCCTTCGGCCCGGAAAAATCGCCCGCCCGATGAAAGGCCGCGGTGTTCTGGCCAGAATGCGTGATGCTGACCTGACCGCCGCGCCGTTCGCGCACCTTGCGCGGCGTCTCGCTTGGCCCCTTGATGATGTCCGGCCCATTCATCGCCACAATCATCGGCACCCCCGCATCGGCGGGGCACCAGTCAGTCGGGGCCGCCAGATAGCTGACATCCAGCACCACGGCCTCGGCCTCTTGCGCCATCGCGGCACCGGCCGGCATCAGGCAGGCCATCAAGGCCGCCCCTTCCAGGGCCGCCGCCGCCCCAAGGCTGGCACCGCTGACACGATCACAGATCGTCACGGCCCAACTCCTTTGGCGCTGGCGAAAAATTCGTCATCAGCGGATCGCAGTCAAACAACGGCTCGGTCGCCGCGAAACCGGTCTCGCCAGGAAAGATGAACTGCACGGGGCTGCCATCAATGGGCAAAAAGGTGCCATCCCCGCCATTCCATTCCGATGGCCCGGCAAAGAACAACCGCCAGTCGCGGTGAATATACTCACGCCCCCGCGACTGGCGCAGCATCGTGCCCGCCAGATCGGTTTCGGTGAATTCAAACTCCGTCTCGGCCAGCACAATGCCGTCGATCGTCACGCTGCGCCCTGTCAGCCGGTCAAACCCCGTCACCTTGGTGTTGCCCGTGTTGTCATGGGTCAACTCAAAGGCAAAGGTATCAATCTGCGTGGTCAGCAATTCGGAAAAGCTGGCCGGATCGTCGGGATTCGGCGCCAGCGTTTGCAGCGTCGGCACCGGGCCCAGATCATAGCTTTCCACCCACTGCGCCTCGCTGTCGATGCGGCTTAGAAAGAACGGCCCCTGCTGGTCGAAATCGGCCCGCCACTGGTCGCCCGCCGGATCGGCGCTGCATTTATAGTGGTTCGACACCCGGCACTGGCGCGATTGCACCGTCATAAAGGTTTCGCAGCCATCGGGGGGCACGAAAGACCCCGCCAAAGCCGGAAGGGGCAACGCCACCGCTGCTGCAAGGATCAGATGTCGCATCGTCTCTCCTTCCGTGTCTTGCGTCAGCAAGGCTGACATTTCTGTCGGGGCACATTCAGGGCGTCAGGCCGCCGAACATCTTTCGTCTGCACAGGGGGTGCACGCCCGGTGACTGTGCAATACCAGCCCCTTCGGGTCACTCGGCCGCCACAACCTCAGCCGCTTTCAGATAGGTGGCGATGGCCTCTGCCGCCTCGCGCCCATCCCGAATGGCCCACACCACCAGCGATGCGCCGCGCACAATATCACCCACGGCATAGACGCCCGGCAGGCTGGTCGCATGGGTGCGGAAATCGGCCTTGATCGTGCCCCACCGGGTCACGGCCAGTTCCGGCACACCCCACAGCGACGGGATCGCCTCCGGCTCAAAGCCCAAGGCCTGCACCACCAGATCGGCGGGTTCGACATAATCGGCACCCTCAATCACTTCGGGCGTTTGGCGGCCACTGGCATCGGGGGCACCAAGGCGCATCTTCTGCACCATCACGCCCTCAACCTCGGCACCACCGACAAAACCCTTGGGGGCCGAAAGCCAAACGAAATCAACACCTTCTTCTTCGGCATTCTGCACTTCGCGCTGGCTGCCCGGCATATTGGCCTTGTCGCGGCGATACAGGCACTTCACCGATTGCGCGCCTTGGCGAATGGCCGTGCGCACGCAATCCATCGCCGTGTCACCGCCACCAATCACCACAACGCGCTTGCCTTCGGCGTTCAACTCGCCCGAGTCGAATTCGGGCACATCATCGCCAAAGCTTTTGCGGTTGCTGGCCGTCAGATAATCCAGCGCTTTGACAATACCCGCCGCCCCAACGCCGGGGGCCTCGATCTCGCGCACCTTGTAAACGCCGGTGGCGATCAGCACAGCGTCATGTTGGCCGCGAATGGCATCAAAGCTGATGTCCACACCCACGGTGCAATTCAGAACAAAGGTCACACCCCCCGCTTCCAACTGCTCAATCCGTTGCATGACAACGGGTTTTTCCAGTTTGAAGCCGGGAATGCCATAGGTCAGCAAGCCACCGGCGCGATCATAGCGGTCATAGACCGTCACCTGATAGCCCTTGCGGCGCAGCACATCCGCCGCCGCAAGGCCACCGGGGCCGGCGCCAATGATGGCCACGCTTTCACCGCGCTCGTGCGCGGGCTTGATCGGCTTGACCCAGCCGTTTTCCCAGGCGGTATCGGTGATGTATTTCTCGACCGACCCGATGGTCACAGTGCCATGGCCCGATTGCTCGATCACGCAATTGCCTTCGCACAGGCGGTCTTGCGGGCAGATGCGGCCACAGATTTCAGGAAAGGTGTTGGTGGCCTGACTGATTTCATAGGCTTCTTCCAGACGGCCTTCGGCGGTCAGACGCAGCCAATCCGGGATGTTGTTGTGCAACGGGCAATGCGACTGGCAATAGGGCACGCCACACTGGCTGCACCGACTCGCCTGCTCGGCCGCCTTTTCGGCAGCGTATTCACGATAGATCTCATGGAAATCCTGGGCGCGCAAATTGGCCGGGCGTTTCTCGGGCATCTCTTTCGAGACGTTCACGAATTTAAGCATTTTCTGCGTAGCCACGACTGCGCCTCCCTGACGGATTCCACCGGTGCGCCTTCTTACCCCCTCGCTTGCGGGAATAAAAGTCAGCCATGCTTACCTAATTGTCACTTTCGGGGCATTCAGGTCAGTTTTTGTAACCCTTTTTGTGAATTTTAGGTCAGCAAGATTTACCTATATACCTAAAACCCCAGTGTCAGCGCCACAACCGCAGTCAAACCAACGATGATTCGCCACCATCCGAACACCGCATAGCCATGCCGGCCCACATAGCCCAACACCGCCTTGACCACGACCAGGGCTGTCAGAAACGCCACGGCAAAGCCAACGGCAATGTCAGCCAAAGCACTGAAATCAAGATCATTTCTAGACTTCAGCAGATCATAGAACACCGCCGCCCCCATCGTGGGCAATGACAGCAGAAACGAAAACTCGGCCGCTGCACGCTTTTCCACGCCCAGCATCAACGCCCCCACAATCGTGGCCCCAGACCGCGACACACCGGGGATCATCGCCACGCACTGGCACACCCCAATCCAAAAGGCCTTGCGCAACGGAAGATCCAGCGCCTGAAAATGCACCGCCCTGGGGGCAATGCGATCAATCAACAACAAGACCACCCCACCCCAGATCAGGTTGATGGCGATCAACATGGGTGTCTCAAACAGCACCGTCTTGATGAAATCATGCGCAAGCAAGCCCACAACCACGGCCGGCAGAAACGCCAGCAACAGCCCGACCAAGGCCCGCTTGGCCGCCTGATCGCTGCGGGCGGCAAGGGCCAACCGCGTCAGTTGCGCCGCATAAACCGAAAACAGCGCCAAAACCGCGCCAAGCTGGATCACCACCTCAAAGGTATTGCCGGGGCTTTCAAAGCCCAGAAAATGCCCCGCCAACAGCAGATGGCCCGTCGAAGATACCGGAATGAACTCGGTCAGCCCCTCCAGCAGGCCAAGAACAGCGGAAAGGCCAAGATTTTCCACGGATCAGACGCGCTTAAGGTTCTTTGCCGATTCCTTGATGGCCGCAAACTGACCCGAGGGCCGATAGCGCCACAGATATTCCGGCAAAACGGCATCCAGCGCGGTTGGCGTGATCCCCAGATCAGCAAAGCCCTTGGCCCCGTCTGCAACCACATTGTCACGGCCCAGATTGCGCACTTGATCACGGGTCAGCATCTTGTTTTCAATCAACCCGCCGATTGCGGCCTGCATCAGATCAAAGGCGCCACCCATGATCATGGCCACAAAACGCGGAATGTTCAGCACCAGACGACGGCGACGAATCACGCCCAGCATCTCACGCATCAGATCTCGGAATGTCGCCACGTCGGGCCCGCCCAACTCATAGACACCCGGCGCGGCCTTGCCCTGCACGCCCAGAACCGCAGCCTTGGCAACATCATCGACATAAACCGGCTGGAACCGCGTGTTTGCCCCCACCACCGGCAAGATCGGCCCCATCCGCGCCATGCTGGCAAAGCGGTTGAAGAACTGGTCTTCATTGCCGAAAATCACGCTGGGGCGCAGGATCACAGCCTTGGGAAAGGCGGCCAGAACCGCGTCCTCGCCAGCGGCCTTGCTGCGGGCATAGGCGCTGTCGCTGGCCTTGTCGGCCCCGATGGCCGAGATATGCACCAACTGGGCCACACCCATATCTGTCGCAATCCGCGCCACACGGCCCGCACCTTCGGCCTGAACCGCATCAAACTTGTTCTTGCCAACGGCATTCAAGATACCCACGCAGTTGACCACCGCTGTGGCCCCCTGCATCACGGCGCGCACACTGGCATCATCGCGAATGTTGCACAGAACCGGCTCTACCTGGCCGGGCACACCATAGGGCCGAACAAACATCGCATCATTCGGACGACGCACAGCCACGCGCACCCGCCAGCCTTCCTTGGCCAGACGCCGCGCGACATAGCGACCAACAAAACCAGATCCGCCATAAATCGTGACAAGATTGCTCATCCGAAGAACCCTTCCTCAGGCCGTGCAAAAGTTAGCTTCTCCATAGCTTTCTGCCCCCCCGTCGGCAAGGCAAAAGGCCATTTCACCCCCCGCGACAAATTTCTTCAAAGACATGCTTGACCCCCGTTGACACCCCCGCACCGCCCGCTTAAACACCGCCCCACGACATCTGCCCAGATGGCGGAATTGGTAGACGCGCTGGTTTCAGGTACCAGTGCCGCAAGGCGTGGAGGTTCGAGTCCTCTTCTGGGCACCATTCGCCAAGGGTGCGGACCGCAAGGTTCGCACCCTTTGCCTTTTCGGGGTGCGCCATGGCCATTCACCTGCACAAAAACGACCTGCCCGATGGCCTGCGCCTTGGCCCGGTCGTCGCAATTGATACAGAAACCATGGGGCTTGATCCCCGGCGTGACCGGTTATGTGTTGTGCAACTGGCCGATGGATCGGGCGATGCCCATCTGGTGCAGATCGCGCTTGGCCAGACCAGCGCCCCCAATCTGCAACGCCTGCTGGCCGACCCCAAGACGCTGAAACTGTTTCACTTTGGCCGATTCGACATTGCCGCGATGAAGCAGGCCTTTGGGGTCACCACCTCGCCGGTCTGGTGCACGAAAATCGCGTCACGCCTGATCCGCACCTATACAGACCGTCACGGGCTGAAATATCTGCTGGCTGAACTGGTGGGTGTTGATGTGTCAAAACAGCAGCAGACCAGCGATTGGGGCGCCGAAACACTGACCGAGGCGCAAAAGGAATATGCCGCGTCAGATGTGCTGCATCTGCATGCACTCAAGGCCCAACTGGAAAAGCGCCTGATCCGCGAAGGCCGGATGGATCTGGCGCAACGTCTGTTTGATTTCCTGCCCACACGGGCCGAACTTGACCTCTTGGGCTGGGATGCCCCGACCGATATTTTTCAGCACTAGGCGGGCCACCGCCGACCACGGCTGAACACTGGTTGGCCTTGGCGCGACGCGTCTATACCCTTGGACGAAAGAAGGCAGTTTCATCCGGCCCATGGCAAACCTAGACGCCCATTCCCGGCTTATCGCCTGGCTGAAGATTGCGCTGCCCTTGGCGGCCTTGGCGCTGTTATCCACGCTGTTTCTGGTGGCCCGCACGATCGACCCGGAAGAGGCCCTGCCCTATGCCCAGGTCGATATTGAAGATCGCCTGCGCGAACCCCGCATGACCGACCCGTCTTATGCCGGTGTTACCGATGATGGCGCCGCACTGACCCTTTCTGCCGCCGAGGCCCGGCCCGATGCCACCGACAGCGCGTCGGGCACGGCGCAAAGCGTGGTTGGCCTGCTGGAAACACCCGATGGCGCCAGCACCACCCTTCGCGCCGGGGCCGCCCGAATTGATGGCGCACAGCAGCACATCCTGCTGTCATCCGGGGTGACGATCACCCAGTCGAATGGCTGGCAGATCGAAACCCAAGAGATGATCGCCCGGATGGACCAGACCGAGATCACCTCAGACACCCCGGTGACAGCCACTGGCCCCGCGGGCAGCCTGACAGCCGACTCGATGCGGCTGACCGAAGATGCGCAGCAGCCGGGCCGATATCTTGTTGTTTTCAACAGCAGGGTGAAGCTGATATACCGACCGGCGAATTGATTGAACCCGCGTTGAACAGGACAGACAGGTTGCCCATGCCCAGATTGCTTTACGCCATTCTGATTGCTGCTTGCCTGTCGGGTCCGGCGCTTGGCCAACAGGCCGATGTGCGCCTTGGCGGCCTGACCCAGGACACAACCCTGCCCGTCGAAGTGGATGCCGACAGCCTGTCGGTCGATCAGGCGGCGGGCACGGCGGTATTTTCCGGCAATGTGCTGGTGAAACAGGGGCAGATGCGCCTGACTGCCGGGCAGGTGCAGGTCGAATACACGGCGGATGGGTCGGCGATTGACCGCCTGCATGCAACGGGCGGCGTCACGCTGGTCAGCCCCCAGGATGCCGCCGAGGCGCAAGAGGCCGTCTATACCATCGACTCGGGCAATGTGGTGATGACAGGCAATGTTCTGCTGACCCAAGGGGCCACGGCCATTTCGGGCGAAAAGCTGATCGTCAATTTGAAAAACGGCACCGGCACGATGACCGGCCGCGTCAAGACGATCTTCACGCCCGGGGGCACCACCCCGTGACATCCCTGCCCAAACTGTCGGTAACAGAGGGTGGCGCCGGGCTGTCCATCCGTAACCTGCGCAAAAGCTATAAACGCAAGCTGGTGATCCGCGATGTCAGCATGCAGTTGAATCGCGGCGAGGTTGTCGCGTTGCTGGGGCCAAATGGCAGCGGCAAGACCACCTGCTTTTATTCCATCGCGGGTCTGGTCACACCCGAAGGCGGTCAGGTGATCATTGACGGCAAAGACGTAACGGGCCTGCCCATGTATCGCCGGGCACGGCTTGGCATCGGCTATCTGCCCCAAGAGGTGTCGATCTTTCGTGGCCTGTCGGTCGAAGACAACATCCTGGCCGTGCTGGAAATCACCGACGATGATCGCCACAAACGGCGCGAGCGGCTGGAAGAATTGTTGTCGGAATTCTCGATCACCCACCTGCGCCGCGCCCCCGCCCTTGCCCTGTCAGGGGGCGAGCGTCGGCGCGTGGAAATCGCGCGCTGCCTTGCCGCCAATCCGAAATACCTGCTGCTGGACGAACCCTTTGCCGGGGTCGATCCGATCGCCGTGGGGGAAATCCGCCACCTTGTGCATGATCTGAAATCACGCGGCATCGGCGTGTTAATTACCGATCATAACGTGCGGGAAACGCTGGAAATTGTCGACCGGGCCTATATTTTGCACGACGGCACCGTGCTGAAAAGCGGGACCACGGATGAAATCGTGCGTGATGAAACAGTGCGCCGGGTCTATCTGGGCCAAAATTTCCGGATGACGTGACCCCCGCTTGTTAAATTGTTGTGACGATTCTGTTGACAACCCCCTGTCCCCTGTCGCCAAATACAAGGGATGCGAGCGAACCCCGCCCTGTCCAGATCCTGCCTCGCGGCCGCGTACCGGCCCCGAAGACTTGCAGTCAAACTCCCTTGCAGGATCGCCAAGGCAACCCCACCTGAAATTCAAGAACCTGCTTCTCGTGCCTTCGGGGCGAGCCGGCAGGAAAGCAGCCGCGCGGAGGAGACATCATGCGCTATCAGATCAGCGGAAAACAAATCGACATCGGCGAAGCCCTTCAGACTCATGTAAAGTCTGAACTCAGCGAGGTTGTTGACAAATATGCCCAGCGACCGACCGAGGCTGTCATCGTTTTCTCGAAATCAGCGCATGAATTTGTGTGTGAAGCCACCGTTCACCTGTCCACGGGCCTGAATGCTGCGGCCAAGGGCCATGCATCCGAAATCTATGCGGCGTTCGAATCCTGCCGCGAGAAGATGGACAAGCAGTTGCGTCGCTATAAACGCCGTATCCGCAACCACCATTCCGCCCGAACGTCACCTGTTGAATTCGGCGGCGGCTCCTCTTATATCCTCGCGCCAACCGAGGACCACGAGGATGAGGCGTCAGACACGCTCCAGCCGATCGTCATCGCCGAGATGGAAACCAAGATCCCTTCCATCACCGTCGGCGAAGCCGTGATGCAGCTAGAGCTTGGTGGGCAACGCATGCTGGTGTTCCGCAATGAAGGACATGGGGGCGTGAATGTCGTGTACCGTCGGGATGACGGCAACATCGGCTGGATCGACCCGCGTAACACCAAGTAAAAGGCCACCACGGCGGCCGGGAAGAAACCGTTGATGGAATTGTCCAAGCTACTCGCGCCCGGCGCCGTTCGCGTCGTTGGGCAACTGACCAGCAAGAAACGGCTTTTTCAGGAACTGGGCGAGATGGTGGCAGCCACCTATGGTCTGTCTGCCGCCACAGCCATCGACGGCCTTCAAGAACGCGAAAGCCTTGGCCCCACAGGTGTGGGCCATGGCATCGCCCTGCCCCATGCCCGGCTGCAAGACCTTGATCGCATCGTGGGCGTGTTCATCCGTCTGGAAAAGCCGCTGGATTATGACAGCGTCGATCGTCAGCCGGTCGATCTGATCTTTGGCCTGTTCGCGCCCAAGGATTCAGGTGTTGACCACCTTAAGGCCTTGGCGCTGGTCAGCCGCACCATGCGCGATG
This sequence comes from Pseudotabrizicola sp. L79, assembly GCF_036553525.1. NCBI lineage: Bacteria > Pseudomonadati > Pseudomonadota > Alphaproteobacteria > Rhodobacterales > Paracoccaceae > Pseudotabrizicola > Pseudotabrizicola sp. L79. Next base: position 219,109 of record NZ_JAZHDA010000040.1, on the reverse strand, counting down.
CGGGCACTGTGGCAAAGCTGCGGGCCAATACCGACCCCGCCAAACTGCATGCCATCCTGACCGAGGCAAAGGCCCCGCAAGCGGCCTAACGGCCCCAATCCTGAAACCCAAAGGCCATATAGTCGCGGGCATAGGCATCGCGGGCGGCAGCTTCGATTTCATCATCGTAAACCGCCGCCAGCAGGGCATCCGGCTCGGCCGCTGGCAGGGGTGGGCTGGCCTCGATCCCGATTTCTGCGGCCAGATAGGCAAGTCCCTCGGCCAGCCGCTCTTCCCGCAAGATGACATCGGGTGTCTGAAACTGGCCAAACCCTTGCAGCACCGCTGACTGGCTGGCCCAATGCGGATCAACCCTGACCCCGGTCTGGCCGGCCACATTCAGCTTCAGCCACTTCAGAAATCCGACAAACCCCGCACGATGCGCGGCAACATCGCCATAGCGCTGCCCCAAGGGCGGCAGGGCAATGCGGTGCGCCTTTTCCAACTGGGCGCGGATTTCGCGCAGATTGCCATCCAGAATCTGGCTGCAAAAGGCGTGATGCGCCCGCGCAACCGGGTGGCGCAGCACCGTAAAGGCGCGGTGGTGCGGCCGCGCGCGCTTCCATTGGCGCAACGACTTTTGCGAAAACTCGCCTTCGGTGCCGCCAAACCCCGCCAACCAGGCCGTCACCCGATCCTCGGGCCCGGCCTTGATCGGCATATACAGCAACGCCGCCCGCTGCGCCGCCACGAAGGACGGCACGGCCGGCGCCCGGCGGGGTTCAAAGTTCGGGGTGCGGGACAGATTGAACTGGTCCAGCCGCGTCAGCGCCCGTTCCATCTCATCTGCATTCACCACCTTTTGCGAAATCTCTTCGGGGTTCTGTTTTTTCAGGCTGCCATCCAGCGCCGCCAACCCCGGCACACCCAGAAAGGCGGCCAGCCCGTTCACCACATCCAGATCGTTGATGTCTTCATAGTCGATGTAAAACGCCGTCTGCCCGGTCACCTGCAACCCATGCAGAATGCGGATCTGGAAATCCTGCAAGGCCGCCAGATGGGCCTCAAATTCGGGGGCATCAAACCGGGCCTGCGCGGTTTTCAGGTTCTTGGCATTGGTCAGCTTCCACTGCCCGGTTTCCTGCGCAATCTTCCAGCTGACATAACTTTCCACCGGGTTCCGCGTCAGCACGATCTTGGCGCATTGCGGATCTTGCAACACCGGCTCAAACACCCGCGGATCGTGGTCGTGAAAATAGCGAAAGCCCGCCAGCCCATCCCCGGCCGCCCGCATCGCCCGCACCAGCGCCATCGGATCGGCCTCACGGTCTGCCAGCGAAAACCCAAGGAACGAGGTTTTGTCTTTTTGCCCAATGAAATAGGGGTTGAACACCTCTCCGTGGCAGGAAACCCCCTGCATCGCGTTCAGATTTGCTTCAAGAAAATTCGAACCCGTCCGCATTTCTGCAAACAGAACAAAACTGTCAAACAGCGCTTTCGGCACTCACTTCACCAAATAGGGGCGCCCGCGGCGCGAGGTTGAGGGCTTGGGGTCATCATGCACCGGAAAATCACCCATCAATGTCGGCTGCATCCCCTGATTGCGCAGGTTCTGCAAGAACTGCCCAAAGCCTGCCAAATCGGCCAGCCGGGGCGCCTCGGTCAATCGTCGGCCCTGCCTTGGGCCGATTTCATCAATGATCGTCTGCAACGGCTCCATCGGGTTTTCAACGAAATCGGCCAAACTCCAGATCCGCACATGCGCCTTGGCATGGGCATCGCGCAAGATGTTCAAAAACTCCTGCTCAATCTTCTGCATCCGCGCCGCCTCGCGCCGGATCTCTCCGAAATTGCGGTTGGAATGGAACAGCGGCACGGCCCATGCCCCGGAAATCACCGAGATCTGGGCGTTTCCATCCAGGGCCATGAACCAATTCAGTTTCTGGTTATCATCAGGGCCATATTGAAAACACTGCCTTTCGCCCCGCGTGTTCCAGATCAGGTTGGTCAGAAAACCGCGCGGGTTATAATCGCGGATCGCCACCGACGTGGACAATGACCCGTTGTAACACCCCTCACTGCCCGCGAAATGCACCCGATCAGGCGCGAACAGATGGCCGTGAACCCGCGTTCCGCTGGCCTTGCTCAGCCAGACTTCAAAATTCTCAAACACATCGGAAAAGCCGCAAAACACCGAATACGGCCCAGCCGTGCGCCCGTTTTCCCAGTTTTCATTGGGATAGCGGCTTTGCATATACAGGCCCGGCCGCCCCTTGGTGCGCCGCTCAACCGCTTTGGCGAACAAGCGGTCAATCTTGCCGGGGTTCGGTTCAGCCGCCGCCAACCGGCTGCGATCGCCCGACAAAAAGGCACCATACAGCTTGTCTGCCTGTGGCCAGATCTTGCGCGCCACAAAACAATCAGACCGCCGCAGCAATTGCAGATGGTCATCATAGAAAATATGCGGCTTGCCCTGAAAATCGAACTTCGACAGCGTCAAAGACCGGCTTTCAATATTCGTGGACACCTGCCGCACCAGCGTCTGAAAATAGCTTTCGTCAGGAATCCAGACCTTGCGGAAATACTGGTCGATCTGGTTCCGCTCTGGATGTTCCAGAATGGCCGACAGGGTTTGCCGCGTCAGGCACCACCACTGGCTGCCCAGATGCGGCGACAGCCCGGCCGGTATCTTGCGCCGAAAGCCAACTTGGCGTTGCAGCCAGACATAGGCATCAAAAAACAGCCGCTGCTTGCGCCAGCTGAACGGAAAGCGCAGCGTGAACCTCTCAACATCCAGCCCGCCGATCGTCCAACCCACATCCTCGGTCGTCACACTTTCGATAAAATCGGTGCGCGGGCGTTCGGCCAGATAGGCCACCAATTCCTCGACCGGGCGCAGGGGCAGGCACGAACCCGAGGCCAGATACACATGCTTGACCTGGGCAAAGTCCCGCAGCATCAGCGTCGCCGCCTCTTGGCTGGCGGCCACAATGCCCCAGGTGCCCCATTCACAGGCATGCCGCCCCAAGAACCGCACATTGCCCAGATCGGCAAGATCGGCCTTCATCTTGTCGAATTGCACCGCAGGCACGCGCCTATCCACATGCACCACCACCGGGCACTCACGCTCGGCCCAATGGCGGGCCACTTGGGCCGCGCGATCCAGGGCCGTGTGGCACAACATGATGAACCCGACGCTCATGCCCAGTTGCCCTTGGACATCAGGCCCAGAATCTCAAGCTGACGCCAGTTGATGTATTTCTCACTCCACTTGCACCACAGGTCAGGCTGCGCTTCTAGCCCGGCCTTATAGGCCTTGTATTCGGCACTGGCCGCATAATGCTGGCCCCGGCTCATTTCCTCCTCGGCCTTGGTGGCAAAGGTATCCAGAAACTTGGCGTGCAACAGACAACCGCTGGCCTTTTCGCCGCCCCATTCATCATACACCTGGTTCAAACCACGCGGCAGCAGCATATGGGTCGAGCTGACATAGGCATAGCTGCGATGCCATTTCACCAACGGGATCTTGTTCAGCGCGGGTGCCATCGCCGGCTTGTCGGCAAAGAAAGTGCGCATCCGGGGGCCACCCTGAATCCACAGATTGCCAAACCGGCTGTTGCGCTGAAACACATAGTTGCCACTGTCAAAATACTGGGCAATCTCGAACGGGTCCATCCCCTCGCGGTACGGCTGGGCGTCCAGCGGCCCCTTGGGATACATATCCAGCAGCATCGCGGGAAACGACTTGATCGACGACGAATCCAGCCAATCCGTCAGCGCCCGGATCGGCCGGGTATCGCAAAACGGGTAAACAAAGAACTCATCCGGATCGACGACAAGACACCAATGCTCATGGGCATAGCGCAGTTGCAACCAGTTCAGCCAATCTGCCCCGAACCGCGCCCGTTTATAGCTATGGGTCGTTGACCACAGGCTGACATCAGGCTGCTCGGCCAGATATTCGCGGCCACCGTCATCGCTGCCATTGTCCACGATAAAGAAATGATTAACCCCCAAATCCCGGTAGTAGCGCAGGAAATACGGCAGTCGGATTTTCTCATTCCGCAGGGTGCAGAACAGCAAGATATCATTGGGGCGCATTTTTGCCGTGCGATTGGCAACAGGCTTCAGCTCGCGCCGTTTCCGAAACGCGCGAAACAGCCAGCGACGACGCGCCAACCTAAGCCGATATCTCGAAAAAATGCCCACTCTTACCGCCCGCTTCCCCTTCGCACAGAACCATGCTTTCAGATACTTGTTAATACAATTCTCAAATGGTCAGACCAGGTCACAGAAGCCAGCCCCCCGGCCTCTGGCACCCTGCCGGATGGGCCAAGGCTGGTGTCGCGGATTGTTCTCATCCAAGAATAAACATCGGACGGAGTCAGGTAAACAGCATAGTCACCCATCACCTCGCGAAAGATCGGTAAATCCGATGCAATTACGGGTGTTTTCAGACGCATGGCCTCAATCGCAGGCAGACCAAAGCCTTCGGCAAAGGATGGAAACAGCAATGCCCGCGCCCCGGCCACCAGCGTCGCCACCGCCTGATCCCCCAGCCCCGACAGCACCTGAACGCCGGCAACGCCCCGGTCCAGCCGGGCAAACAGCGCAGGCTTGGCCCAGCCACGGTTGCCAATCACCAGCAACTTCGGCAAAGGGCCCTTCTCGGCGGCCAGGGCGTCCCAGACATCCAGCAACAGCGCGTGGTTCTTGCGCGGCTCGATCGTGCCCAGAACCACAAAATACGGCTCGCTTGGCATCAGCCCCGGCGGCAAGGCGCCCAGGTCAGGCTTGGGCATGTCCACCGCCAAGGGGGCAACAACGCCCGGCGGCACCCGCCCTGCCTTGGCCAAGTGCCGCTCATTGGCCAGACGGGTGGTATGGGCGGTGTGAATCACAACATCAGCATGGGCAGAAACCGCCGCCACACGTCGCGCAAAGACGGCAATCTGATCGGCCCGCGCATATTCGGGCGATTCCAGCGGAATGGTATCATGCAGCATCACCGCAACACGCAGCCGCGCACGGTGCAGCCCCCTCAGCACCCGCGGGGACAGGTTGGCATGACCCACGTTCAGATAAACCGTGCCGGGGGCAAGCAACCGCCGCAACCCCTGCCCCAGCAAGGCGACAGGCAGGCGTCGCAGCGCGTGGTGCCGCAACTGCGTCTCGGCCCTTGCCTGATCAGGGGCCTTGCGGCGCGCAATCCGCCCGATCAGATCAATCGGCCCCGGCAAAGGCCCACCCTGCGCCCAATCGGCAATCAGTTTCAGGGCAGAAACGGGCAAGACCAGAACACCGGCAGGCGTTCTGGTCAGACCATAGACAGGCACGTCCTGCCCCAGCAAATAGCGCAGATAGGCCAGCTCGACCCGGTCAATCCCGGTCAGGGCACCCTTCCCCAGACGCGAAACGATCCGCGTCACATCCAGCAGAAAGGCGCTTGCCGGCAATCTGGTTACTGAGCCGCCTTTTGCATGGCGCTCAGGTCATTCAGATAGGCGCTCAACTCATCACGCAGGTCGGGCCGGGCCAGACCAAAGGCCACGGTCGCCTGCAAGAACCCGGCTTTTGACCCGCAATCATAACGCTGCCCACGGAAGCGATAGCCGAAAACCTTGCTGCGCCCGATTTCTTCGGCAATCGCATCGGTCAGCTGAATCTCACCGCCAGCCCCTTGCTTGATCTTGTTCAGATTGGTCAGCACATCCGGCGACAAAATGTAACGCCCGATGACGGCAAGGTTCGACGGGGCCGTTCCAGCCGGGGGCTTTTCGACCATGCCCTTGGCCTCGACGATAGACCCCATGTCATTGCCGATATCCAGAACACCGTAAGACGAGGCTTTTTCCGGCGCGACTTCCATCGCCGCCACCATATTTCCGCCGGTTTCGGCATAGGCCTCGATCATCTGCTGCAAGCAGGGCTTTTCAGCGGCAATCACGTCATCCGGCAGCAGAACGGCAAAGGGCTCGTTCCCGATCAGACGGCGCGCGCACCAAACGGCATGGCCCAGACCCTGCGGGCGGTTCTGCCGGATATAGGCAATGGCCCCGGAATCCATGTTGGTGTCTTTCAACACCTCCAGCAATTCGGTCTTGCCCGATTTGCGCAGCGCCGATTCCAGTTCGGGGGCCACATCAAAATAATCCTCAAGCGCCGATTTGCCGCGCGACGTGACAAAGATGAACTCCTTGATCCCGGCCGCCCGCGCCTCGTCGATCGCATATTGGATCAGCGGACGATCCACCAAAGTCATGATTTCCTTGGGGATCGATTTGGTCGCCGGCAAAAACCGTGTCCCAAGACCTGCAACCGGAAATACAGCTTTCAAGACTTTCTTGGACTTCATGTTCACTTCACTTTTTTTTGCGGCCCATTTGTATGGCCTGCCCCTCGTACGACGGCAATCTAATCGAGTGCCCCATTTGATACCGTTGGATTGATATCAGAATTTTGCACAATCTGCCAGATCACCGCATTATCGTTCTCGTTCCGAAATCAACCTAGAGGACGAAAAAGGCGAAAATCTGACGAGATTGCAGTAGATCTCTGCAAAAAATTACAACCCCAAGGTGCAGGCGCCGATCTGTCAGCCCGCCCCCACAGGCCACCGACCTGTATCCAGAAACCGCGCGGATCAAAGCCAAGCCAATGCCGCCGAACACCGGGCGACAGACACAGAACCGAGACGATCTTGCCCGCGGCCACGGCTTCGGCGGCCTCAGCCTCCAGTTTGTGCCGCCGCCAACTCCACCCCGCAAGAAACACACCCGCCCCCGTCGCCCGCAGGGTCAGCGGCCGCCACGCCGCCTCTGGCGGATTCAGGCTGCGCAAATCCGGCACACCGCGCCCCAGCCCCTCGGCCCAACCCTCGGCAAGGCTGGCCATCAGCGCATGGGCCGCGCCGCGATCAATCCGGCGTGCCGCCAGATGCTGATCAACCCGCCGCTGCTGGCCCGCCACCAGGGCGGCGCGGCCCGCATCCAGATGGGCTGGCGCATGGCGGCGCAGAAAAACAGCCGTCGAGGCCGCAATCTCATGCAGGCTCAGCGGCACCCGGTCGGCCCGACGCCGCTCGGACGCCAGAAACCCATGATGCACTTGCGCCAAGGGCACCACAGCCGTGCGCCCCAAGCCTGCCATTCGCAGGTTGACATCCGTTTCATCCAGAAAAAACCGATACGACGGATCGAACCCGCCAATGCCGCGCAGAACATCGGCGCGAAAGGCGCAGTTGGTGCCTTGGGTCTTGATCACCCGGCCCGGCCCGGCATCGGGGTAAACCACCCCGCTATCAGGCACCTCAAGCGGATGATCCTGGCCCAACCTGTCCACCGCCGAACAGCGCCACTGCATCGAAATGCCATTGCGCCCGCGCACAAATCCGGTGGCCGCCACGGTCGCCCCATCCGCAAAGGGCGCCAGCACGCGCGCGGCCCAGGTGGGTTCGGGCACGGCATCATCATCGACAAAGGCCACGATCTGACCAGCCGCCACGCCCAATCCCAGATTGCGCGCGGCACTGATGTTGGCCTGATCAAAACAGATGCCCTTGATGTCATCCGCCTGCACTGAGGCCAGCCCCGCAGGATCGGCCACCACCACCAACTCGATCTGGGCACCGATTTGCTGCCGGATCGCTGTCACACAGCGGGCCAGGGCCGCCGCCCGATGGCGGCTGACCACAATCACCGAAAGGCGTGGGCCGGTCATCCGGCCTTCAGATCAACACCGGGGGCAAGCGCAATGAAGAACGGGTTGTCCCAGCCTGATTTGCCATAGGCCAAGGGCGTATGGTCATCAAACCGCACCACTTGCCCGCCAGCCCCGCGCAACACCGCATCACCTGCCGCCGTATCCCATTCCATCGTGCGGCCAAGCCGCGGATAAAGATCGGCCTCGCCCGTGGCGACAAGACAGAACTTCAGACTGCTGCCCGCGCTGGTCATGTCCTTGACGGCATATTTGGCAATATAGGCGTCCGTCGCCGCGTCGCGATGCGATTTCGAGGCCACCACCATCAAGGCGCCATTATCGGGCTTTGAAACCGAAATCGGCTTTTGAACCCCGGCCTGTGCCTTGTCAAACGGGCCCATCTCCTCAACCGCCACACCATCGGCGCGGGTATAGAACAACCGGCCCTTGGCGGGCGCATAGACAACCCCGCGCACGGGCACACCATCTTCGACATAGGCGATGTTCACGGTGAAATCGCCCCGGCGCTGCACGAATTCCTTGGTGCCATCCAGCGGGTCAACGATGATAAAGGTCTGCGCTGTCAGGCTGTGGCTGGCCGCCTGTTCTTCGGTAATCAGAACAACATCGGGAAACGCGGCCCGCAATCCCGCCGAAATCAGCGCATCCGCGGCCTCATCCGCCTCGGTCACCGGGCTGGCATCGCTTTTCGACTTCACCTCGAAATCGGGGCCATCATAGATCTCCATGATCCGGTCCCCCGCTTCCAGCGCCAGACGCCGCATCACCTCAATCAACATGGTATAATTCACAAAAACCCCCAATTCTTCAGAACAGTTGCCTCAAACTGCGCAAAGCCATATCATCGCCACAAAGGAAACGGCAAGATTTCCCGCATAATCGCTTGGGCACGCCCCTGCACGAGGTCAAGGCAAAGATGTTTCAACCGACCGTCCGAAAGACAGCCGCAGGCCGCGCGCTGTCGATCTTTGAGTTGATGTTTCACGGTGCCGTGCGATCTGTGCGGCGAAACCACGGCAATGCTGTCATCGGCCTGTTGATGAACATCTCGCAGATGGTGCTGTTCGTGGTGATCTTCTATGTGATGTTCACCATGCTGGGCATGAAAAGCAGCGCCGTGCGCGGCGATTTCTTGCTGTATATCATGTCGGGCATCTTCATGTTCATGGTGCATACCAAGGCCATGGGGGCCGTCATCGGCTCTGACGGGCCGACATCACCGATGATGAAACACGCCCCGATGAACCCGATCATCGCCGTGGGTGCGGCGGCCTTGTCGTCGCTATACCTGCAAGTGTTGTCTGCGGGCGTCGTGCTGTTTTTCTACCATGCCATCATCACGCCCATCCATTTTGACAAACCGGTGGGCACCTTGGGCATGTTGCTGCTCTCGTGGGGGTCGGGCGTCTGCATCGGCATGGTCGTCAAATCCATGTTGCCGTGGCAGCCCGAATTTTTTGGCCTGATCGCGCAGATTTATCAACGCGGCAACATGATCGCCTCGGGCAAGATGTTTCTGGCCAATTCCATGCCCACCTACATTCTGGCCTATTTTGACTGGAATCCGCTGTTTCACATCATCGACCAGACGCGGGGGCAGGTTTTCCTGAACTATCACCCCCGCTACAGCAACATCGAATACCCTATCATCATCTCGCTGATCTGCCTGGTGCTGGGTTTGATGGGCGAATTCTACACACGCAAACACGCATCACTCAGCTGGGGGGCCAAACGATGATCTTCCGTGCTCTTTGTTTTTGGCTTGCCCTTGCGGCGCCCCTGCCCGCCTTGGCCCAAGGCTACCCGGCCGCCTTTCAGGTCACAGGCGTGGCCGAAGGCGATCGGCTGAACATCCGCAACGCCCCATCGGCCAGTGCCGACATCATCGGCGACATCGGCCCCTATGGCCTGAATATCGAAGTGCTGGAAACCTCGGCCGATGGCAAATGGGGCAAGGTCGGCATCCCCGAAGGCAATGGCTGGGTCGCCATGCGCTATCTTGAGGCGACGCCCCCCGAAGACCCCTATCAGGTGCCGCGTCCGCTCTCGTGCTTTGGCACCGAACCGTTCTGGTCGGTCAGCCTGTATCCGCGTGGCGCCGAATATAACTCGCCTGAAACCGGTGTCGTGCCCATGACCGTGCTGGAAGAGGGCGTGTCCGACCGTGGCTATCTGATACGGCTAGAGGAAGGCCCGACGCTGACGCGCACCCTGATCGTCAAGCGCCAGCGGTGCGGCGACGGCATGTCAGACCGCGAGTTCGGCTTTACCACGCTGATGTTTCTGTCAGCCCCGGATGGCAATGATACCTTTACCGGGTGCTGCACCCTTGATCACCGCTGATCGGCAGGGGTGCTGTTGGCATCGCGATGATGCTCGGTGATTTTCGACGCCGCGAAAGCAACAAGGCCAACAAGGCCCAGAATACCGGCGGCAGGCAGCAATGCAGACAAGATGATCATGGCAGAGTGAGACATAGGATCCTCCGGAAATTGTTTCAGCTGATCGTCTCAGAACGAAAAAATTCAGTGAAATGCATGGTTGGTCGCGGTTGCAGGAACTTTGACCGCCTCCTATATACACCACGCATCGGGATGATGGAATAGTCTGGAATCCCACACGCTCCATGGGCAAGGGCGCCGCATCGGGCCCGCGCCGCAACATCGCCTGAAGAAAGGGATAGAAACATGGCCAAAGTCATTGGAATCGACCTTGGAACCACCAACTCCTGCATCGCCATCATGGATGGGTCGCAGCCTCGCGTGATTGAAAACTCGGAAGGCGCGCGCACCACGCCGTCGATCGTGGCCTTTACCGAATCGGAACGTCTGGTCGGCCAGGCCGCCAAACGTCAGGCCGTCACCAACGCCTCGAACACCATTTTCGCCGTCAAGCGCCTGATCGGGCGCCGTTTCGATGATCCGGTTATTCTGAAAGACCAGAAGAATATGCCGTATAAGATCGTCAACGGCGGCAACGGCGACGCTTGGGTCGAAGTGCGCGGCGAAAAGTATTCGCCCAGCCAAGTGTCGGCCTTCATCCTGCAAAAGATGAAAGAAACCGCCGAAGCCTATCTTGGCGAAACCGTCACCCAGGCCGTGATCACGGTTCCGGCCTATTTCAACGACGCCCAGCGTCAGGCCACCAAAGATGCCGGCAAGATCGCCGGGCTTGAGGTGCTGCGCATCATCAACGAACCCACCGCAGCCGCGCTGGCCTATGGTCTTGACAAGAAAGAGACCAAGACCATCGCCGTGTATGACCTTGGCGGCGGCACGTTCGACATCACGATCCTTGAAATCGACGACGGCCTGTTTGAGGTGAAATCCACCAACGGCGACACCTTCCTTGGTGGCGAAGATTTCGACATGCGCATCGTCAACTATCTGGCGGATGAGTTCAAAAAGGAACACGGCGTCGATCTGACCCTCGACAAGATGGCCCTTCAGCGCCTGAAAGAGGCGGCCGAAAAAGCCAAGATCGAGCTGTCGTCATCCTCGCAGACCGAAATCAACCAGCCGTTCATCTCGATGGACAAATCCACCGGCCAGCCGCTGCACCTTGTGGTCAAGCTGACCCGCGCCAAGCTGGAATCGCTGGTCGATGACCTGATCAAGCGCTCGATGAAGCCGTGCCAAGCGGCCCTGAAAGACGCTGGCCTGTCGATCAGCGACATTGACGAGGTGGTTCTGGTCGGCGGTATGACCCGTATGCCGAAAGTCATTGCCGAAGTGACCAAATTCTTTGGCAAGGAACCGCACAAGGGCGTGAACCCCGACGAAGTCGTGGCCGCAGGTGCCGCCATTCAGGCCGGCGTTCTGCAAGGCGATGTCAAAGACGTGGTTCTGCTTGACGTGACCCCGCTTTCCTTGGGCATCGAAACCCTTGGTGGCGTCTTCACCCGCCTGATCGACCGCAACACGACGATCCCGACCAAGAAGTCGCAGATCTTCTCGACTGCGGAAGACAACCAGAACGCCGTGACCATCCGGGTGTTCCAGGGCGAACGCGAAATGGCTGCCGACAACAAGATGCTGGGCCAGTTCAACCTTGAAAACATCCCGCCAGCCCCGCGTGGCATGCCGCAGATCGAGGTGACCTTCGACATCGACGCCAACGGCATCGTGTCGGTCAAGGCCAAAGACAAGGGCACGAACAAGGAACAGCAGATCACGATCCAGGCGTCGGGCGGCTTGTCCGATGACGAGATCGAGAAAATGGTCCGCGACGCCGAAGCCAATGCCGAGGCCGACAAGGAACGCCGCGACATGGTCGAAACCCGCAACCAGGGTGAAAGCCTGCTGCACTCGACCAAGAAGCAGCTGGCCGAACATGGCGACAAGGTTGACCCCAGCACGGTCGAATCGATCGAACTGGCCATGCAGCCGCTGGAAGAGGCGCTGAAAGGCGACGACGCTGGCAAGATCCGCTCTGGCATCCAGAACCTGTCCGAAGCCGCGATGCGTCTGGGTGAGGCAATCTACAAGTCCACTCAGGATGCCGACGACAAAGGCGATGATGCACCTCGTGACGTTGACGAAGATATCGTCGATGCCGACTTTGAGGATCTTGGCGAAAACAAGCGGAAGTAAGACCGCAGTGAACCGAAAAGGGGGCGGTCCGGGAACGGGCCGCCCCCATCCGGTTCTGGAAAGGGGTCATTGCCCATGGCAAAACGTGACTTTTACGAAGTGCTCGGCGTTGCGCGCGGGGCATCGGCGGATGAGGTAAAGAAAGCCTATCGCACCAAGGCGAAAGAGCTGCACCCAGACCGCAATTCAAGCAATCCAAATGCCGAGTCTCAGTTCAAAGAGGTGAACGAGGCTTATGAAGTGCTGAAAGATGCTGACAAGAAGGCGGCCTATGACCGCTATGGCCATGCAGCCTTTGAAGGCGGCATGGGCGGCCCGCGCCCCGGTGGCGGCATGGGCGGCGGCGGCGATTTTGGCAGCGCCTTTTCCGACGTGTTCGAAGATCTGTTCGGCGATTTCATGGGCGGGCGCGGCGGTCAGGCCCGCAGTCGGGCGCAGCGCGGGTCTGACCTGCGCTACAACCTGCGCGTCACCCTCGAAGAGGCGTTTACCGGCGCTCAGAAAACCATCAACGTGCCGGCCTCAACCGCCTGCGACACCTGTCGCGGCACCGGCGCCGAAGGCGGCGCTGAACCCACCACCTGCCCCACCTGTTCAGGCATGGGCAAGGTGCGGGCACAGCAGGGCTTTTTCACGGTCGAACGCACCTGCCCCACTTGTTCGGGCATGGGCCAGATCATCAAGAACCCATGCAAGGCCTGCGGCGGTCAGGGCCGGGTCGAGCGTGAACGTGCGCTTTCCGTCAACATTCCGCCCGGCGTTGAAACCGGCACCCGCATCCGCCTGGCGGGCGAAGGCGAGGCCGGGTTGCGCGGCGGCCCTTCGGGTGATCTCTACATCTTTATCGAGGTCAAGGATCACGCCCTGTTCCAACGCGATGGTGTGCATCTGTTCTGCCGCGTGCCGGTCAGCATGATCACCGCCTCTCTTGGCGGCGAGGTCGAGGTGCCCACGATCGACGGCGGCCGCAGCCGGGTGAAAGTGCCCGCAGGGGCCCAATCGGGCAAACAGATGCGCCTGCGCGGCAAGGGCATGCCCGCCCTGCGCGGCGGCGGCACCGGTGACATGCTGATCGAAATGGCGGTCGAAACCCCGGTCAATCTGACCAGCCGCCAGAAAGAACTGCTGCGCGAATTCGAAAAGCTGTCCGAGGAAAACAACCCCGAGGGCAAGACCTTCTTTTCCAAGGTCAAAGGCTTTTGGGACAGCATGAAAAGCTGATCCCGGCGCTGCAAAATGATCGACCCAAACCCCGCCATTCCCGTGGCGGGGTTTTTCTTTGCGGCGGCGGCACTGCACCACGCCTGTGACCACAGATGCACTACAGAAAAACCACGCTTGTCCCACGCCAAAACCACAGCGTTTCTGCGGCGCCCGGCCAGTGGTGTTAACCCTTCATTCACCATGCGCTGACACTCTGCCCCCATGGCACAGCATGGCTTTCAGGATGGCTCCCTCCCTCTCTTTGCGCCCCAGGGCGACGAAGATGAGGCCGCTTTTGCCCCCCTGCCCGAAAAGCTGCCCTCTTACATTGCCGATCACCGAAAACGGCTGCGCGAACGGTTCATGGCCGGCGGGGCCGCCGCGATGCCTGACTATGAATTGCTTGAACTTTTGCTGTTCCGCGCCATTCCCAGACAGGATGTGAAACCCCTTGCCCGGCTGTTGCTGGATACATTTGGCGATCTGAACCGCGTCATCACCGCCCCGGTTTCCCGCCTGCAATCGGTCAAGGGCGTGGGCGAAGCCGTTGTTTGTGAACTGAAAATCTTTGAATCCGTGGCCCAGCGCATGATGCGCGCACGGGTGATGCACAAGCCGGTTCTGTCGTCATGGGATGCCCTGCTCGACTATTGCCACACCACCATGGCGCACCGCGAAACCGAACAATTCCGCATCCTGTTTCTTGATCGCAAGAACACCCTGATTGCCGATGAAGAACAGGCCAAGGGCACCGTTGACCATGTGCCGGTCTACCCGCGTGAGGTGGTGAAACGCGCCCTCGAACTGAACGCCTCGGCGCTGATTCTTGTTCACAACCACCCATCTGGCGACCCGACACCCAGTCAGGCCGACATCAGCATGACAAACCAGATAAATGAGGCTTGTCAGGTGCTTGGCCTGACTCTGCATGATCATCTGATCGTCGGCAAAAGCCGTGAGGTCAGTTTCCGGTCGCAGGGCTATTTGTGAAAACCGGCCTCAGCCACACCTCTACCCGCCGATTCAACCGCCGCCCCGCCGTGGTTTCATCGCAAGCCATCGGCAGCGCCTCGCCAAAGCCGATCACTTGGGGAATCTGCGTCTCGGCCATGGTGGGGGCCAGGGCTTTCAACTGCGCCAACACCCCCGCAGCGCGATCCTGGCTTAGCGCCAGATTGGCCGCTGCCGGGCCAGAACCGTCTGAAAAGCCTGCCAGAATCAGCGCCTTGCCCTGCAACACGCCGGCCTCGATCAACCGGGCCAGATCGGCAAGGTTGTCGCGCGAATGGGCATCCAGCGTGCTTGATCCATCTTGAAAGCGAAAGGTCAGCGACAACCGATCTGCCCCATCCATCACATCAACCAACCGCTTCAAATCAGCCAGCGACGTCTCGGCCCCCGCCCCTTGAATCGCATTGATCAGCCGCAAACCGTCGGCCGTCATCGGCTGACGCTCGGGCTGACGATCAATGAACCCTGCGGCAGCAACCGCGTTCTGCGCCAGAGGGGTGGCCAGAAACTCAAGGAATTCCCGCACCATAAGGGGAAGGCGCCGCTTGGGCGTCAGAAAATAGAACGGCAGCGCCAGAGGGTAATCCTCGGCCTTGACGGCCAGAGGGCTGGGCAGCAGCGGAAAGCCGCAACTGTCGGTCATCGGCAACAACCGCACCCCCCGCGCCCCGGCCCGCACCGTCACTGCCAACCCCCAGGGATCCGCCGCCACAGCAGCGCCAAGGCTGGCCAGATCGGGGTGCACCACGGCGGGCTGCAAGGCACGCCCCAGCCGCGCCGACAGGGCCCTTTGCAGGGGTTCATCCGCTGCAAGGCCGTGCAAGACAATCGGCATATCCGGCCCACCAATCGCGGCCCAGTTCTCAACGTCTCCCGCCAGCACGCGGGCCAGATCACGGGTTGAAATTTCTGGCGTCAGATTTTCGGGCGCGACAATCGGCACCATCGCATCCAACGCCACAGCCCGCGATCCAAGGCCGGGTTCCACCGCTGCGGCCAGGGCCAGGTCAGCCCGGCCAGCCAGCAAGGATTGGCGCGCTTCTTCCAGCGTATCGGGCGAAAAGCTGATGTCGGCCAAGGGCTTTTCAGTTTCAGGATCAAGCAGTTGGGCGCGATACTGCGTCTCGGTCGATTGATCGACATAGCGCAGCCCTCGCGCCTTGGCATAGGCTTGGAACAGGGGCGGCAGCAGGGCTTCGCCCACGCCGGGCAGCCCCGTCACACGAATATCGGCACGGGGGGCTGTCAGATCGGGGCAGGCCGGGCCCTCGCAAATCACGCCCGAGGCATCGACGGTCAGCAGGCCATAGCGGCTGTCGATCCGGTAAAATTCGCCATCAAAGCCCTGCAAGGCCCCGGAAATAGACAAGCCGCCCTCGCGGGCGGTCAATGTCACATCTTGGGCCCCGGCGATCTGCGGGATGATCAGCGCGGCACACAGCACCACACTCCGAAACTTGTCCCACATAGACCTGCCAACAACCCTTTACTTTGCTGCGGCGAGTTTCATGTCCTGGACAAGGTTTTTCAATACCAGAATGTCGCCGATGGCTTCACAACCGGGCATCGCCAGCGACAAATCGGCCAGATCGACCACACCTGCCTCGGCCATAACGGTTTCGCCAATGATTTCACGCCCACAGGTCGTCTCGGTCACCGCAGCCTCTAGCACGATTTCGGCATCCTGACCGGGGGCATAGGTAAAGACTTCTGCCAGCAAGGGCAGATCGGTCGTGCTGTCGCCCAACAGGGTCATGAAGGCGCCCTGACCGGGGGTTCCGGCAAAGGCCGCCGAATAGTGGCCGGGCTGGTTGTAACCTGCCCCTGACTCAAAGGCGTGCAATTGAAAGGCATCCGCATCTTGCCACTGCACCACAAAGCGGCGCAGTTGCGCGGCTTCGGGGATGGCGAGTTCTGCCTTTGCCCGATCGCCCGAGCTGAACAGAACCTCCACCTCGGCGGTTTGTGTCAGGGCCGGAAGCGCCCCGAAATACGCCCCGCTGGCCGA
Source organism: Pseudotabrizicola sp. L79 (assembly GCF_036553525.1). NCBI lineage: Bacteria > Pseudomonadati > Pseudomonadota > Alphaproteobacteria > Rhodobacterales > Paracoccaceae > Pseudotabrizicola > Pseudotabrizicola sp. L79. The sequence goes on along the minus strand of NZ_JAZHDA010000040.1, from coordinate 202,594 downwards.
TGTCTTGCCCGTGACCGCCACGCCGGCATGACGCAGGACGATACGCTCTTCGCTGTGGCAGGGCGCCAGAAGCGACAGGCCGATCATCCCGCCCGCTTGCGGGATCAACGACAGTTGAACAGGGCAATCCTGCACCTCCGGCGCGGCAGCAGCGACAGGGGGCTGCATCTCTGGTGCCGGGTCTGCGGCGGCCAGCACAGGGGCTTCAGGCGCAGGAGGCGCATCCACCACCGATACAGGCAGGGGCGGCAGTTCGACTTTTGGCGCGGTGGCTGGAATTTCAACCCGGTCCGGGCCGGCCGCCACGGACGTGATTGATGATACCGTCAGATCGGGCTGGGCGGCGGCCATACGCTCGGCCGCACGCTTTTGAACGACATGACCTGCCCCAAGCGCCAAAGCGCCGGTCGCGACCAAAAGCGTCAGCTTACGTTGCAGATTCATCATTCCCTCCACCACATCGGAACAGGGCTACTTTCGGGGGGAAAGCGGGCCTTTCGGTGGCAGTTCCGGGGAATGTTTCCGCCAAGCGGGGCAGAAATGGGGCAGCCAAGGCCGCCCCACCACCATCAGGCCAAGCGGCCGTGACAATGCTTGAACTTCTCGCCCGATCCGCAGGGGCAGGCGTCGTTCCGGCCCGGATTGCCCCAGGTGGTCGGATCGCTTTCATCAAAACCGGCAAGACGGGTTGGTGCGGCTTCGCCATCGGCCAAGGCCATGGCGGGGGTTGCTGCCTCGGTCGGCGCGGGGGCCTGTTGCTGCGCGGCAAGCTGGCCCATCATGGCCTGCTGCTCTGCCTCGGTCAGCGGGCGGATCATCGCCAGCTTTTGCGTCACATCCTGACGCAGCGAGTTCAGCATCGATTCAAACAACTGGAACGACTCGGTCTTGTATTCGTTCAGCGGGTCACGCTGGGCATAGCCGCGGAACCCGACGACCGACCGCAAATGTTCAAGCCGCAACAAATGCTCGCGCCATTTGCCGTCGATGGTCTGCAACAACACCTGTTTTTCGATGTTGCGCATGGTGTCGGGGCCAAAGGCGGCGGCTTTGTCGGCCATCTGCTTTGCGGTGGCCTCTTCCAGACGTTCCTTGACCACTTCCTGATCGACGCCCTCTTCTTTTGCCCAATCCGCCAGTGGCAGATCAAGGTTCAGCTTTTCGCGCACCGCCGTTGTCAGGCCATCCGTATCCCACGAGTCGGGGTAGGATTTCGGCGGCAGGAAGTCATCCACCAGATCGTCGATAACCTGTTGGCGCATGTCTTCGGCGATTTCGCCGATGTCCTGGGTTTGCATGATTTCCAGCCGCTGACCAAAGATGGCCTTGCGCTGGTCATTCATCACATCGTCGAATTTCAGCAATTGTTTGCGGATATCAAAGTTGCGGCCTTCGACCTTGGCTTGGGCACGCTCTAGCGATTTGTTGACCCAAGGGTGAACAATCGCCTCACCCTCTTTCATGCCCAGCTTCGACAGCACGGCATCCAGTTTATCTGAGCCGAAGATGCGCATCAGATCATCTTCCAGCGACAGGAAAAACGCCGAGCGACCGGGATCCCCCTGACGGCCTGAACGGCCGCGCAACTGGTTGTCGATGCGGCGGGATTCGTGGCGCTCGGTGCCCAGAACGAACAGGCCACCAGCGGCCAGAACCTTGGCCTTTTCTTCGGCATGTTCGGCTTCGATTCTGGCGCGCACCTCATCGGGGTGCAGATGCGGATCGGCGGCAATGGCCTCCATCACCTTCATTTCGACATTGCCGCCCAGCTGAATATCGGTGCCGCGACCCGCCATGTTGGTGGCAATGGTCACTGCGCCAAAGCGGCCCGCATCGGCCACGATCTGGGCCTCTTGCTCATGGTGGCGGGCGTTCAGCACGTTGTGCGGCACACCAGCGGCCTTTAGCAGCCCCGACAGGAATTCAGACTTTTCGATGCTGGTGGTGCCAACAAGGATCGGCTGACCCTTTTCATTGGCCTCTTTGATCGACTTGACGATGCCTTCGTATTTTTCGCGCGCGGTGCGATAGACGGCGTCATCTTCATCTTTACGCTGGATCGGGCGGTTGGTCGGCACTTCGACCACGCCCAGTTTGTAGATTTCCATGAATTCTTCGGCTTCGGTCGCGGCCGTGCCGGTCATGCCGGCCAGTTTGTCGTAAAGCCGGAAATAGTTCTGAAAGGTCACCGACGCGAGGGTCACGTTCTCGGGCTGAATCTGAACGCCCTCTTTCGCCTCGATGGCTTGGTGCAAGCCATCTGACAGGCGACGGCCACGCATCATGCGGCCGGTGAATTCGTCGATCAGCATCACTTCGCCATCGCGGACGATATATTGCTGATCACGCGTGAACAGCTTGTGCGCCCGCAGGGCCTGGGTGACGTGATGCACCAGCGAGGTGCTTTCGGGATCATACAGGTTCTGCCCATCTGGCAGCAGGCCCGCTTCGCGCAGCTTGGTTTCGATGAACTCGTTGCCCTCATCCGTGTAGGTCACGTTGCGGGTTTTTTCGTCCAGCTTGAAATGCTCATCCGTCACAAAGGGGATCAGCTTGTCGACACCCAGATACAGGTCTGATCGGTCTTGCGACGGGCCCGAGATGATCAGCGGGGTGCGCGCCTCATCAATCAGGATCGAGTCGACCTCGTCAACGATGGCAAAGAAATGGCCACGCTGAGCCATATCTTCGATTGAACCCTTCATGTTGTCGCGCAGGTAGTCAAAGCCCAACTCGTTGTTGGTGGCATAGGTAACGTCGCAGCGATAGGCGGCCTTTTTCTCGTCATCCGGCTGATAGGGATAGACCACACCCGTGGTCAGACCCAACATGCCGAAAACCTTGCTCATCCATTCGGCGTCGCGCTTGGCCAGATAGTCGTTCACCGTCACGATATGAACGCCCTTGCCTGCAAGCGCATTCAGATAGGCCGGAAAAGTCGCCATCAGCGTCTTGCCTTCGCCGGTCTTCATCTCGGCAATATTGCCCTGATGCAGGAAGATGCCGCCCTTAAGCTGCACATCAAAGGCGCGCAGGCCAAGGGCCCGCTTGGCGCCCTCACGGCAGTTGGCAAAAGCCTCTGGCAACAGATCATCCAGACTTTCGCCCGACTGGGCGCGGCGCGACAGCGCCTCGGTCTTGGCTTTCAATTCATCGTCGCTTAGCGCGGCGAATTCAGGCTCTAGCGCGTTGATCTTGGCGATCAACGGGCGAACCGACTTAACCTTGCGGTCATTGGGGGTGCCAAAGACCTTGCGCGCAAGCGAACCGAGACCCAGCATATTCTCTCCGTGGGGTTCTTGACAGGATCGTGTGAGGCAAGGGCCTTGCCCGCCCCCAACGCCTTCCATAGAAAGCCCAAGAAGGCCGGCCGGCCCCGTCGCATACGACCACAGCGATTTAAGGGACAGGCCCGGGATAGTCAATGTTTGGCGGGTCGCTGGCCCGTTCAGGAGGGCGTGAAGATGACGAAAATGACAGGGTTCCTTGCGGGCGTCGCACTGTCGGGGCTGCTGATGGCCCCCGCCATGGCACAGGATGCCGGAACCGTGGTGGCAACGGTCGATGGAACCGAGATCACCCTGGGCCATATGATCGCGCTGCGCGAGCAACTGCCCGCCCAATACCAGTCGTTGCCGGATGACGTTTTGTACAAGGGCATTCTGGACCAGCTGGTGCAGCAAACCGCCCTTGCCCAATCGGTGGGCGAGCCCAGCCTGAAAGACCGTCTGGCGCTGGAAAACGATCGTCGCGGCTATCTGTCGGGCGTGGCCTTGCAAACCGTAGTTGCCTCCTCGGTCACGGATGAGGCTTTGCAGGCCGCCTATGAGGCAAAGTTTGCCGATATGGCCCCGCAGAAGGAATATAACGCGGCCCATATTCTGGTGGACAGCGAAGAAAAGGCCAACGAGCTGAAGACGCAGTTGGACGGTGGCGCGGATTTTGCCGAGCTGGCCAAAGCCAATTCCACCGACACCGGATCAGGCGCCAATGGGGGTGACTTGGGCTGGTTCGGATTGGGGATGATGGTCAAACCCTTTGAAGAGGCCGTCGTCGCCGCAGAACCCGGCAAGGTGGTTGGCCCTGTGCAATCGCAGTTTGGCTATCACCTGATCATGGTCAAGGAAACGCGCGTGGCCGAGGCCCCCAGCCTGGACGAAATGCGGGATGAGTTGGCATCAGAGATCGAGCAGGCCGCAGTTCAGGCCCATATCACCGCCCTGACCGAAAAGGCCGACGTCACGCGGCCCGGTGACAGCTTTGACCCTGCCCTGTTGCGGGATGCCACTCTGCTGGATAAATAAGGATCAGATATCCTTTGAAAGGGAACGCCATGGGCAAAACTGATTGGAAAGCCGAAGCCAAAAGCCTGAAGAAAAAGGTCAAGGCGATGAAGGCCAAGCTGTCAGAAGCCCTTGGCGACATTGTGGAAGACGTTAAGGAAGAGGCGGGCGAAGTTGCTGGCAAAGTGGCGGCAGCCATCAAACCGGCAAAGCCTGTCTCTCCCTTGGCACCCAAAGGGGGGTTCCCCACCCTGCCCGTGATCAAGGGCGTTGAATTCGCCGCCGCCGAAGCGGGTGTGAAATACAAGAACCGCAAGGATGTGATGCTGATCCGCCTTGCGCCAGGAACCGCGATGGCGGGGGTGTTCACCCGTTCTTCCACCCGGTCGGGCTGTGTGCGGGATTGTCAGGACAAGCTGGCGCTGAAAGCCCCGGCCGATACCGGCGCGGCCATCATCGTCAACTCGGGCAATTCCAACGCCTTTACCGGAAAGGTGGGGGATGTTGCGGTTTCGGCTGTCACCTCGGGCGTTGCGACGGCACTGTCGCTGCCTGCAAGCCGCGTGTTTTCATCCTCGACCGGCGTGATTGGCGAGCCTTTGCCGCATGAAAAGATCACCGATGTGATCCCGCAGCTGGTGGCCGATCTGCGCGAAGATGCGATTGAAATGGCGGCCCACGCCATGATGACAACCGACACCTTCCCCAAAGGTGCATCCGCCACGATTGAGGGCGAAGGCGGCCCCATTCACATTGCGGGCATTGCCAAAGGGTCAGGCATGATTGCCCCCGATATGGCGACGATGCTGGTTTACATCTTTACCGACGCCAAGATCACCCCGACAGCCTTGCAAAAAATGCTGTCGCGGAATGTGGATGCCACCTTCAATTCAATCACCGTTGATAGTGACACGTCGACATCCGATACACTGCTGTTGGCCGCCACGGGGCAAAGCCCGGCCGCGCCGGTCAAGGGGGCTGTGGCCAAGGCCTTTGAGGCTGCCTTGCATGATGTGATGCGGGATCTGGCCCTGCAGGTGATCCGCGACGGCGAAGGCGCGACGAAACTGGTGGAAATCGCTGTCACCGGGGCCGCCACCGATGGCGATGCGGCCAAAGTGGCCTTTGCGATCGCCAACTCGCCCTTGGTCAAGACCGCCGTGGCAGGCCAAGACCCGAACTGGGGGCGGATCGTGGCTGCCATCGGGAAATCTGGCGCCGTGGCCGACCGTGACCGGCTGACGATTCGATTTGGCGATGTGATCGTCGCCAAGAATGGCTGGCGCTTTCCAAGCTATAAGGAAGAGGATGGCGCGGCGCATTTCCGTCAGGAAGAACTGCTGATCCGTGTGGATATGGGCCTGGGCAAGGGCAAGCGCAGCGTCTGGACCTGCGATTTGACCAACCGCTATATCGAGATCAACGCGGATTACCGGTCTTGAAGATCATTCTTGTTGCTGCCGTTGCGCTGATCGACCCAGATGGCCGGGTTCTGCTTGCGCAACGGCCAGAGGGCAAATCCCTGGCTGGACTGTGGGAATTTCCAGGTGGCAAGGTGGAGGCCGGCGAAACGCCCGAGGCTGCCCTGATTCGCGAACTGCATGAAGAGTTGGGCATCGAAACCTGGCAAAGCTGTCTGGCACCCCTGACCTTTGCCAGCCACAGCTATGATAACTTTCATCTTTTGATGCCGCTGTTCGCCTGTCGGCGGTGGAATGGGGTGGTTGAGGGGCGTGAAGGGCAGTCCTTGGCCTGGGTGCGCCCCGACAAACTGCGCGACTATCCGATGCCGCCCGCAGACTTGCCGTTGATTCCAATTCTGCGCGATTGGCTGTGATTTCAGAATTGTGTCTTTTTTATACATCTTTGGTGCTATCAGCGTAAATTTTCGGTAGTCGGCGAAAAAATTTTATGTATCGTCAAGTCAGTTACGCTGATGGGGGATTGGCTGATGCTGCGGACTATATCTGTCGGAAGTTGTGTTTCGGTTCAGGGGCTGCTTGTTCGCAGCCTTTCAGACGGGATGATCGTCGTAAAGGTTGATGAAAAACTGTTCGTTGGAAGGCCCGTTTCTTCGGTTCCAAGCGCGTAACAGGGTAAAGAAAAAGGGGCTGTGTGATCATCACACAGCCCCTTTTTTTAATGTTCAGCGCCGCCCTTAGGCCAGACTGCGCTGAATTTCTTCCCGCTCAAAGATCTCAATCACGTCGCCTGCGCGCACGTCTTCATAGCGCTCAAACGCCATGCCGCACTCTTGGCCGGACTGCACTTCCTTGACCTCATCCTTGAAGCGCTTAAGCGTCTTGAGCGTCCCTTCGTGGATGACCACGTTGTCGCGCAACAGACGCACACCCGCCGAACGACGAGCCACACCTTCGGTAACCAGGCAACCCGCCACGTTACCAACGCCCGTGATGCGGAACACTTCTTGAATCTTGGCATAGCCAATAAAGTTTTCGCGCACTTCGGCCTTCAGCAAGCCCGAGGCCGCCTGTTTGATATCGTCCAGCAGATCGTAGATGATCGAGTAATAGCGGATCTCGACACCCTTTTGCTGAGCCGAGCTGCGGGCCATCGCATTGGCACGGACGTTAAAGCCAATGATCGGCGCCTTGGAGGCATCGGCCAGGCTGACGTCGCTGTCGGTGATGGCGCCAACACCATAGTGCAAGACGCGCACACGCACTTCTTCGTTGCCAACCTTTTCCAACGCCTGAACGATCGCTTCGGCAGAGCCTTGCACGTCAGCCTTCAGGATAATCGGCAGCTCTGACACGTCTTGGTCAGCCTTGGCCTTGGCCATCAACTGTTCCAGCGTCGTGGCAGCACCCAAAGCCGCACGTTTGTCTTTCGCAGCTTTTTCGCGGTAATCGGCAATCTCACGTGCCTGGGCCTCGGTATCGACGACGTTCAGAACGTCACCCGCCGACGGCGTGCCAGACAGGCCCAGAACCTCGACAGGAACCGAAGGACCAGCTTCTGTGACCGTCTCGCCCCGATCGTTGATCAAAGCGCGAACCTTGCCCCACTGCTCGCCGACGACGAAGATGTCGCCCTTCTTCAGCGTGCCGTTCTGCACCAGAACGGTTGCCACCGGGCCGCGGCCCACATCCAGCTTGGCCTCGATCACTGCGGCCATGGCCGAGCGTTCGGGGTTGGCTTTCAGTTCCAGCAGTTCCGCTTGCAGAGAGATTGCTTCCAGCAGCTTGTCCAAGCCCATACCCGTCTTGGCCGAAACCTCGACGTCCTGCACTTCGCCCGACATTGCCTCGACGACAACTTCGTGTTGCAGCAACTGCGTGCGAACCTTTTGCGGGTCTGCCGACGGTTTGTCGCATTTGTTGATCGCCACGATCAGCGGCACATTGGCCGCCTTGGCGTGATTGATCGCCTCAATCGTCTGCGGCATGACAGAGTCATCCGCAGCCACCACCAGAACCACGATATCGGTCACATTCGCACCGCGCGACCGCATCGAGGTAAAGGCGGCGTGGCCGGGCGTATCAAGGAAGCTGATCACCGCACCATTGGCAGCGCTGACCTGATAGGCCCCGATATGCTGCGTGATGCCACCGGCTTCGCCCGACACAACACTGGTCTGACGAATCGCATCCAGCAGCGAGGTCTTGCCGTGGTCAACGTGGCCCATGATCGTCACGATCGGCGGGCGCGGCTGAAGATCTTCGGCCTTGTCTTGAACGGTGTCGATCACCTGTTCAACATCGGCATCCGAAACCCGCACGGCTTTGTGGCCGAATTCGTCGATCACAAGTTCGGCGGTGTCGGCGTCGATAGGCTGGTTCATCGTGACCATCATGCCCATCTTCATCAGCGACTTGACCACATCGGCGGCGCGTTCGGCCATCCGGTTGGCAAGCTCACTGACCACGATGGTTTCGGGAAGCTGGACTTCACGAACCTGCTTTTCAGCCTTTTGGCCAAAGCCCATTGCCTTTTGGCGGGCCTTTTCCTGCTTGCGCTTCATGGCGGCCAAGCTGCGTGTGCGACCACCTTCGCCTTCCAAGGCAGCGGACAGGGTCAGCTTGCCGGCACGACGGTTGTCGTCGCCCTTGGTCTTGTTGCCGCGATCACGCTCTTCACGCTCACGGTCGGTTTTGCGTTGCGCCAACGGCGGCTTGGCAGGGCCACCCGTGCGCGAATCGTCTGCCGCAGCAGCACGCGGCGCCGCCGCAGCAGGGGCCGCTGCCGCTGCCGCGGTTTCAGCCGCCACTTCGGCAGCCTTTTCCTCGGCCTGAACCGAAGCCCGCGACCGGGTGCCCAGGATTTCTGCTTTGCGGGCCGCCGCAGCAGCAGCCTTCGCCTCTGCAGCAGCGCGGGCGGCACGCTCTTCTTCCTCGGCCTTCAGGCGCAAAGCCTCTTCGCGGGCGCGATCTTCGCGCTCTTTGGCCTCGATCTCTTCGCGGCGGCGCTGGCGATCTTCTTCGCGCTGACGCTCTTCTGCCAGACGGCGTTCGGCATCCTCTGCCTCACGCGCCTTGGCGGCGCGCAAAGCCGCCAGACGGCGTTCCATCTCGGCATCGGAAATGCCTGCGGGGCGCTTGGACGGATCGCCAAGCGAAGGCGAACCTCCGCCAGCACCACCAGCCCCGGCTGCGCCCGGTTTTGCGGGAACGACAACGCGCTTGCGCTTCGTTTCCACCACAACACTCTTCGTCCGGCCGTGGCTGAAGCTTTGCTTCACCTGACCAGAACGGGGTGCGCCACCCAGACCAAGGGGTTTCTTGCCGTCTGTATCGCTCATGCGTCCTTCGTATCCTTCCCGGCGATCAATTCGCCGACCTGCTGGCCGTCTGCCCCACGCAGACCGGCAAGCCTTGCCGCTTCCTCTACAACACGGTTGCTGAGTCCACCAGCCGCAAGCGCGGCGTGTATCGCACGTTCGCGGCCGAAAGCCAAACCCAATTCCCCTGCGCTCAGGCAGGAAATCAGGGATTCTTCACCATTCGGCGGCCGCAGCTTCTCGCGCCCGCGTTCTGATCCGTCATTGGCCTGTATCAGCACCTTAGCCTGACCTTTGACCAACCAATCCTTCACCTTTTCAAAGCCACAGACCGCGCTGCCAGCTTTGCGCGCCATCGACAACAGATCGACAACACGCCTGACCAACAAATCCTCCACCAAGGCTGAAAGCCCTTCGGGGGCAGTAACGGGCTGACGAGCAGCCCGGCTGAACAGGTTTTTCTTCACCGCCCGATCAAGGGCGGCTGTAGTCGCGGACACATAGATGCCACGGCCTGGCAACTTGCCCAACAGATCGGGAACCACCATCTGGTCAGGGCCGATCACAAACCGGATCAACCCCGCCTTTGGCTGGCTTTCCCCCGAGACAATGCACTTGCGCTCTGGGTCTTCCCGCAATTTATCCCGGCCGCCGCGTGTCAACGCGTGTCCCCGAGGCCTTGATCAGGCCTCGGCCTCCTCTTCTTCTTCGCCGTCAAGCTCTTGGCCTTCGGCTTCCAAAGCGGTCGGATCGACCCAGCCCAACAGAACACGGGCCGTCATAACCAGATGCTGTGCCTCTTCCAAACTTACGTCAAAGGATTCCAGAATGCCTTCGTCCTTTTTACGCTGCCCGTTCTCGGTCGTCCAGCCGCCAGCCAGTTCCCAATCGGCGCAGGTAGCAAAGTCCTCAAGCGTCTTGATGCCGTCTTTTGCCAATGCTTCCACCATTTGGGGTGTCAGACCATCAAATTCAATAAGGCTTTCTTCAACACCCATGGCGCGTGCGGTTTCAAGCGCCTTGCGGGCCTGCTCTTCCAGGAAGTCGCGGGCGCGGGCCTGAAGCTCTGCCGCCGTGCCTTCGTCAAAGCCGTCGATGGACAAAAGCTCATCCACCTCGACATAGGCGACTTCTTCCAGATTGGTAAAGCCTTCCGAGACCAGCAGCTGGGCCATCATCTCGTCCACATCCAGCGTATCCATGAACAGCTTGGTGCGCTCTGCGAATTCGGCCTGACGACGCTGCGATTCCTCGGCCTCGGTCATGATGTCGATATCCAGCGCCGTCAGTTGGCTGGCAAGACGGACGTTCTGACCGCGGCGACCAATGGCCAGCGAAAGCTGCTCATCCGGGACGACGACTTCGATCTTGCCCGCCTCTTCGTCGAACACAACCTTCGACACTTCGGCCGGTTGCAGCGCGTTCACAAGGAAAGTGGCGGTGTCTTCGTTCCACGGAATGATGTCGATCTTTTCGCCTTGCAGTTCGTTCACCACAGCCTGAACACGGCTGCCGCGCATACCAACACAGGCACCCACCGGGTCAATCGAGTTGTCATAGCTGATCACGGCAATCTTGGCGCGCGACCCCGGATCGCGGGCCACAGCCTTGATCTCGATCACGCCATCATAGATCTCTGGCACTTCCATCTTGAACAATTCAGCCATGAACTGCGGGTCAGTGCGCGACAAGAAGATCTGCGGGCCACGGGTTTCGCGGCGCACATCCTTGATATAGGCGCGGATGCGGTCACCGATGCGATAGGCTTCGCGGCCGATCTTTTCGTTGCGACGCAGAATGCCTTCGCCGCGGCCAATATCGACGATCACATTGCCATATTCTTCGCGCTTGACCACGCCGTTGATGATAGTGCCCTTGCGGTCTTTGAATTCGTCGAACTGACGATCACGCTCGGCCTCACGCACGCGCTGCAACAGCACCTGCTTGCCCGATTGCGCCGCGATGCGGCCCAGATCCACCGGAGGCACCTCGTCGATGACTTCATCGCCAATTTGCGGGTCGGCCAGATAGCCCTTGGCCTGCTTGACCGTCATCTGGGCGTGATGGTTTTCCATCTCTTCGTCGGCCACAACGGTGCGGACACGAGAGAACGTCGCGCGGCCCGTCTTGCGGTCGATCTTTACGCGGATGTCCAATTCGCTGCCGTAGCGCGATTTGGCGGCCCGAGCCAAGGTTTCCTCCATCGCCTGGATCACCAGATCCGGGTCGATCATCTTCTCACGCGCAACGGCCTCGGCCGTCTGAAGAAGTTCAAGCTGGTTGGCAGAAGTAATCGCCATCGGTCAACTCCCAGGCTTTCTTAGTGATTTTTCTCTTCAGCGGGATCTTCATCCTCGCCGTCGGTTTCTTCGATCTCGTCAAACTGCGATTCGTCAAAGCTGCCGCTGGCCTTTTTCTGGCGCAGCATCTCGGCGATCAGATCTTCGGTCAAAATCAGCTTGGCATCCGACAGCCAGTCGAATTTCAGGCCAATCGTCACTTCCTCGCCCGCTTCTTCCAGCAGGATCAGAACTTCGTCATCTTCCACGCCCGCCAATGCGCCCTTAAAGCGACGGCGACCGTCAATCAGCTCGGTCGTCTCTATCCGGGCCTCCCAGCCTTTCCAGATCTCGAAATCCTTAAGACGGGTCAGCGGGCGGTCGATCCCAGGCGACGACACTTCAAGCGTGTAATTGTCTTCGATCGGGTCTTCGACATCCAGAATAGCCGAAACAGCCGTCGAAATCTTGGCGCAATCATCCACTTCGATCCCGCCCTCAGGGCGGTCGGCCATGATCTGCAAAATGCGCTGCTTGCCACCCATCAGACGGATGCGCACCAGTTCGAACCCCAAGCCTTCGATGGCGGGGCCAACAATGCCGGCAAGGCGACGATCAATGGCTGTCTTTGCGATAAGGTCTGTCATGTGGTCCAGAAATAAAAAAACGGGCCCGCGGCCCGCCATGCTTTTCGGTTGTTCCGGGTGTGGACGCCGAAACCGCTGTTGGGGTTACATAGGGCGAAATCCCCTTAAGCGCAAGTGCAAAGCAAAAGGGCCCGCACAGCGGGCCCTTCGCAACCAGCCATACGGCTGAGATCAGTGGCTGCCCGACGACGAGCCAGCAGCGATAGCTGCAGCCAACAGAAGGCCGCCAACGGCAACGGCGCCAGCAGCACCACCAGCAAGCGAGCCAACCGGAGCCGACGAGGACGAGCCGTTTGCAACAACGATCACTTCGTCTTCTTCTTCAACCTGAACAGGACCACCAGCCGAAGCAGCGGTAACCGAAGCGACGAGCGAGAATGCAGCGACAAATGCAGTAATACGATTCATGATTTTCTCCATATTGAGGACATTGATTGTTGGTAGCACAAACACAGGCCAAGGAAAATAGAAAGAAGTTATTTGATCCCTAGCGCAGATCTTCGATGACGATTTGCCCAACCTCTGGGCTGACCCACTGACGCGACTTTCTGATATTGCCCGACCGGTCGATCCAGTATTGGTTATCAAAGGTGACGGTCTTGGCTTGGCATGTCTCCACAAGCTCTGTCACTTGATAAATTCTCTCAACGACTTCAATTGTTTGACCACCGTTACTGACAGTAGAACAGGTCGCCGAAACGCGAACAGGCTGATCCGAGCCGTTCAAAATGGTGTAAAGTCGGGTGTAAGCAGCGCCCCCAGCAGGCTTTAACGAGGGCGGCTGTGCGCTTGCTGCCATCAGGTCATCACCAAGCCCGCGCGTTGCAACAAGGACACCATTCCGAAGCGATATGGTCACTTTATCAACCGAACTCCAGGTTGATACGCTGCCATTTTGGGCCGTTTCAGCAACCAGCGCCTTTTGATTACGCTGTTCGATACTGATCAGTTGAATCGGAGAAAGGATATCTTTCAGGTCCGCACGCCTTAGCTTTGGTGCAGCAGGTGCCGAAGCCGCAGGAATGGTGGCCTTGGCCATTGCTTGCGCAGCACGGGCCACGGCAAAGGAATCAGTATCGTTGCCGCAAGACGCAAGCAATGACAGACCCAGAACCAACGAGATAAACGGTTTCATCATTTCCAGAACCGCCCCCACTGTTCGGTCAAGCCATCTTCACGATAGCTGCGGACGGTTTCATACAGGCGACCATCCACCTCAAGCCGCTGACCACCGTCACGACCAAACGGTCGCAGCAGCGTCGTTCGCACTTGCCGGGTGTTCTTGCCGAACAGCACCGACAGAGGCACCTCAAGGGTGATTCCCTTGTCAAAGGAACCGCTGCCAAAATCTGCTGCCGAAACGTCAGTCTTGGTCACGAATGCACCCACTCTCCAGCCGTTTTCAAATTCGCGCTTCAGCGAGAACGTGGCGCCAAGATCACCAGCAAGGTATTTGCCAACATCCAGTTGCGCGTGAAAGCCTTCGCGGAACTTGTAGTAACCGCTGACATGGCCCGTCAGCACCCGATAGCTTGACGGCCCAACCTCAACGCCCGCCGCATCCGTTTGATACATCTCTTGCGGCAGATTGAAACCAAACTGCTGATCGGGCGATCTTTGCGCAACGTAGTTCACCTCGGCCCCGAAGGCCCATCTGCGATTGGTCGGCATCCACAGCACCTCGGTCGAGATGCCACCAAACATGCGCTCCAGATAACCTGCAGAGATACGGCCATACACTTCGGGTGCAAGTTTGCGGTAATAGGTCAGCGAAAGCGTCTCAATCGCCGGGTCGCCCAACTTGTCATAGAAATAGTTGGCCGAGCGAACGGCTTGCAGTTTGCGCCCCGGAATGGGCGGACGATCATCAAGGTTGCTGGCAACCAGCTTGGTCACCTTTCCGCTTAAGATCAAACCAGGTGTAACTTCCAGCCGACCATTCAGTTGCAAGCCCACACCGGCCTTGAACGGTGAATTCTGGTCAAACAGGCGCAGACGCGCATAGGGGCCAAGTGACCATGCCAGCTTGGGATAGGTCTCCATATCGGCGGCAGCAACATTTTGCGCGGCGCCAACCGAAACGATCTGGGCGCGGGCAAGAATTTGCTCGGCACCATCAACCGCGAATTCAAGCGCTTCCAGATCAGAGCGGCGGATCACAACCTTGGAAACAGGCATGCCGCTGACAACGGGGACGATCTCAAACTGTTCAACCGAGGCCGGCATGACCCGCGCCATGGCCCGGGCTGTTCGCCCGATGGCCTGTGCCTCTGCGTCGATCTTGGTGTTGACGATCCGCACCTCGGCCACACGGCCATCATAACTGATCGAGCTTACCTCGATGCCATCATCTTTCAGACGCTTGACCAGATTCGAGCGCAAGATTTGCCCGGCATCATTCTGCGCCACCCAATCAAGCGACCAAGCATCCGGGTCAGCAGTCCGGGTGGGGCGCGGTTCGATCGAATCAGGGGCCTGCACCAGAACGCCGCCACCTGTGCGCTGCTTGGGGTTCAGCAGGAAATGCGCAGCGATGCCAACCTCGCTGCCATACATGTAATAGCCGCCGATGCGGAAACTGTCGCCACGCTGGTATTCAACGCCCAGATTAACCGGGCTTTTGCGATCAAACGTCGCTCGGTTCCCCGATTCCTCGGCATAAGAGTCAGAGGAATATTCGGCCTTGAACGTCCAATTGTCATTGATTGCCCATTCAACGCCCCCGAAAGGCGCTGCCGGGCCGCGGAACCACTGATCAAAGTTGAAATTCCCGCCCGAGCCGATCACCAAAGGTGGCCGTGTGCCAAAGGGGGAACCGATCGAGCCATAGCTGCCAAGCCGCCCCCAGCCGAGGCCCGCCGAAACCTTCAGATTTGGTGCCACACTTTTGGTGGCCACCACATATTCACCCGCCAGAACACCCGTGCCAACAAAGTCTTGCAGACCGATAGACACTGCCGGCAGATAGCGGCCCTCATCCAAGATTTGATACCGCAAGTCGAAGGATCGATCGTAATAGGTATCGAATTGATCAACGCCCGTGCAGGCCGGAAGGCAGCCGATGTTCTTGTTCCAGTCCCTGATCCCCAGAAAGCGAAAGCTGCCAGACAGGCGCGGGGTGATCTGGAAGGTCAGTGTTGTTCGACTGATCGGCCCAAAGTGAGAGGTCGTTGCCGTCAGCGCGCCGTCTGGCTGGCTTTCGCCCGACGGCATGTCGATCAGTCCGGTCGATCCATACAGGTTCAGACTGGGCCGTTGCTGCGCAACAACCGGATAAGCGGCCAGCGTCGTGCCCGCAACCAAAGCTGCGCACAGCCCCCGAAGATTGGGTGGAACAATCGTCATCTCGCCCCTCGTCTTTTTTGCCATGATACGGCGAACTGGCCGATAAACAACCGTCAGACCAAACAGAACTCCTGAACTGATCAAAAAAGATACATAATGCTTGGTAGATCAGGGCACGTTCGGGTTCAAGAAACCGCGCGCTTTATCATATGGCCGCGGTTTTGGCCGTAGCCTTCGACATAGGTTTCCATCACATGGAAGGCAGCTTCAGAATTGCCTGTAGCCACGGCGCTGCGCAGTTCCCGCAGCGCCGTTGAGACCTCCAGCGGGCTCAGGCACCGCTCACGCGCCCGTAGGATCTTTTCATGTGGTGTCGTCAGCATCCCCGGTTCGATCAGCAACTCTTCATGCAGCTTCTCTCCGGGACGCAGACCTGTGACAACGATTTCGATGTCGCCGTCGGGATTAGCCTCGTCCTTCAGGCTACACCCTGCTGCTGCAATCATGCGTTCGGCCAGATCCCTGATCTTGATCGGCTGACCCATGTCCAGAACAAACAGATCACCCGATCCTTCATTGCGATTGTCCGCCAGGCCGCCGGCAATCAGCACAAGCTGCGCCGCCTCGGCAATCGTCATGAAATAGCGCGTCACGTCTTCATGAGTCAGGGTAATCGGGCCACCCTGAGCAATCTGCTCACGAAACAGCGGCACAACCGAACCAGAGCTTCCAAGCACGTTGCCAAACCGAACAATCGAAAAATCCGTGTTGCTGGTCCTTTGGGCCAGATCTTGAACAACCAGTTCCGCCAGACGTTTTGAGGCACCCATGACGTTGGTCGGGCGAACAGCTTTGTCTGTCGAAATCAAAATGAACCGGCTGACATTCAAATGCAGTGCGGCCTCGGCCAGTGTGCGCGTGCCCAAGACGTTGTTGACAAGGCCAGCCAGGGGATTCGCCTCGACCAACGGAACATGTTTATACGCGGCCGCATGAAGGATAACATCAACGGCATGCTGTTGGCAGACTGCCCGCACCAACCGGTATTCCGTGACAGACCCCAAAACCGGAACAAATTCGATCACACCCGCGTCTGGCAGCGCCCCCAATTCCTTGTCGATCTGGTACAGCGCGTGCTCACTGACTTCGAACAGGACGATCTTCTTGGGCCGATATTTCAAAAGCTGACGACATAGTTCCGAGCCAACCGAGCCCCCCGCCCCGCTGACCAGAATACACTTGTCGCGATAACTGCTTTCCGCCTGCGGGTGCAGATCCAGAACCGCTGGGCGATTGAGAAACTTGCCGGCAGTAACAGGCACCAGTGTTTCGGCCAAAGATTCGGCACCCACCAATTGGGCAAAGGACGGCAAGGAATGAACATCCAGCCCCTTTTCCATCAGTTTCCTTGCTATCGCGCCCTGCCTTGCAGCGGAGGCAGATGGCATAGCCAACAAGATGCGCTCGACATCATGCTTACGCACCAGAGCATCCAGCTTTTCAGACCCGTACACACCCAATCCAAGAATCGTCATGCCCTGAAGTGAAGGGTTATCATCGATGAACGCGACGACCCTTACCCGGTCATGCCCACGCAAGGCAGAAGCCAATTGTGACCCCGTCGTTCCCGCCCCATAGACCAAAACATTGCGCCGCACATGGCCAACGCTGAGGATCATCAGCAAGATATGCAGCATGGCAAAGCGAATGATCACCATCGCAAGGATGAAGAGCAGGGCATAAAATGTCAGTGTCAGCATGCTCATGGGCACATTGATCGCCTTGCTTACCGCAAACAGACCAATGGCAGACAGAAGGCCGACAAGGCTGGACTTCAGGACACCGACGCCTTCGTATGATTTCAACTTGATCTTGGGAATGCCCAGAACCACCGAGCCGATCAACGCAATCGCCGTAATCGTCCCACTCATGACAGCGATGGATTCAAGCGACATCGTCCACAAGGTTCGCGGCGCCGTCGCCAGAATCGCCAGCAGCAGCGCAACCGGCGCCAACATCAAGTCTACGCCAAGCAGAATCGCCTGCTTGGCAGGACGCGTCATTTCTTCAAACAAACGACGCATGTAGATCAAGTAGCTTGCAGCGCCCAAAAGCCCGCCTCCGACTCGAGTCGCCCTCGTTCGAGATCAACAGCATACAAAAGATTGTGACACGTCGTTAGACCTTTGGAACCCTCGAAACAATTCAAATCGACCAACTTGTTGCGCGTTGCCCCTTTAATGGGCGACTTTCTGCACAGTTTTCAGCATTAGCTGCATATCCAAGCAAATATTACGGTTTTTGGCGTAGATCAGGTCCAGTTGCGCCTTTCGCGGAATGCAGCGCGAACAATAAACATCGTCAGTTTCCTGCGCCGTCTTGCAGCGCGCCAAAAGCCATTCCTCGTGGCGGTGAAAATGCAGCGTTGCCAGGCCGGTGATTCCCGGGCGTGACTTCAACACTTCTTCATATATTTCAGGAAATCGTTCCACATATTGGCGCAAGGGTGGGCGCGGGCCGACAAAGCTCATATCCCCTTTCAGCACATTCCACAGCTGGGGCACCTCATCGGCCCTGAAACGCCGCAACTGGCGGCCCATCGGGGTTACACGGTCGGCCTTGTCACCACCTGAAACGCCAGCGTCACGCGCAACCACACGCATCGTCCGCAGCTTCCACAAGGCGAAACCGCGATCGGGGCTGCGCATACGTTCAGAAACATAAAAAATCGGTCGCCCCTGACGGATCAGCAGGTAAAGAACCAAGATCGCAAAAGGGATCGCCAGCAAAGCGATCAGGACCAAGGCTATTGCGATATCCAGCATCCGCTTTGCAAAGGTCATGGCCAGCCCTTTAGCATTTTCAACTCTCCGACCAAGCCCGGTGCCGTGGCGGGCGCGACGTCACACACCGATTGCAGCAACGCAGTATCCAGATCCATCTTGGCCAGCACACCCGTCCGTTCCGGGCCAAAGCTCCAGTCCTGGTCGGTGGCTGTCACCAGATCGGCCATCGCAACCGGATTGGGCTGGGCGATATTCAGCACCGGTGGCAAAGCCTTGCCTTGCGCCAACTGCCGCAGCACAGATCCAAGCACAGCCGCAAGCGTGATTGGCCCGATATAGGATCGAATTGGCCCCCCGGTCTGTCCCGGCACGGGGTCCAGCACCACCGGAACGCCGGGGCGCAAGGTGCCAAGCAGCGCATCGGCACCTGCTACATTTCCCAATCGCAAAACGAGGGCGGACGGCAAGATCTGCCGCACCCGCCCCTCGGCCATCAGCTTTGAACGGCCATAGTCCGACAACGGCATGCAGGGGCCAGATTCAGCCATTTTCTGCAGCCCACCAGAATAAACCGCCGCCGAAGACAGATAGGCAAGGGACGCACCTGCCGCTGCCGCAACTTGCGACACGCTTTGGGCAAGGTCGGCATTGCGCGCCACATCCCCCTGGATCTGACCCGCCAGATCAAGGATCAGGTCACCCTGCCGCACGTCGGGGGGCGCACTGGAACAAATATCCCAATCTGCGCGCGACAGGAAAACGGGCCTGCCAAAACCACTGTCAAACTCGGGCCATTGATGCCGCAAAAGCCGGCCAAGGCGGCCGCCAGCACCCGTGATGAAAAGCCTGCGCTCAGCCATCGCTTTCCAGACGTATCCGCATTTCCCGCAACACCGGCACCAAGGCGCGCACCCGCTCGGCCCCAAGCGCCTGAACCACATCGGCGATCAGCGGCGCAACCGACTGCACCGCCGCATCACGCGCCGCACGGCCCGCCGGGCTGATCGCCACGAATTTTCGCCGCGCATCATCCCAATCTGGCCGGATATGGATATGCCCAGCCCATTCCAGCTTGGCCAAAGTATTGGTCATCGCACCACGCGTCACATGAAATGACCGCGCCAATTGCGCCGGGGTTCGCTCCTCATTGATGCGCGCAAGATGATTCAGCACGCCAAAGTGCGAAATCTCCATGCCTTTCGGCAGGAATTTCGAAATCCTGTTCCGGGCCAGCTGATCAGCCATGAACAATTCGCCAAAAAGCGCAATCGCGATATCTTCTGTTCTTTCCATCACGGGCCCGAAAACTCACGGTCATGCAGCAAAGACGGCACCCGCGCCCGTGCAGCCTGGACCTGGGCCAGATCAAGATCGACGACCACTATCCCCGGTTCTTGGCCCGCGTCGCACAAAACCTCTCCCCATGGGGCAACAACCAACGAATGGCCATGCGTGCGGCGGCCTTTGCCTGCGGTCTCGGGGTGAAAACCTGTTTGGGCCGGCGCCAAGACAAAACAGCCGGTTTCAATCGCCCGCGCCCTCAGCAACACTTCCCAATGCGCGGCCCCGGTCAGGTGGTTAAAGGCCGCCGGCACCGTCAAGATCTGCGCCCCTGCCTTGGCCAGACGGCGGAAGAGATGCGGAAAGCGCAGATCATAGCAAACGGTCATGCCAAGGCTTGCCTCTCCGACCTTGGCCAAAACGGCCCTGTCACCGGGGCGATAGCCTGCCGACTCGCGGTAAACCTCGGTTTCCGAGACATTCACATCAAACATGTGAATCTTGTCATAGCGCGCCACAACAGTGCCATCTGGCCCCAGCAGGAACGAGCGATTGGCAAACCGGCCATCGGCATCCATCGTCAGCAAGCCCAGAGAGCCGACCAAAAGCCAGATCCCCAAAGCTTTCGCCTCGGCCCTTAGCGCCAGCAGCGTTGGGTCGTCAGATTCATGATGAAAGACTGCCCGTTGGTGATCCCGGCTGGAGGATAGCGCATTGGTGCATTCCGGGGTCAGAACGAACTGCGCACCCTGCGCCGCAGCGGCACGCACAAACGACAAGGTCTGCGGCAGATTGCTTGCTGGATCATCCGAAACCGTAAGCTGCACCAACCCGATACGCATCAGCCCGCCAGCATGCGATCAAGTTGCTTCAGGTGGTCAAGCGCATGCAGATCGTCACAGCCACCCACATGCTGGTCACCAATAAAGATCTGCGGCACCGTGCGGCGCCCACCAGCGCGCTGCGTCATCGCCATACGCAATTTCGGGTCGGCACTGACATCGATTTCCTTGAAATCAACGCCTTTCTTGCGCAACAGGCCCTTTGCGGCATGGCAATACGGGCAAGAGGGCGTTGTATAGATTTCGACCGGTTTCATTTGCCATATCCTTAAGGCCCGCTTTCTGCGCGGAACTATAAGGATTTAGGGATTCTTCGCAACGCGCGACAGAGCCAAAACGCAGATCTGCTTTGCACCTGCGGCAAGACAAGCCTCGGCTGACGCAGCAAGGGTCGCGCCCGAGGTCATCACATCATCAACCAAAAGCACGGTTTTACCGGTGATCAGCCCGCCCCGCCTGGGGTGCAGGGCAATCGCCCCCTGCAGGTTGCGAAACCTGTCATCCCTGGTGCGGCCTTCCTGGCTTGCCGTGCGGCGCACCCGGCGCAGCAGGTCGGGCACATGAGGCAGGCCCGAAAGCCGCGCCAGTTCAGCCGCCAGCAGCGCCGACTGGTTGTAGCGCCGCTTCAGCAACCGCGTCCAATGCAGGGGAACCGGGGCCAGAACCGTGTCTGGCACCAGCATCTCGGCAGCAGCGGTGCGCAGCCATGCACCTGCTGACCGTGCAAGATCAACCCTGTCTGCATGTTTCAACTGCAAGACGATGTCGCGCGCCCGATCTTTGTACAGCATGACAGCGCGACCCTTTACCCAAGGCCGGGCGATATGCAGACAATCGTCACAATGCACCGGATGGCCCGGATCTTGGCCGGGCAAGGGTGTGCCGCACAGATCGCAAACCAGCCCGGTGATAAAGGGTGTCTCTTTCCAGCAGGTGCCGCACAATCCGAAATCTGATGTCACCCGTGCATCGCAGCAAATGCATTGCGGGGGATAGATCAGATGCAGCGCCGCTTGCATTCCCATGCTGTCGCCTCCATGTTCCGCGCCATGCAAGCGCCGCCCCTTTTGACTGACCGTTTGGCCCTGACCCGGAACCGCGCCCGCGCAACCGAGACCTTTCTGCATGATGAGGTCTATGCCGAGGTGCAGGAGAGACTGGCAGAGGTTAACAGAACCTTTACGGCACCTGCCGTAATCTCGCCTTTTCCATCGGTCTGGGCCGAGTTCGGGCATGTTCTGCCCGATGACGAAATCTTGCCCCTGCAAACGGGCGCCCAAGATCTGATTATCCACGCCTTGGCTTTGCATTGGGCAAATGACCCTGTGGGCCAGATGGTTCAGTGCCGTCACGCGCTGCGGCCCGACGGGCTGTTCATGGCCTTTCTGTTTGGGGGCCAGACCTTGCAGGAATTGCGCGCCTGCCTTGCGCAGGCCGAGGCTGATGTGACCGGGGGGCTGTCGCCACGGGTTTTGCCGATGGGTGAGATTCGGGATCTGGGCGCGCTGTTGCAACGCGCCGGCTTTGCCCTGCCTGTGGCCGACAGCTTTACCAAGACTGTGCGGTATCGTGACGCGCTGCACCTGATGCATGATCTGCAAGCGATGGGAGAAGGTAATGCCCTGGCAGCACGATTGCAGCACCCGACGCGGCGCACCGTCTTTGCCCGTGCCGCCGCGATCTATCAGTCACAATACGCTGATTCCCAAGGCCGCATTCCGGCAACATTCGAAATCATCTGCCTGACAGGCTGGGCGCCCGACGCCAGCCAACAAAAGCCACTGCAACCCGGTTCTGCGCGCCAAAGGCTGGCCGATGCGTTGAAAACGGCTGAACTTCCGCTGGGCCAAAAGGATCAGAGCGGTTGACCTGATGCGCTTTGCCTATATGTCGGGCGTAACTGTGACTTGGGAAGGTTAAGACAATGCTGGATGCAAAAAGCG
The DNA here is from genome assembly GCF_036553525.1 of Pseudotabrizicola sp. L79. Classification (NCBI taxonomy): domain Bacteria; kingdom Pseudomonadati; phylum Pseudomonadota; class Alphaproteobacteria; order Rhodobacterales; family Paracoccaceae; genus Pseudotabrizicola; species Pseudotabrizicola sp. L79. The sequence continues at coordinate 180,507 of NZ_JAZHDA010000040.1, read as the reverse complement.
GTAACATCGTGGTTCCCGGCGAGGGACGTCTCGCCCATGCCCCCGCAGACCATCCCCCCGTGCGCAAAGCCAAGATCGGGGTTTTGTTGGCCAACCTGGGCACGCCCGACAATTACGATTATTGGTCGATGCGCCGCTATCTGAACGAGTTTTTGTCAGACAAGCGCGTGATCGACTATGCATCTTGGAAATGGCAGCCCCTGCTGCAACTGATCATTCTGACAAAACGCCCGTTCAGCAGCGGCGCGAATTATAAGTTGATCTGGAACCACGATCTGAACGAAAGCCCCTTGATGACGATCACCAAGGCGCAAACCGCCAAGATCGCACAGGGCCTTGCGGAACGTCATGGCGCTGATGTCATGGTTGATTTCTGCATGCGCTATGGCAACCCATCCACCGATTCCAAGGTGCGCGCCATGGTTGAGGCCGGGTGTGAAAAGATCTTGTTCTTCCCGCTGTATCCGCATTACGCGGGCGCCACGTCGGCCACCGCGAATGACCAGTTTTTCCGCGCAATGATGAAGGAAAAGCGTCAGCCCGCCGTGCGCACAGTGCCCGAATATTTCGAGCACCCGCTTTATATCGAGGCTTTGGCGCAATCAGTCGAACAGGCCTATGCAGGGCTAGAGGTGAAGCCCGACGTCTTGGTTGCCAGCTATCACGGCATGCCAAAGCGCTATCTGATGTCAGGCGACCCCTATCATTGCCACTGCGCCAAGACCTCGCGCTTGCTGCGGGAACGCCTGGGTTGGGAAAAAGGGGCCATCGACACCACATTCCAATCGGTCTTTGGGCCCGAGGAATGGCTGAAGCCCTATACTGTCGAGCATGTGGCCGAGCTGGCAAAGCAGGGCAAAAAGAACATCGCAGTGATCGCACCCGCCTTTTCAGCCGACTGCATCGAAACGCTGGAAGAGATCAATGGCGAAATCCGCGAGGCATTTGAACATGCCGGCGGGGAAACCTTTACCTATATTCCCTGCCTGAATGACAATGATGCCCATATCACGGCCCTGTTGGCGGTGATCGAAGAAAACCTGGCGGGGTGGGTCGGCTGACCCCCTTGCTTTTCCGCCTGAAAATGAAAAAGACGGCAGGGAAACCTGCCGTCTTTTCCAATAGAAGCTTTGGTCTGATTACGACGCAGCAGCGGCGATCAGAACGAGCAGCAGCAGCGGAACAACGATGCCACCAGCCGACGACGACGTCGCAGCTTCGACAACTTCCGGTTCCATAACGGGTTCTGCCATGCCACCGGCGAAAGCAGTGGAAGCGGCGACCGTCAGAGCGGCAGCGAGCGCAAGTTTCTTCATGTTAACCTCCAGTTATCGCATACCGCCGAATATTGCAGAGGCGACGGCATGCACCCAAGACTATACCTCGTAGGACTTCATAATCAGCTTCGGTAGACTTTTGCAATCTGGCATCTGCGGTCCGTAACTGCTTGGCGCGCATATCGTCAAATTAGCAACACCTGTGTTCCAACACTGGCCAGGCCGAACAGCTCTTGAATATGTTCGTTGTAAAGCCCGACACAACCGTTGGATGATTTGCGCCCAATTTTGCGCGTATCGTGTGTGCCGTGGATCCGGTAATAGGTCCACGACAGATAAAGCGCATGTGTTCCCAACGGGTTGTCCGGCGCTCCGCCTTCAACCACATCCGGCCATTCCGGGTTACGCTCTTTCATCGAAGGTGTCGGGCGCCACGAGGGGGCGACCACTTTCTGAACAACCTCGGTCCGGCCAAGGCGGGTCAAGTCCTGCGACAAGGGAACTGATGTCGGATAGAGGCGATAGATCGACTGATCCTCTGACCAGAAATGCAAAGCGCGCGATGTGATATCAACAAGAATCGCACCCTTGCGTGTATCGGTGAAGTAGTCATTCCAGTTCAGCATCCGAAAACTGGATACGTTGTTGCGAACAGAACCACCGTTGGTTTGCTGGGCCATGGCAGGCAGCAATCCGGCCCCGATGCCAGCTGCAGCCGTGCCCATGAAAATCCGGCGGTTGAAGGGCTTGTTTGCTCCGACGCTCATCTGTCGTCTCCTTGACGGGTCGTTATTTGGGGTTTGCATACTCTTGTCGCCCCAAAGGCGCAAATCAAACACCCGTGGGTGGGCAAAGTCACGCAGAGTTGGGTTTGAATTGTCGCGGTCAGTTCTGTAAGCAGCCAGTTACAAAACGACGGCCGTGCTGGAAGGCGGATATCATCATGAACAGACGTGCAGTACTTGCTTTGGGTGCCACAGCCCTTCTTTCAGCTTGCGCCACAACGGCAAGTGTTCAGGTTGGCCCAGACGGCCAGCCACTGCCACAGGTTTACCAGATCAAACCGGGGACCGAGAATGAAATCTCGTTCCGGCTTCTTGACTCGGTCAATTCGCTACGCCGGTCGCGTGGGGCGCAACCCTTGGCCTTTAACGCCGCCCTGAACGCCGCGGCAGCCACGCATTCACGCGACATGTCGGTGCAAAACCGGCCTTGGCATTTCGGGTCAGATGGCTCCTCGCCCTTGGTGCGTGTGCAACGGGTGGGCTACACCGGCACCCTGATGGGAGAGTTGATCTCGGAAACCTTCGAGACAGAGCTTGTGACCCTCGCGGCCTGGATGAAGCAGCCCGATACCCGCGACGTTCTGCTTGATCCGGCGGCCCGCGAAATGGGCTTTGCCTGGTATCAAGAGCCTTCGGGCAAGATCTGGTGGACACTGGTGACAGGCGGCTGATTGGCCGCTTGCCTTACGGCAGGATGTGAATCGGCGTGCCGTCACGAATCATCGCATAGACGGTTTCAATCTCGCGGTCCTTGACCGCGATGCATCCTGCCGTCCAGTCACGTTGCCTGATCGGTCGCCGTGACCAGCCGTGGATGAAGATGTCGCCACCTGGGCTTTTCCCGTTCAGTTCCGCAAATTCACGATCCGCGGCGTTTGGATAAGAAATGCCCAACGACAGGTGGAACTCGGAGTTCGGATTGCGACGGTTGATGAAATAGGTGCCTTCCGGCGTTTTGCCGTCACCTTCAAACTGCTTGTGCCCCTGCGGGGCAAAGCCAAGGGCCACATCGTATTTCTTCAGCACCTTGTCATGGTGCAGCAGATACATCTTGCGATCCGCCTTATGCACCTGAACCGAGGTCACTTCGGGGCCGTTGTAGCTTTTGAATTTCGACGGCTTGCCGCAGGCCACCAGACCAAAGGCCAGAACCACCATCAGAACCAGTCGGATCAAACGCATACCACTGCCCATTGTTGTTTGGCAAAGCGCATAGCGAAAAATGCAGGCCATGCCTAGCGGCCCAAGTGCCTCAGCCACTCACAGACTTGTCATCGCCAAGTTTCGACAGTCGCGCCTCGATCGCACCAAGCCGCGCCAGAACCTCATCACGATAGGCATCCGTTTTCAGATTATCTTCTTCCGAATGCGCCGCCTGCATCGAGTTCACGATCAGACCAACCAACAGGTTCACGACGGCAAAGGTGGTGACCATGATGAAGGGAACAAAAAACGCCCAAGCATAGGGATAGGCCTCCATCACCGGGCGCACGATGCCCATCGACCAGCTTTCCAGCGTCATGATCTGGAAAAGCGTGTAGGCCGAATTGCCCAGATCGCCGAACCAGTCAGGAAAGCTGGCGGCGAACAGCTTGGTGGCGATCACCGCGCCAATGTAAAAGATGATGGCCATCAGCAGAAAGACCGAGGCCATACCCGGAAGCGCGGTCACAAATCCCTCGACCACGCGCCGCAATCTGGGTGCCACCGACACCACGCGCAGCACCCGCAAGATCCGCAGCGCGCGCAGAACCGACATGCCCTGCGCAAAGGGCACCAGCGAAATGGCCACGATCAGAAAATCAAAGATGTTCCAGCCTGATCGGAAAAACCGCAGGCCTTGAACATACAGTTTCAGCACGATTTCAACGACAAAAACGGCCAGACACGCGGCATCCAACGCCAGGATCAACGGGCCTACCGACGCCATCACGCTGGGCGAGGTTTCAAGGCCAAGGATCACCGCATTGAACAGAATTACCGCGATGATCGCGTTCTGAACGCGCACCGACCCAAGAAACGCCTCGATCCGCGCCCGCATCATTACTGCCCCCTGTGCCCGGCTGTTCGTTAGCGCTGCATATGGGGCCGCGAGAACCGCCCAACAAGTTCCACATGCGAAGACCAGCGAAACTGATCAACGACCTGTATCCAGTCCAACACATAGCCACCGGCCAGCAGAACCTTGGCATCCCGGGCAAAGGTGATCGGGTTACAAGACACCATGGCGATCACGGGCACGCCCGATTGCACCAAGGGGCCCATCTGCGCCTCGGCACCCGCACGGGGCGGGTCAATCACCACGCCCGTCACGGATTTGAACTCATCAGGTTCCAACGGGCGGCGGAACAGATCCCGCGCCTCGACCGTCACCTTTTTCAACCCGCTCGCCTGCCGTGCGGCCTTGTCCAGCGCACCGGTCATTGCGCTGTCACCCTCTACGGCATGCACTTCGGCCTCTTGGGCCAAAGGCAGGGCAAAGGTGCCACAGCCAGCAAACAGATCGACAATCCGCTTTTGTGGCCCCAAAGCCTCGGACACTGCGGCCAACAGGCTGGTCTCGCCATGTTCCGTCGCCTGCAAGAAGGCACCGGGCGGCGGCACAACCGTCGAGGGCCCCATCCGTTGCACCGGATTGGCGCGCAGGGCCACAACTTCGTCACCCCAGGTCAAACGCGCAATCCCATGCGCTTCGACCACGCGCGCCAGCTCCAGCTGCAGCTGGCCATCCAGCGGCTTGCCGCCCATCACAACCACATCAGGGCCAGCCGCCGACCGTGTGACAGTGCACGTCAACTCTTGCGTGCGTGACCCACCAATCTTGACCAAGGCCTCTAGCCCCGGAAGCGCCGCCATCAGATCGGGATGCAGCAACTGGCAGTTCGGCACCGGGATGATGACATCAGACCCGCGCGCATGAAACCCGATTAGCGCGCCCGATTTGGTTCGCCGGGCCGCCAAAGTAGCGCGCCGCCGACTTTGCGGGGGAGAGGCCTTGATGCCCCGAACCGGCGCATCAAGGCCCTGCCCGGCCAAGGCGCCCCGCACAATGCCCAGCTTCCACTCGGCCACAAAGTCATCGGCTGCGTGCTGCATCAGGCAACCCCCACAGCTTTTGGCATGGGGGCAGGGCGGTTTGACCCGCATGACACTGGGGGTCAGAATCCGAACATCGGTCAGGCGACCACCCGCCAGGGTGCCCTCAACCTCTTCGCCTGGCAACATGCCGGGAATGAAAATCGGCCCCTCGGGCCCTTGGGCGATTGCATCCCCCAAATGGCCCAGCCGTTCGATTGTCAGCTTCACTCTGCCGCTTCCTTTTCATCCGCCCCGATAAACCCGCCAGACTGGCGGTTCCAGTAGCGGGCATAAAGGCCGCCCTTTTCAAGCAAGGCGTCATGCGTGCCTTCTTCGACAATCCGCCCGTCGTCAAGCACCACAATCCGATCCATCGCCGCGATGGTTGAAAGGCGGTGCGCAATGGCCAGCACGGTCTTGCCCTGCATCACGCGCCCCAAAGCCTCTTGAATATTGGCCTCAACCTCAGAATCCAGCGCAGATGTCGCCTCATCCAGCACCAGAATAGGCGCATCTTTCAAGAATGCTCGGGCCAGGGCAATGCGCTGGCGCTGCCCCCCCGACAGCTTGACCCCACGTTCACCCAGAAACGCGTCATAGCCCTTGCGCCCGGTATGATCGACCATCTGGGCAATGAATTCATGCGCCTCTGCTGCCTTGGCTGCGGCAATGATCTCATCCTCGGTCGCTTCGGGGCGGCCATAGGCGATGTTGTCACGGGCACTGCGGTTGAACATCGCCGTTTCCTGCGTGACCATGCCAATCTGGCCGCGCAGGCTTTCTTGCGTGACCTGGCGCACATCGCGCCCATCGACAAGAACCCGGCCCTTTTCGCAATCATAAAGCCGCAAAAGCAGGGCCACGAGCGTGGATTTCCCCGCGCCCGAGGCACCGACAATGCCCAATTTCTCGCCCGCGTGAATGGTCAGATCCAGATCAACCACGCCACCCCGGCGGCGCCCATAGGCAAAGCTGGCATCGTCAAACACAATCTCACCGGCCACCTTGGGCAAATCCACGGCGGTGGTGACATCGGCCAGCTGATGGGGGGCCGACAGCGTGCGCATCCCATCCTCTACTTCGCCAACCGACGTATAGATCGACATCAGCGTAAAGCTGACCCAGCCTGACATCTGGGCAATCCGCATCGCAATCGCACCCGCGGCAGCAATCGCCCCCGCTGTTGCCTGCCCCTCTTGCCACAGAAGAACCGTGCCACCGATCAACAGAACAGGCAAAACACCCGCCAAAGTCATCAGTGACAGGCGGAACCATGTCGAGATCACCCCAAATTCAAGGCTTTTCTCGCGAAACACCTCCATCGCCTTCAGGGCCACTCGGTCCTCAAAGGCGGCATGGGCAAACAACTTGACGGTCTTAATATTGGTGATCGTATCCACCACCTGCCCGGTCACCATCGCCCGCGAACTGGCCCGTGCCGCAGAGTTTATGCGAACCCGCGGCATAAAAAACCGGATCAGCGCGATATAGGCCACCAACCAGACCGCCAAGGCCAAAGCCACGCGATAATCAATCGCAATCAGGAATACAGCCGAACCGATGACGCTGGCCAAGGCGAAACACACCGTGTTGATCACTTCGGTCGCCACATCCGTCACGGCCCGCGCGGCCTGCATCTGCTTTTGCGCAATACGGCCCGCGAAATCATTGTCGAAAAACGTAACGGCCTGACCCAAGGTCCAACGGTGCAGCCGGCTAAGCACCAAGGGCATCACATTCGGGCCAATGATGATAGAGTTCGATGCCGACGACACACCAAAGGCCAGTGGACGCAACAGCATGTAAAAGACGATGAACCAGATGATCAGCGTCCAATGATCCGCGAAAAACGTCGATGGCCCCGAGGCAACCGCGGCGTCAATCACCCATCCAAGGATCAGCGCGCTGACCACCTCGGTCGCCCCGGCCAAGGACGACAGCGCCCCCGCCACGATCAGCATCGGCCAAGACCCCTTAAGGCACCAGCGCATAAAGGCCCCAAGGCTTTGTGGCGGTGCGCCGTCCGCAGGGCGGAAAGCATCAATTGCATCGCCAAGCCGTGTCAGAACCTTCACGTCGCCGTCTCCTCAAGCCCAATGAACCCGCCCGACTGTCGGGCCCAGAAACGGGCATATAGTCCGTTCAACGCCAAAAGCGCGCCATGAGTTCCCTCTTCCGCCACTCTGCCGTCTTCCAGAACCACAATCCTGTCCATCGCAGCCAGCGTTGACAGCCGGTGCGCAATGGCAATTACCGTCTTGCCCTGCATCACGCCGTAAAGCGCGTCTTGAATGGCGGCCTCGGCCTCACTGTCCAGCGCGCTTGTCGCCTCATCCAGGATAAGGATCGGGGCGTCTTTCAAGATCACGCGCGCGATGGCCACCCGCTGCCGCTGCCCGCCCGACAGTTTGACACCCCGTTCGCCCACATGGGCGTCATAGCCCTTGCGGCCTTCGGGGTCTTCCAACGTCAGGATGAAATCATGCGCATCTGCCTTTTTGGCGGCGGCAATCATCTCGGCCTCGGTCGCACCGGGGCGGCCATACAGAATATTGTCGCGCACCGAGCGATGCAAAAGCGAGCTGTCTTGCTGCACCATGCCAATCTGGCGGCGCAGGCTGTCTTGGCTGACACCGGCAATATCCTGACCGTCGATCAGAATTTGCCCGGCTTCGGTATCATAGAACCGCAGCAACAGCTTGACGAGGGTCGATTTCCCCGCGCCAGACCGCCCAACGACCCCAATCTTTTCCCCCGGCCGCACCGTCAGCGAAAGGCTTTGCAGCCCGCCCGAGCCACGGCCATAATGGTGGCTGATGGCCTTGATCTCGATCTTGCCAGATGCAAATTCCAGCGGCTTCGCATCCTTGGCATCGACCAGCGCGATAGGATGGGTGATGGTCTCCATCCCCTCTTGCACCACACCAAGGGCCTGCACCAAAGATGTAAAGGCCCACATGATCCAATAGGTCATGTTGTTCAGCCGCAACACCAAAGCCGTCGCCGCTGCCACCGTGCCAAGGCTGGCCTGGCCGTGATACCACAGCCAAAGTGCCCAGCCGGTTACAGACACGATCAGCGCCCCGTTCAGCACGGTCAGCGCCAGATCCATCTTGGTCACGATCCGCATTTCCCGGGCAAAGGTCTGACGCGCATTTTCGATCGATTCCTTGGCATAGGCCAACTCTTGATCGTGATGCGCAAACAGCTTGACCGAATGAATGTTGGAATAGGCATCCACCACCCGCGCCGTCACAGCCGACCGGGCATCAGAGGCAGCCTTCGACGCAGGCCCGGCGCGCTGAACCGTCCATTTCACCAGATAGGCATACAGCGCGAACCACAGAACCAGCGGCACCAACAGCCGCGCATCCGCCTCGGCCAGCATGATGCCGGCCCCCACCACCGTGACGCTGGCAAAAGCCATGGCATCAAAGGTCTGAAACACCGCATCCCCCGCAGCGGGCGGCGTTTGCATGATGCGATTGGCGATCCGCCCAGCAAAATCGCTTTCGAACCAACCTACGGGCTGGCGGATCACATGGGCATGGGCGCGCCACCGGATCATGGTGCCAAAATTCGGCAAGATCGTATTGTGCAGCAGCGCCACATTCGCCACCAGCAAGATGGGCCGCAAAATCAGAATGGCCGCTGCAACCAGCAGGATTTCCGTCCCATACAGCGCCCAGGCCTGTTGCGGCCCGTTTTGCGCCAAAAGATCAACCAGCCGCCCGACATACCAGATCAGCGCCACATCTGCGAAAGCCGACACAACCGACAGCGCCCCCGTCGCGGCGAAAACCCGGCGGAAGGGGATGATGTATTCCTTTAGAAACGGCCACAATTTGCGCGGCGGCGTGTCTGATGGGACATAGGGCTGATAGGGGTCAACCAGCGTTTCGAAAAAACGGAACATGGAAAGCGCCTTTCAAATACGGGGCGGCAAGGTCAATCATGGGGTGCGGTCAGGCCGCCAAAACGGAACCGGCCTGTCAGATCAGGGGTCGCGGGGTTCCGTCGTCCATGAAGCGCTCCTTCCAGTTGCCTGTATCGCTTAGCCGGTTCTGGCCGAAATGTCACCTGAGCAGTTCGGCCTTTGGCAGCCGAAAATCAGACGCAATCCACCGCGCCTCGATCTGACGCAGGGCACGGCCCAACTCGGCCCCTTGCAGGGCAGACAGATCAGCCGCCTTGACCGGAAAGACAGCAGCAGCCCCACGGGTTACGTCGGCTTGGCCCGAAACCGGTTGCTCAAACAGCGCAGCCCGCAGTACCAAGGCATTCAACCCGTCTGTAGCCCCCAGCCGATAGCCCAATTCAGCCGCCGACATCGGCGAGCCAATCGCAGCCCGAAGAGCGGCAAGCCTGCGCCCTTCGGCCCGGCTCAGCCGCAATGCCTCGGCCGGGTTAACCCCGCCCAGACTGGCCAGCCGTGCAATCGGGTCGGGCGCTGCCCCCGCAAGCGCAGCCAGATGAACAAAGGGGCCAAGCCCCCGCACATCGGCCCCCGGCAGAACAACCGCCAACACCCCCGCCATCGCCATCGCTGCAACTGCTGGAACCGGGTCGGGGGCGGCCAGCAATTTGCGCATCTCTGACCCGACCCTTTCCTTGGAAAGCGTCTCTAATCCAGCAGAATGTGCCGCACAGGCGGCCAAGCCCTCGGGATCGAACCCTTCCGCCATATCGCCATAATGCGCGTGAAACCGAAAGAACCGCAGGATGCGCAGATAGTCTTCGCGAATACGGGCATCGGCATCACCCACAAAACGCACGCGATGCGCCAACAGGTCGGGCAGCCCGCCCAAGGGATCAATCACCAAGCCCCGGACATCAGCATAAAGGGCGTTCATCGTGAAATCCCGCCGCGCTGCATCCTCCTCTATCTTGGGTGAAAATGCCACCACGGCGTGCCGACCGTTGGTTTCAACGTCACGCCGAAAGGTTGTCACCTCAATCGGAAGTCCTTGGGCAATCACCGTCACCGTTCCATGGTCGATCCCTGTCGGCACCACCTTGAAACCTGCGTTTTTTGCAATGTTAGTGACTGTTTCGGGCAAAGCATCAGTCGAAAGATCAATGTCGTTCACGGCGCGTCCCATCAGGGCATTGCGCACGCAACCACCCACAAACAGGGCCTGATGCCCTGCATCCTCTAACGCCGTGCACAGACCCACCACACCGGGATGAGTCAGCCAATCGCCCGTGATCTTCATCGACCAACCCTTTCAGCCAACCCCCGCAAAATGCGCGCCGTTGCCCCCCAGATATAATAGGGGCCATAGGGCACGGCATAATAGCTGCGCCACTGACCCAGCCAACGACGCCGCTCGACAACAAAACGATCCGGGTTCAACACATGCGCCAAAGGCACTGTGAACACCTCGTCCACCTCTCCTGCCTCGGGTTCTGGGGTGAAATCGTCTCTGACAAGGCCCAAAATAGGGGTGATTGAAAAGGATGTAACGGTTTCATGGGTTGGCAGACTGCCCAGAACCTGCACCCGTTCAGATCGCAGACCCACCTCTTCCTGCGCCTCACGCAGGGCCGCCGCCGTGGCCGAGGCATCGCCCGCATCAACCTTGCCACCTGGAAAGGCAATCTGGCCCGGGTGGTGTTTTAGATGCGAGGATCGCTTGGTCAGGATAAGCCTTTGCCCCTCGGGGCGGTCCCAAATCGCCAGCAAAACGGCCGCGGGGCGCAACCTGCGATCTGGCGGCAAGGTGATTCCGGGATTCAGATCAAAGTCTGACGAACCGCCCGCCGGGCGCTTTAGCGCGTCCAGCAGGCGATTCAGGTCAGTCATTCTTGGCCTCGAACCCTAGTGTCGTGGGTTCCAATTCGTAATGCGCACCGCAGAACTGGCAATCGGCTGTTACCATGCCATTGTCAGCCAGCATTTTTGAGATGTCTTTCTGCGAATAGATCGACATCGTGTTGCGCACTTTTTCTTCAGAACAAGAGCAGCCAAACCGAACCGACTGGGCATCAAAGACGCGCGGCCCTTCTTCGTGGAACAGGCGCACCAACAGATCTGCCGGGGTCACCTGCGGCCCGATCAGCTCCATTTCCTCAACCGTATCCAGCAAAACATTGGCGCGGGTCCAGTTTTCACCTTCGGCCCCTGACAGGATGTCGATATGGCTCAGCAGCCCGCCTTCGCCCGACCCTACCTCGGCCGCAACGCCCATGCCGGCGCCCGGCATGTGCTGCAACATCACACCACCGCCCCGCCAATGCGTGCCGCGCCCCGGCTCGGCGCTTTGGCCAAAGGTCAGCGCGAAACGGGTGGGGATCTGTTCAGATTGCGCAAAATACGTCTCTGCACAGGCAGAAAGCGATCCACCCGTGATGGGGGTGAAGCCTTGATACGGCAGCATATCCTGACCCTGATCCAGCATAACGGCAAAATACCCTTCACCGATCTGGCTAAAGGCTGGGGCAGAACCGTCAAGCCTGTCGGCATCATAGCTGGCATAGGCGCGAATACGCGCCGGCGCGCCATCTTCGGTGGGGCCGTAATAGTCGGTTGCAATCAACCGAGCCGCCCCTTTGCCCCGCACTTGCAGGCTTAACTTCCAGCGCAGCTTGATGCTTTGCCCGATCAGCGCGGTCAACAACGCCATCTCGGCCACCAGCGCCTCTATCTGCGGTGGATAGCTGTGCTGCTTCAAGACTTGCTCAAGCACACCGTCAAGCCGTGCGACCCGCCCGCGAATATCTGAACGGTCAAGTTGAAAGGGCAGGACGGTGTCGTCCCAGGCGATATTAGAACCGGACATCATGGGATTTCCTTCGAAAGCCAGTGTTGGCATACCGTGCCAATATAGTCAGAACAACCTCAGGACCAAGGGGCAGGGCATATGCGTCGGTATGGAGAGTCGGTAAAGCGGGGGCAAACCTATCGGCCAAGGCCGGGCGTTTACGCTGTCATCCTGCAAGGATCAAGCCTTCTGGCAACGCATCAGGCAGACCCGACACCGGAATTCCAGCTTCCCGGTGGGGGCATTGACCGCGGCGAACACCCGATTGCCGCCCTGCACCGAGAGGTGTTGGAAGAAACCGGTTGGCGCATCCGCATTGACCGGCGGCTAGGGGCGTTTCGGCGGTTTACCTATATGCCCGAATACGACAAATGGGCCGAAAAGATCTGCACCATTTATCTGGCCCAACCCGTCCGCCAGATCATGGCGCCCACCGAACCCGGCCATAGCGCGATCTGGATGCCCGCCAGCCTGGGCCAACACCTGTTGGGCAATGACGGGGATAAAGCATTCTTGCGCAAGGCCATGGGTCAGATGCCGTTGTAATCAAAGATCAGGCCAGACACGTCATCGGGAAATTCATCCGACCCAAGATATTTGGCCAGGTCCCACACCAATGCCTCAAGCAATCTGCCACTGGGCATGGCACGGTGCCTGGTCAACATGGCCAATAACCCGTCTTCGCCCAGCTCCTCACCCGCAGGGTCGGGGCATTCCGTGATGCCATCTGTCATCAGAAACAACCGATCCCCCGGCAGCAGAACAAAGTTTTCGCCCGTAAAGCTCGCCTCCTCCAGCAGACCAACCGGCAACCCGCCCTGGCCCAGCCGATCAAACCCACCATCGCGGCGCAAGATGACAGGGTGGGGATGGCCCGCCTGCACCAACCGACCCTTGCCGGTCAAAAGGTCTATCTGAACATAGACCATGGTCATGTATTGATCGACCTTCAGCTCATCAAGAATGAGGCGATTGAACCGTTGCGCAACATCCTCGGGCGCCCAGGTTTCGCGCCGGGCATGGCTGGACATCACGATGGCTGCATTCCGCTCGGGCGCGGCGCCCGACAACAGCCCCGCAAGCCGGGCTGACAGCATGGCAGAGGCCACCCCATGCCCGGAAACATCAATCGAATACAGGATGACCGAGTTGGTGTTGATTCGAAACCAGCCGACCAAATCCCCCCCAACATGGCCCGAAGACTGGAACAGGATCGACACATCCCCCCCCGGAACCGAGGCGCGCCTCTCTCGCATAAAGGTTTGCTGCACGGCCCTAGCCTGCAACAAATCACGGTCCAACGCGTCGTGCACGCGCTGCAACTCTGTCAGCGTGGATCCAAGCAGCCGGTTTTTTTCCAGCAACTCGGCCTGCATGCCGATGATCCGCTCTCCTGCTCGCAATCGGGCCCGCAATTCACCCGGGGCAACCGGCTTGGTCAGAAAATCATCTGCCCCCGCCTCTAGCCCATCGGCAATTTCTGCCTTTTCAGATTTGGAGGTCAGCAAGATGAAATAGGAATAGGTATCCCCCGCCATCCGGCGCAATCGGTTACAAAACTCCAGACCTGAAATCCCGTCCATCATCCAATCAGACAGAATGATATCAAACTTTTCACGCGCGCAGGCGTCCAAAGCCTCCTCCCCGGAAGCAGCCTCGGTAACACGATACCCCCAGCGGCCCAGCAATACAGATAGCATGCGCCTTTGGGCACGGCTGTCATCCACCACAAGCAGCGACAACTCAGAACGATTGGTCGGTTCAGCCTGAAGGGTCTCCATAGCAGGTGGTGGCATGGGGCGGTCTTTCTGTTTCCTGCTGCACTGAACACCCAAAATCTTCACGAAGTCTCAAAAAGAGAATTGTCTTCATTTGCCGCAGACCCGCCACAGGCCGGGCGAGATGCCCTTACCAAAGGGGGCTAAAGTGGTGGGGTATCGGCCTCGACTCACCTCTTCGGGGCGCTGTCTTTGCATGTGGAACGAGTGAAATGATCGATTGGAACAGAGTCAGAGATCTGAGATCCGAAGTGGGCAATGATGATTTTGACGAAATCATCACCATGTTTCTGGAAGAAACCGATGCCATTGTCGCGCGCCTGTCAGCGTCTTTGCCGACAAGCCGGTTGGAAAGCGATCTGCACTTTCTGAAAGGCAGCGCGCTGAACATCGGCTTTGCCAGTTTTGCCCGGCTGTGCCAGATCGGCGAAAAACAGGCAGCCGACGTCAAGACCGATGTGCCGGTGGCCGCGATCATCACCGCCTACCGCGAATCACGGGCCGAATTGCTAAGCCATCTGGCCAAAGGGCTGGTCGCCTAGATCAGGAATTCTGACAAGATCCCGTCATTGGTGATATCGCGATAGGGAAAGGCCGCCTGATCCAGTTTGGCAAACAATGTGGTAAAGTTTTCGGGCCTTTTCGTCTCGATCCCGATCAGAACCGAACCAAAGTTGCGCGCCGATTTCTTCAGATATTCAAACCGGGCGATATCATCATCGGGGCCCAGCATCGCCAAAAAGTCGCGCAAGGCACCGGGCCGTTGCGGCATGCGCAGGATGAAGTATTTTTTCAGCCCGCCAAACCGCTGGGCCCGCTCTTTCACTTCGGGCAGCCGCTCAAAATCAAAATTCCCGCCCGAGGTGATGCAAACCACCGTCTTGCCACGAATCTGGGCCGCAAGCTCGGGCAGCACATCCACCGACAGCGCCCCCGCCGGTTCCAGCACAATGCCTTCGACATTCAGCATGTCCAGCATGGTGATGCAGACCCTGTCTTCGGGGGCCAACAGCACATGGGCGGGGTCGATCCAATCCAGCATCTGATAGGTATTGTCACCCAAGCGCGCCACCGCCGCGCCATCAACAAAACTGTTCACCTGCGGTAATGTTTCGGGGTGCCCCGCACGCAGGGCAGCCACCAAAGACGCGCCGCCCAAAGGCTCGACAAAGCGATAATCAACCGATGGGTCAGCCGCCCGCAGATACCCCGTCACCCCCGAGGCAAGGCCACCCCCGCCGACCGGCAAGATCACCAGATCAGGGGCCTTTCCCAATTGCTGCAACAGTTCCACCGCAACCGATGATTGGCCAAGGATCACATCCGGGTCATCAAAGGGCGAAAGGAAATGCGCGCCCTTTTCGGCACAAAACGCCTTGGCCGCGGCCAACGTCTGGTCGAAATAATCGCCCGTCAGAACGATCTCAACCTGCCCGGCCCCAAAGATGCGGGTCTTGTCGATCTTTTGCTGGGGTGTCGTCACGGGCATGAAAATCGTGCCCATCACGCCGAAATGACGGCAGGCAAAGGCCACGCCCTGCGCATGATTGCCTGCACTGGCACATACGAATTGCACCTGATCAGGGTGCCGTTCGCGATATTTGCGCATCGCTGTAAACGCGCCGCGCAACTTATAGCTGCGGACGGGCGACAGGTCTTCGCGCTTTAGCCAAATGTCAGCATCATACTTTTGCGAAAGGTGGTCGTTGCGCTGCAACGGCGTGGCCTCAAACAGGTCACGCAGGGCGGCAGTGGCGGCGCGGGCGTCGGATACGAATGTGCTCATCGTGACAGCCTTGGGTGAAAGCGGCAGTTTTGGCAAGATGTCGATCAAATTGTATTGGATACGTCCTGTTTCTTGCCCTTTCGCGCGTTTCCCCGTATTCCCGCGCGAAATCCGCAACGGAGCGTGTCGCATGTCGAACCCGAAAAAAGTCGTCCTCGCCTATTCCGGCGGGCTGGATACCTCGATCATCCTCAAGTGGCTGCAAACAGAATACGGCTGTGAGGTCATCACTTTTACCGCCGATCTGGGCCAGGGAGAGGAATTGGAGCCCGCGCGCGAAAAGGCGCTGATGCTGGGGATCAAGAAAGAGAACATCCATATCCTTGATCTGCGCGAAGAATTCGTGCGCGATTTCGTCTTCCCGATGTTCCGCGCCAATGCGGTTTACGAAGGGCTGTATCTGCTGGGCACCTCGATCGCGCGGCCGCTGATTTCAAAGCATCTGGTCGAAATCGCGCACAAACACGGCGCCGATGCGGTGGCGCATGGGGCGACGGGCAAGGGCAACGATCAGGTTCGGTTCGAACTGTCGGCCTATGCGTTGGACCCCTCGATCAAGGTGATCGCCCCATGGCGGGAATGGGATCTGACCAGCCGCACCAAGCTGATCGAATTCGCCGAAGCCAACCAGATTCCGATTGCCAAGGACAAACGCGGCGAGGCGCCTTTCTCGGTCGATGCCAACCTGCTGCACACCAGCAGCGAGGGCAAGGCGCTGGAAAACCCGGCAGATGAGGCGCCCGATTACGTCTATCAGCGCACCGTCTCGCCCGAGGATGCGCCAAACACGCCCGAATATGTCGAAGTGAGCTTTGAAAAGGGTGATGCCGTCGCAATCAATGGCGAGGCGTTGAGCCCGGCCACAATCCTGACCAAGCTGAACGAGCTGGGCGGCAAGCATGGGATTGGGCGGCTGGATTTCGTCGAGAACCGGTTTGTCGGCATGAAGTCGCGCGGCATCTATGAAACGCCCGGTGGCACCGTTCTGCTGGAAGCGCATCGTGGGATCGAGCAGATCACGCTGGATGCGGGGGCCGGGCACCTGAAAGACAGCCTGATGCCGCGCTATGCCGAGCTGATCTACAACGGCTTCTGGTTCTCTCCTGAACGTGAGATGTTGCAGGCCCTGATCGACAAGAGCCAGGAAAACGTGACCGGCACGGTTCGGCTGAAGCTTTACAAAGGCTCGGTCAATTGTGTGGGGCGGTGGTCGGATCATTCGCTGTATTCTGAAAAGCACGTCACCTTTGAAGAGGATGCGGGGGCCTATGATCAGAAGGATGCCGCTGGTTTCATTCGGTTGAACGCGCTGCGGCTGAAGTTGATCGCCACCCGCAATGCGCGGGTTGCGAAAAAGGGCTGAGGCCTGTCTCTGGCAGAGACGCAAGACCGGGCCAGCAGAATCAAGGGCTTGGTCTTGCGAATTCAGACCTAATTCACGAATGGGCGGCCAAGGGGCCGCCCTTTTTCATGCGGCATCGATGTGACGTAACGATCTTGTTGCCTGCAAGCGGCGTTGCTGCATTCTGCCCCCAACTGCAAGGAGTGCAAGATGCTGGACAAGATCGCCGCCGATATTCGCAAGGTGCTGGAGACCAAAAGCTTTGCCGGAAGCCTGAAATTCGATTGCGGCGACGATGGGGTGATCGTGCTGGCCGATGGCACCGCCACGACCAAAAACCAGGAAACAGATTGCACCCTGCGGCTTTCGACCGAAAATCTGATTGGCCTGCTGAAAGGCAAACTGAACCCGATGGCAGCCCTGGCCACCGGCAAGCTGAAGCTGTCGGGCAACCCGGCGGTGGCGATGGGGCTGGCGAAATTGCTGGCCTAGGCCATCACAGCCGCAGGGCGGCCAGCTTCTGATAATAAGGCATGGCCTGATCGGCCAAGTCCTGATCGCGCGCCGACAGGCTGGGCAGGGGGCCTTCGGGTTCGTCGATCCCTGTGCTGGCGTGAACGGCATTATACCAATGCGATGCCCAGACCCCATCAAAGGGCTTTGGCCCGGCGGGCCAGTGCAGCATGGAGCCGGTAAAAGGGATGCCAAGCGCCGCGCAGAGCCGTGTCAACCGGACCCGAGGGTTGGCGCGGATGTCGGCACTGTCGATGACCAAGGGCTGCGCGCCGGTGAAATCGGCAACCTGATCGAAGAGTTCGGCCTGCTGCACAAAGCCGATATCCGCCAGCGTGGGGCTTTCGCGCTTTTTGGAATAGCTGGCGATCACCCGCGCGGGATGGCGGATCAGGAACACATTGGTCAGCCCCGCCAGAAAGCTGCGATCAAAGGCAGGGATCATGTGCAGAGTCATGTGTTTTTGGTAAAACAGGCTCTGACCTTGCGGAATTGGCCCCAGACAGGCCTGCGCCACACGGGCAGCATCGGTTTCGCCTGCGGCAATGACCTGATCACGCAAGGGGTGATCAATACCCGTGGCAGCCAGATAGGCGGCGTAGAACGGTTCATCCCAAACGGCACAATCGCCGCGCGCGGCAAAGGCATACATCAGCGCCGTCGAGAGATTGCGGGGGCCGGACCACATCGCAATTTTCATCTACCACCCCCAAACCTGTGCTGCCCCCGATGTTTACAGGCGCGCGGGCCTGCCGAAAAGCCCGATCATGCCACGCGGAACAGGGTAAAACGGCAAGGGCCGTTGCCTGTTTGGGCGGCACATTCGGTTTCGACACAGCGGCAAGACGGGTGAACCAATGTGGCATAGAGATGCCCAAACACCGCCGCATGCCAGTGGCAACGCGGGGTTGAGCTGTTTTCGCCGCGCACCAAAGGGTTATTCGCAATGGCAAACCGCCAAGGGCTGTCGCGGTGAAACTGCCCCGACCCTGCAAAGGTCCAGGCGTGGGTGGCTATGGCCCGCGACAAGGCCCAGGCGGCCACGGGCGCGGGCAGGTGCTTTAGCAGCCGCTGGGCCGGCTGGGGAATACGGTGGGCCAGAATGTAATCGGCCGTGCGCCGCCCGGCCTGCGCCAAAAGCCTGTCGCGGCCTTCGCGTCCCGTGGCCTGATCCAGCACGGGCAGCAGTTGCAGGATGGCATTCGGGCCGATCAGACCCTGTGGCAACTGGGCATCTTCAGGCATCCTCCATCTGTTGATCACCGCCACCGCAGGATTTGGCCCGTGCACCATTGGGCATGACAAAGTCACGCCGCTGGTCGGCACGGTCTTTCATCTGCGCTGTCACCGCTTCGCGCCGTTCGGCAGCGCGCGCGGCACGATCGGCCGAAGCCTCCCAATCATCCAGTTGTGCCTCGGCCAGTTGGCGGGTTTCGTCAAAGTGAAAATCGACCTTGTTCTTGGTTTGCGGCCCCCAATAGCCGGCCTTGCCCAGATCATAGAAGGTGCGTTTGTAACCCGCCTTGAGAAAGGCATAGAGACAGCCCAACAGATAGCGCCGCCGAAAACCAGTGCCGCGCCACGGATAGTGGAACATGGCCTTTTTCATATAAAATCGGCGGTAATTGTTCATCACACCGTCCAGCAACTCGCCTCTCTCCATCGCGGCGGGTTTCATGATCGGGGTGACGAAATTGTATTTCGAGAAGTCGAAGATTTCGACCTGATCCTTCAGTTCCTGAAACAGCGGGGTAAAGGGCCATGGCGTATACATGGACCAGTTGGCCAGATCGGGCTGCCAATCCCAGGCCATACGGTAGGTTTCTTCCAGGGTTTCAGGGGTTTCGTTATCAAGACCCACGATGAACTGGGCCTCGACCAGAATATCTGCCTCGCGCAAGAGGCGGATGGCGGTTTTGTTTTCGTCTACCTTGGTTTCCTTGTTGAACACATCAAGCTGCATCTGCGCCGCCGCCTCGGTGCCCAGGGAAACATGGACGAGGCCAGCCTTGCGGTAGAATTTCAGCAGGTCGCGGTCGCGGTAGATGTCTGTCACGCGGGTGTTGATGCCCCATTTCACCCGTTTGGGCAGGCCCCGGTCGATCAGTTCCTGACAAAAGGCCACGAATTTCTTTTTGTTGATGGTGGGTTCTTCGTCGGCAAGGATGAAGAATCCGACGCCATGATTGGTCACCAGGTCTTCGATTTCATCGACCACATCCTTGGGTTCGCGCACGCGGTAATCGCGCCAGAACTTCCATTGCGAGCAGAACGAGCAGGTGAAGGGGCAGCCGCGCGCAAGGTTGGGGATGGCGACGCGGGTGCCAAGGGGGATGTAGATGTATTTTTCCCAGTTCAGCACCGACCAGTCGGGCTTGATCTTGGACAGGTCTTTGACGGTGCTTGCCGCCGGTGTAGAGACGATTTCGCTGCCCTCGCGATAGGCAAGGCCGTGGATCTTGCTGCGCGCGGCAGGCCAGTGGCCATCGCGGATGGCGGTCATCAGGTTGGTGCAGATTTCTTCGCCTTCGCCGCGCACGATCACGTCGATCCAGGGGGCTTCGGACAGAACTTGTTTGAACATGAAGGTGGCATGGACGCCACCCAGCATACGCACGGCGCCGGGGATGGTTTCGGACGCGATTTTCAGCACATCCTCGGCGCGGTAGATTGAGGGGGTGATGGCGGTGACGCCGATCACGTCGGGCGCGATGGCGGCCATGCGGGTGGCCAGTTCGTCATCTGGGATGTTGTCGGTCATCGCGTCGATGAAGTGAATGTCGTCAAAGCCCGCCTGTCGCAGATGGCCCGACAGATAGGCAACCCAGGCCGGAGGCCAGGTTCCGGCAATCTCGGCCCCGCCCGAGCGATAATTGGGGTGAACGAAGAGAATTCGTATGTGTAAGCTCCCAAGATGTCAACTTAGGTTTACACATGCGGGGCGGGATGGGATTGATTCAGATCAAGCGCCCACAAGGGCCTTGTAAAGATCGCGCAGGCGTTGGGTGACGGGGCCGATCTGGCCGGTGCCGATGGTGCGGCCATCAATGCTGCCCACCGGGGTTTGGGCGCCGAAGGTGCCGGTCAGAAAGGCCTCGTCTGCGGAATAGGTATCAACAAGGCTGAAGTTGCGCTCATAGACCGGGATGCCGTTGGCGCGGCAGAGGTCGATCACCTTTTGCCGGGTGATGCCGTTCATGCAATAATCGCCCGTGCTGGTCCAGACTTGGCCACGCCGGACGATGAAGAAGTTGCAGGCGTTGGTCGTGTTCACAAAGCCATGCACGTCCAGCATCAGCGCCTCATCCGCGCCGGCCTTTTCGGCAGCGATGCAGGCCAGAATGCAGTTCAGTTTGGAATGGCTGTTCAACTTGGGGTCTTGGGTCATCGGCAGGCCGCGCAGGTGCGGGACGGTGGCCAGACGGATGGGGCGCGGCAGGCTGGGGCGGCTGTGCTCCATGATGATGACCATGGTGGGCCCCTGCTGGCTAAGCTTTGGGTGCTGGAAGGGGCGCGTCTTTACCCCGCGCGTCACCATCAGGCGGCAATGGGCATCTGTTGTCATGCCATTGGCCTTTTGTGTCTCTGACACGGCGGAAATCACCTGTTCGCGGGTCATCCCGATGTCGAGATCAATGGCCTTGGCGGCCTCGAACAACCGGTCGATATGTTCGTCGATAAAAGACCAGCGGTTGTTGTAAAGCCGGATTCCTTCCCACACGCCATCGCCCAGCATGAAGCCGGAATCGTAAACGCTGACCATAGCTTGCGCCTTTGGTTTCAGCGCGCCGTTCACCCAGATCAGGATCTGGTCGTTACGGGCATCTTCTTCGGCCTGGTGGGTGGTGACGTGATCTGGTGCCATGGTTTTTTCCCTGTTTGGTGTAACGCTATTGCGCCTTTGGGCGAAGTGAAAGGGCAGAACGCTGGCCGTTTCACCCTTGCGTGATGTCACGGCAGGGTGAGTGGACGGCGGCCGCCGCCGCATGGTGGGGTTTGGCAGGAATGGAGACAGATGATGTTCAGATATATGACAATGATGGCGGGAATTGTGGTGTTGGTGATGATCGCCGCCATCCGCCCAAGCCATGCGGCCACCGAAACGGCCATTGTGGCGGGCGGCTGTTTTTGGTGCGTGGAATCAGATTTTGAAGGCGTGCCGGGGGTAAGATCGGTGGTGTCTGGCTATACCGGCGGCAAGTCGCAGAACCCGACCTATAAAGACCATGACGGGCATCTGGAGGCGGTGAAGATTACCTTTGATAATTCCCGCATCTCTTATGCCGAGGTGCTGCGCCTGTTCCTGCGGTCGGTGGATGTGACTGATGCGGGCGGGCAGTTCTGTGACCGGGGCAACAGCTATACGACGGGCATTTTCGTCTCTGACGCCGCACAAAAGGCCGCCGCCACGGCCGCGATTGCCGAGGCAGAAAAGGTGCTTGGGCAAAAGGTTGTCACCCCGGTGCGCAACGCCGGCACCTTTTGGAACGCCGAAGATTACCATCAGGATTACTACAAAAGCAGCGAGATCGTGATCACCCGTGCCGGACCCAAGCAAAAGAAGAACGCCTATAAGTTCTATCGCGAAGCCTGTGGGCGTGATGCGCGGGTCAAGCAATTGTGGGGCAAAGAGGCTGCGTTTGTGAAATAAGGTGTGGTGCGCAACCAGTGACACAGGCCCGCCAGACGGCGGGCCTTTTTCTTTGCGCCGGTCTGCCAGGGATCAGCCCACCTTGCAGGCAGCCATGACGGCCATGTTCAGAATATCGTTCACAGTTGAATTGGTGGAACAGATCTGAATCGGCTTTTTGACACCGGTCAGAATGGGGCCGATGACGGTGGCACCCGCCATTTCCTGCATCAGCTTGACCGAGATCGACGCCGAATGGCGGGCCGGCACAACCAGAATATTGGCAGGGCCGGTCAGACGGCAGAACGGGTAGTTGCGGCGCATCAGATCCTGATTCAGCGCGACATCGACGGTCATTTCGCCATCATATTCAAAATCAACCTGCCTCGCATCCAGCACCTTGGGCGCCTGATGCATTTTCGTGGCGCGTTCGGACACCGGATAGCCAAAGGTGGAGAAGCTGACAAAGGCCACACGCGGTTCAAGACCAAGGCTGCGCGCCACACCGGCCGATCGAATGGCGATGGTGGCCAGATCTTCCGGCTCGGGCCACTCCTGCACCAGCGTGTCAGAGATCAGGACGATACGCCCCTTGTGCAAAAGTGCCGTCACACCCACGGCGCCATCGGCGGCCGTGGCATCGAACACATGGTTGATCAAAGACAAGACATGCGCCGACTTGCGGGTGGCACCCGTGACCAGACCATCGCCATGCCCGTGTTGCAGCATCAGCGCCGAAAACACATGGCGATCCCGCGCAGCGAGGCGGTGGATATCTTCGCGGTCGTGCCCCTGACGTTGCAGGCGCTGGTAGAGAAAGTCTTTATATTGGTCGAGATGGCGGCTGTTGGCGGCATTCACCACTTCCAGCTCTCGGACCGCATCGGCCAGACCTGCGGTTTCAAGTTTTTCACGCACATCGGCTTCGCGGCCCACGACAAGCGCCTTGCCCAGACCGGCGCGTTGATAGGCAACGGCGGCGCGAAGAACGCGGGGATCGTCGCCTTCGGCAAAGATCATCCGGGCCTGCGCCTGACGGGCGCGGGCGTGGATGCCTTGCAGGATGCTGGCGGTTGGGTCCATGCGCGATTTCAGCGCCTGTTCATAGGCGGCAAGGTCGATGATCGGGCGGCGGGCAACGCCGGTATCCATGCCGGCCTTGGCAACAGCGGGCGGGATGACGTGGATCAGACGCGGGTCGAACGGCGTGGGGATGATGTAATCGCGGCCAAATGACAGTTTGCGGCCGTAGGCCATCGCCACCTCATCCGGCACGTCTTCGCGCGCAAGTTTGGCAAGCGCCTGGGCGCAGGCGATTTTCATTTCGTCGTTGATGGCGCGGGCGTGGATATCCAGCGCGCCACGGAACAGATAGGGAAAGCCCAGGACGTTGTTGACCTGATTGGGATAATCAGACCGGCCCGTGGCCACGATGGCATCGGGGCGCACGTCATGCGCCTCTTCTGGGGTGATTTCAGGATCGGGGTTGGCCATCGCAAAGATGACCGGGTTTTCGGCCATGGACAGCACCATGTCTTGCGTGACCGCGCCCTTGGCTGAAACGCCAAGAAAGACATCCGCCCCCTTCATCGCCTCTTCCAGCGTGCGCAGGGTGGTGTTGGCGGCATGGGCCGATTTCCACTGATTCATGCCTTCGGTGCGGCCTTGGTAGATCACGCCCTTGGTGTCGCACATGATGCAGTTGTTGTGCTTGGCGCCCATCGACTTGAGCAGTTCGAGGCAGGCAATGCCCGCCGCCCCGGCCCCGTTCAGCACGATGCGGCAATCTTCGATCTTTTTGCCCGACAGTTCCAGCGCGTTGATCAGGCCGGCGGCACAGATCACGGCGGTGCCGTGCTGGTCATCATGGAACACCGGGATGTCCATGATTTCCTTCAGCCGCTGCTCGATGATAAAGCATTCGGGCGCCTTGATGTCTTCAAGGTTGATGCCGCCAAAGGTGGGGCCCATCAGGCTGACGGCCTTGATGATTTCATCGGCATCTTCGGTATCAAGCTCGATGTCGATGGCGTTGACATCGGCAAAGCGCTTAAACAGCACCGCCTTGCCTTCCATCACCGGCTTGGAGGCGAGCGCGCCAAGGTTGCCCATGCCCAGAATGGCCGTGCCGTTCGAGATGACGGCGACCATGTTGCCCTTGACCGTATAGTCATAAGCAGTGGCCGGATCATCGGCGATGGCCTGCACCGGCACGGCTACGCCCGGCGAATAGGCCAGCGACAGATCGCGTTGCGTGGCCATCGGGGTCGAGGCAACGACATCGTATTTGCCGGGGCGGGGTTCGAGGTGATAGGCGAGCGCCTCTTCTGCGGTGACGCGGGTTTTCGACGGTGTGGTGGAGGACATGGGCCAATATGTTCCTTCGGGGATTTCCCGACCGTCTTAACGGGGCGGGGCCCACGGCACAATGGACCTGTGCCCACTGGCCGCAGGGGTGGTCTAGAGAAATTCCCGGAGCCAATCCCTGTCCTTGACAAGTTCCAGACAACGCTCGGGGAAGTCATCAGCAAGGCGTTGCACGGCCCAGGACAGGATGTCGGCTTGGCCTGCCTTGCGGGCAGCCCAAATGATCTGAACCAAGGTTTGCCAGCGGGCGGGATCGGCCTCCCACGCCAGAGTCAGGGCCATCAGTTCGGCGCTGACCTCGCCACGGGCTTTGTGAACCCCCGCCGCGGCGAGCGAGAGATCGACATCGTTGGACATCAAATCGGCATGTTTGGCAAGGATCTCGTCGGCACGGGCGCTTTGGCCTGTACGGTTCAACTGGTGGACGAGGCGCGAGACGTCCTCCCCGCGCGACAGGCGCGGCAATCGGCCAATCGAACTGGCAACAAAGGCCAGAACTTCACCCAATCCCCGACGGCCCAGTGCTACGGGGATGATCCCATCCGTGGAAAAGCGGGGATCGTTCAGGGGATCAGCACTGTTGTAATCGGCAAAGAAGCTGACATAACGGCAGCCCGACACAATGGCGAGCGGCCAGAAATCACCCCAGCGGTGGACGGCAGTTTGCAGGGTGCCCAATTCGATGACCAGTGCATCGGAATGGGCAAAGAGCATATTGGCAAAGCCCGCACCATGCGGGGAAATCATGATTTCAGCATGGGCCATGAGGGCGATCTGGTCGAGCGGTTCCAGGTCTTCAAAGGTGAGTTGCTCGAACCCGAGGGCCGAGAGCACCTCGATCAGTTCGGCCTCGCCCTTCATGTTGCGGTGGCGTGACTGGCCCGGGCGGCGGCCCACGAAAAACCGACGCGGCAGGTGACTGGTTTCGCGGCCCTCAATGGCAGCAAGGGCCCGTTTGCGCAAAAGAACAAGGCTGCTGTCGATACTGTTCATCGACAGGACCGCGCTAGAGGAGCGCGTGGCTTCGGGACCTTTCCACATTTCGTCAGAAGGCGCGAAATCATCAAGCGGTGCTGTCGCTTCGGGCGGAAGGAAATAGTGGCTATTGAACAGGCTGTAGGCCGACAGAACCCGCGCATAATCTTTGGGCGCGCGTTCAAAAAAGACGCGGCCCACGAATTCGGGAAACAGGGCAGCGACAAAGCCTGTGGTGAAGGCGCGGGTCTTTTCCGGGGCGTTCGGAAAGTGAATGAAGATGCGGCCGGAAAAGTCAGTTTCGGCCAGAAGGCAGAGGTGGCAGAGCGTTTCGGTGATGAAATGATAAAAATTGAAGGTGTTGCGACATTCGATGGCGAAATCAATATCTGGCGGGGGTGGGGCTGTCAGGCAGGGCAGGTCTTCGAGGTCATTGCAGGCCTGCCGCGCCGAGAAATAGCGCACAAGCCTGTCTTCGGGGTTATCGGGCTGATCCTGGTTCTCCCAACAATAGCGGTTGAGAAGCCGCATGCCTGCCGCACCGCTGAGCAGGCATTTCCCCCCCGCCATCGAATAGGATTTACGAAAGCTGGCATCTGACAATTGCACAAGAGCTGTCTTGAATTCGATGGCCTTGCGAAAGGTCTTATGCTGGCGGGTATAGCGCAAGAAGCGCTCGGTCCGGCTGCGGATGCTGGCGTGATCTGCGACGGAAAAACCCTCGATCCGGCCGGGAGGATGCAGGCGCCAGATGAAGTCGGGTCGCGAAAGGAAGGCAAGGCCCGGGTCGGCGAGCGGATCAAGAAACAGATCTTCGGGGGCGAGGCTGAAGTCGATCTTGTTTCGCACTGTCGGTTGCCCTTTGTCCGCGATCTTGCACCGTCTGGCCGGATTTTCCCAGTTTAGGCGCGAGAGGCACAGGGGTCCAGCAGTGGGATAGGGCTTTCGTCTGCTGGGGGCCTTTTGTAGGGTTGGCTGCAGAGCAGCAGGGGGTAAGGCGTGAGCAATCCAGAGGCCAATGTGACGCCGATGATGGCGCAGTATCTGGAGATCAAGCAGGCTAATGACGGGGCACTGCTGTTTTATCGCATGGGCGACTTTTATGAGATGTTCTTTGACGATGCCGTCGCTGCGGCTGAGGCGTTGGATATTGCCCTGACCAAGCGCGGCACGCATCTGGGCGAGCCGATTCCGATGTGTGGTGTGCCGGTGCATTCGGCCGAAGGCTATTTGCTGACCCTGATCCGCAAGGGGTTTCGCGTGGCGATTGCCGAGCAGTTGGAAGACCCGGCCGAGGCCAAGAAGCGCGGGTCGAAATCGGTGGTCAAGCGCGATGTGGTTCGATTGGTCACGCCGGGCACCCTGACCGAGGATGCGTTGCTAGAGGCGCGGCGGCACAATTATCTGGCCGCCTGGGCCGAGGTGCGCGACGAGGCCGCGCTGGCCTGGGCCGATATTTCGACCGGCGAGTTTCGGGTGATGCTGTGCCCGCTGGAGCGGCTGGGGCCCGAATTGGCACGGCTGGCCCCGCGCGAAGTTCTGGTCAGCGAAACGCGTGATCGTGAACTGGCCCCGGTGGTTGAGGATATGGGCGCGGCGATGACACCCCTATCGCGCGGGAGTTTTGACTCGGTCGGGGGGGACAAGCGGCTGTGCGATCTGTTTGGCGTGGGGTCGCTGGAGGCCTTTGGCCAGTTTAGCCGCGCGGAAGTTTCGGCAATGGGGGCCTTGGTTGACTATCTGGATCTGACGCAGCGGGGGCGACTGCCGCTGTTGCAGCCCCCGGTCAAAGAGGCATCGGGCGGGGTGATGCAGATTGACCCTGCCACCCGGCGCAATCTGGAAATCGCGCAAGCCCTGTCGGGTGGGCGCGAGGGATCGCTTTTGGCGGCGGTGGACCGGACAGTGACAGCCGCCGGGGCACGGTTGCTGGAGCGGCGCTTGGCGGCACCGTCTTGTGATCTGGCGGTGATTTCAGCGCGGTTAGAGGCGGTGGGTTACCTGCTGACGGAGAGCCGGCTGCGCGCCGACCTGCGTGACGCGTTGCGGCGGGTGCCGGATATGGACCGTGCGCTGTCGCGGCTGGCGCTGGATCGTGGTGGGCCGCGGGATCTGACGGCGCTGCGAGCGGGATTGACGCAAGCTGCTGCGTTGCGGCCCGTCTTGGCGCAGGCCCCGGCCTTGCTGGCCGAAGCTGCGGTGGCGTTGGCGGGGCATGAGCCGCTGGTTGATCTGCTGGACCGGGCGCTGGTGGCCGAGCCGCCGCTGTTGGCGCGGGACGGGGGGTTCATTGCCACGGGCTTTGATGGCGCTCTGGATGAAACGCGCAGTCTGCGGGACGAAGGGCGGGGGGTGATCGGCCGGATGCAGGCGGATTATGCCGAGCAGACCGGAATCCAGAGCCTGAAGATCAAGCATAACAATGTGTTGGGCTATTTCATCGAGACGACCTCGACCCATGCGGAAAAGATGATGTCAGCGCCGCTGAGCGAGACATTCATTCACCGGC
This sequence comes from Pseudotabrizicola sp. L79, assembly GCF_036553525.1. NCBI lineage: Bacteria > Pseudomonadati > Pseudomonadota > Alphaproteobacteria > Rhodobacterales > Paracoccaceae > Pseudotabrizicola > Pseudotabrizicola sp. L79. Next base: position 152,703 of record NZ_JAZHDA010000040.1, on the reverse strand, counting down.
AGACGACGGCGGGGCAGGTGCGCTTTACCACCGTGCCGCTGAGCGAGATCGAAGCGCGGATCCTGAATGCGGGCAATCATGCGTTGGAGATTGAAAAGCGCCACTTTGAGGTGTTGAGGCAAGCGGTTCTGGCGCAGGCCGGGCCGATCGGGGCGGCAGCGCGTGCGCTTGCCGAGATTGACCTGTGCGCGGCCTTTGCCGATCTGGCAGCAGCAGAGGATTGGTGCGCGCCCGAGGTGGATATGAGCCGGGCCTTTGAGATTGAAGGCGGGCGACATCCGGTGGTGGAGCGGGCGCTGAAGCGGCAGGGCGGGGCCGGATTTGTGGCCAATGACTGCGCCCTGACCAGCGGGGAAACGCCCGCGATCTGGCTGCTGACCGGGCCGAACATGGCGGGGAAATCAACGTTTCTGCGCCAGAATGCGCTGATCGCGTTGCTGGCGCAGGCCGGATCTTTTGTGCCCGCCAGTCGGGCGCATATCGGCCTGGTCAGCCAGTTGTTCAGCCGGGTCGGCGCGGCGGATGATTTGGCGCGGGGGCGGTCTACCTTTATGGTGGAGATGGTCGAAACGGCAGCGATTCTGAATCAGGCCGACGACCGGGCTCTGGTTATTCTGGATGAGATCGGGCGGGGCACGGCGACCTATGACGGGCTGTCGATTGCCTGGGCGACGTTGGAGCATCTGCATGAGGCAAACCGCTGCCGGGCGCTGTTTGCTACCCATTACCATGAGATGACGGCACTGGCTGGAAAGCTGGCCGGGGTCGAGAATGCCACCGTGACCGTCAAGGAATGGGACGGCGAGGTAATCTTTTTGCACGAGGTCAAGCAAGGCGCCGCGGATCGCAGCTATGGTGTGCAGGTGGCGCGCCTTGCCGGGTTGCCAACCGCCGTGGTGGAGCGTGCCAAGATCGTGCTGGAAGCACTGGAACAGGGCGAGCGGGAGGGTGGCAAACAGGCGGCACTGATTGATGATTTGCCGCTGTTCCGGGCCGCACCCCCAAAACCTGTGATGCGTGAGGCGGCCAAGCCTTCGGGCGTGGAGGAGCGGCTGCGGGCGGTGCACCCGGATGAGATGACGCCGATGGAGGCGCTGCGGCTGGTTTACGAATTGCGCCAGATGGCAACCAGCAACGAATGAGCCCCGGAACGTGACGGGCGGGGGAGAGGACACACCCCCGCCCGTCAGAGACGAACGCGCGATGGGCTTAGCCGACGTTCGACGAGACGCCAACCTGAGCAGGACGCAACAGGCGATCATGCAGCAGGAAGCCTTCGGCCATGACCTGAATGATCTGGCCGGCCTTGGTGCCGGGCACCGGGGCCTCAAACATCGCCTGGTGCAGTTGGGCATCGAAGGTGTCACCGACAGCAGGCGATACGGCGGTCAGGCCGTGCTTGGTCATCACATTTGTCAGTTCGCGCAGGGTCAATTCGACGCCCTCGATCAAGGCGGCGGCTTGTTCGCGGGTGTCATCGCTGGCGGCCTCAAGCGCGCGCTTGAGATTGTCATAGACAGGCAGCAAGTCGCGGGCAATGCGGGTGCCACCATATTGCTCGGCTTCGCGCCGGTCGCGATCGGCACGTTTGCGCGAATTCTCGGCATCGGCCAAGGCGCGCATATAGCGATCCCGCATCTCGTCACGCTCGGCCCGCAGGGCCTCCAGCTCGGCTGCGTCGATATAATCTTCGGTTGCCGGGTCCAGTTCGACCTCTTGCGGGGTCGGGTTTTCCTGAGCCATCATTTTCTTCCTTACCTTCGTCCAGTTCGGGATCATCCCTTGCCGCGCTCGGATACCATCCGCCCGACAAGCTGCGCTGTGTAATCGACGATGGGGACGATGCGGCCATAGTTCAACCGCGTCGGACCGATCACGCCGATGGCGCCGATGATCTTACGATCAGCGTTCATATATGGAGAGACGACCAAAGAGGAACCCGAAAGTGAGAAGAGTTTGTTCTCGGACCCGATAAAAATGCGCACGCCATCGCCTGTTTCGGTCAATTCGAGGAATTCGGCGATGTCGCGTTTACGCTCGAGATCGTCAAACAGGCTGCGAATGCGGTCAATCTCGCCGATTTCGGTGGCCGAATCGAGCAGATTGGAACGGCCACGGACGATCAGCCGTTCAGAGCGCTCGCCGGCATTTTCCCAGACGGCTAGGCCACTTTCGACAAGGCTGTGGGCGAGGCTGTCGATTTCCTGGCGGCGGCGGGTGATTTCGTGGGAAATGCTGCGCCGCAGATCGGACAAGGTTTTGCCTTCGGCCAAGGCGTTGAGAAAATTGGCAGCTTCGCGCATGGAGGAGGGGGTTTGGCCGGGGGGCGGGGTAAAGACCCGGTTTTCGACGTGACCATCGGCTGTGACCAGCACCACAAGGGCACGGTCGGGGGCGAGGCTGACAAATTCGATGTGGCGGATCGGGGCTTCGTGCTTTGGGGCGAGCACCAGCGAGGCCCCTCGGGTGATGCCGGACAGGGCAGCGCCCACCTGATCGAGCAAGCTGGACACATCCTGATCTGTCGCGCCAAAGGTGGAATCGATCCTCTCGCGATCTTCGGTCGAGACGCTGCCCACCTCAAGCAGGCTGTCAACGAACATACGCAGGCCCAGCTGGGTTGGAATGCGGCCCGCCGAAACATGGGGGCTGTCGAGAAGTCCCATGAATTCGAGATCTTGCATGACATTGCGAATGGTGGCGGCCGAAACCTTTTCGGTCATCGAGCGGGTGAGCGTGCGCGAGCCAACCGGATCACCGGATGTCAGATAGCCCTCGACCACCCGTCGAAAGACCTCTTTCGAGCGGTCATTGAGATCGGCGAGGAGTTTTGAGCCCTGCGGCATCATCTGCTGTACCATTTGTGACAGAGTATTCCAGCCAGCGGGAACGTCAATCGGGGTTGCATCCTTGTGATTGGCGCGCATATCTGGCCTGAACCCAAGAAAAAAGGACGAAATGATGCGCCCCTCTGGCCGGAAACTGGACGAACTGCGGACGATCTCGATTGAAACCGGCGTGATGGCCCATGCGGAAGGGTCTTGCCTGATCAAGATGGGGCAAACGCATGTGTTGTGTTCGGCGACGATTGAAGACAAGGCGCCGTCATTTCTGAAGAATACGGGGCTGGGCTGGGTGACGGCCGAATATGGCATGTTGCCGCGCGCGACCAACAGCCGGACCCGGCGGGAGGCAGCGGCGGGCAAGCAAAGTGGGCGAACACAGGAAATTCAGCGCCTGATAGGCCGGGCCTTGCGTGCGGGTGTTGATCGCAGTGCCCTTGGTGAGCGGCAGATTGTGATCGATTGCGACGTGATTCAGGCCGATGGGGGAACGCGCTGCGCGTCCATCACCGGGGGTTGGGTCGCCTTGAGGCTGGCTGTGAACAAGCTTTTGAAGGCTGGAACGATTGTCAGCGATCCGATCCTTGACCATGTGGCCGCGATTTCCTGCGGGATTTATGCGGGTCAGCCGGTTCTGGATCTGGATTACCCGGAGGATTCGGTCGCGGGCACCGATGGGAACTTTGTGATGACCGGGCGCGGACGCCTGATCGAAGTGCAGATGTCGGCAGAGGGTGCCACTTTTGCGCGCGATGAGATGCTGCAGCTGCTGGATCTGGCAACAGCCGGAAATGCCGCACTGGTTGCGGCACAAAAGGCGGCTATTGGTGGGTAAGATGCGGAAATTCCAAGAGAAAAGGCTGGTGATTGCCACCCACAACAAGGGCAAGCTGGAAGAGATTGAGGCGCTTTTGGCCCCCTTTGGTGTGGTTGTGGAGTCTGCTGGGGCGTTGGGTCTGCCGGAACCCGAGGAGACAGAGGCCACTTTTGTCGGGAATGCGCGGATCAAGGCCCATGCAGCAGCGCAGGCTACGGGGATGCCTGCTTTGGCCGACGATTCGGGGATTACGGTCGATAGCCTTGGCGGAGCGCCGGGTGTTTACACGGCGGATTGGGCCGAAACGCCGCGCGGTCGCGACTTTGTGTTGGCGATGACGCGGACCTGGGATGAGCTGGAAAAAGTTGATGCGCCCTATCCGCGGCGGGCCCAGTTTCGCTGCACCTTTGTTCTGGCTTGGCCCGACGGGGAAGATGCAGTTTTTGAAGGTGTTATGCCGGGCCAAGTGGTTTGGCCAATGCGGGGGAATCACGGCCATGGCTATGATCCGATTTTCCAACCCGATGGCTATGACCTGACCTTTGGCGAGATGGATCGTTGGGAAAAGAACCAGATCAGCCATCGGGCTGACGCCTTCAAGAAGCTGATCGCTGGATGTTTCACGTGAAACACTTCGAAAGCGACCCTTTACGGCTGGAGCGCTGGCAGGTTTCCGGCTTTGGGCTTTATGTGCATTGGCCATTTTGCCAGTCAAAATGCCCCTACTGTGATTTTAACAGCCATATCGCGACGGCCGTGGACGAGGCCATTTGGAAGGGCGCGATGATCGCGGAATTGCGGCGGTTGCGTCTTGAAACAGGCACACGCGCACTCAGCAGCATCTTTTTCGGCGGCGGAACGCCATCACTAATGTCGCCGAACCTTGTCGAGGCCATCATATCAGAGGCCACAAGCCTTTGGCCGTCCACGAATGATATAGAAATTACGCTTGAGGCCAATCCAACGTCGGCCGAAGTCGAGAAGTTCAAGTCGTTTCGCACCGCCGGTGTAAACAGGGTTTCTATCGGAGTGCAGGCTCTGGATGACGCGTCGTTGCGGCAACTTGGGCGCATGCATGACACTGCAGGTGCGTACCGGGCCATAGACATGGCGCAGAGCGTCTTTGATCGCTTCAGTTTTGACCTGATATATGCACGCCAAAACCAAAGCCTAGCCGATTGGGAGCGTGAATTACAGCAAGCCATCGCCATCGGACCAAGGCACCTTTCACTTTACCAGTTAACAGTCGAACCAGGCACTGTATTTGGGGCGCGTCACGCCAAAGGCCATCTGCGGGGTCTGCCGTCGGACGATCTGGGCGCAGATATGTATAGCGTGACCCAAGGGATTTGCGAAGATCATGGATTGGAGGCTTATGAAACCTCGAATCACGCGACTGCCGGACAAGAGTCACGGCATAATCTGCTCTATTGGAAGAGTGGAGATTTTGCCGCGATTGGGCCCGGTTCTCATGGGCGACTGACCGCCGCAAATGGCCAGCGTAGAGCCTTTTCCAGCCATCTGTTGCCCGAAACATGGCTGAAGGCCGTAGATAACGCAGCGACCGGCGAGGTCGAATCGGCTGTTCTGACCGACGAAGAAGTCGCGGAGGAGTTCTTGGTCATGGGACTGCGCCTTCGGGACGGGATTTGCCTGACAGAGCTTCTTGACCTGACGGGCTTTCAGATCTCAGCCAAATCGATCAAAGAGATGCAGGAAATGTGCATGATCGAGCTGGTCGGGCAGAATCTGAAGACGACAGTCCAAGGCCGAGCCCTCCTGAATTCCATTTTGACGCATCTGGAATTGGAGCGCCCTAAGCCTTGAAGTCCCGCGGGATGACCGAGAGCACCTGACACAGCATATCCAGTTGATCGAGTGTGCGGTATTGGATGCGGAGAGTTCCGCCCTCATCTGCCGAGCCGCTATGATCAATGGAAACAGCCATGCCGAGGTTAACCGATAGATCAGCCTCAATGGCCTTTGTATCGGCATCTTTCTCGAACTCTCGACCCTTGCGCGGTCTAGGCGCTGTTTTGGTTGATACTGCCCGGGCCATTTTTTCGGTCTCACGCACTGAAAGACCTTTGTTGACCACTTTGGTGGCGAGAGCCAAGGGATCACTGGCCCCGATCAAAGCCCTGGCGTGGCCGGCTGACAGTTTGCCACCGCGGATCATGTTCTGAACCGGCTCTGGCAAGGTCAACAGGCGAACGGTATTGGCGATGTGGCTGCGGCTCTTTGCCAGGGCTTCGGCAAGTTTCTCTTGCGTGTGTCCAAAGCGCTCCATCAACTGACGAAAGGCCATCGCCTCCTCAATTGCGCTCAGATCTTGTCGCTGGATGTTTTCGATGATGGCAATCTCCATCACTTCTTCATCAGTAAACACACGAACAACAACCGGAACCTGATGCAAGTTTGCAAGTTGGGCTGCACGCCAGCGCCGCTCCCCCGCGACGATTTCATATTTTGTGCTGTCAGACAGCTTGCGCACCACCAAGGGCTGGATGATACCCTTGCTGCGAATGGACTCGGCCAGTTCTTCCAGTGCTGACTGGTCAAAGTCACGGCGTGGCTGATCGGGATTCGGCTGGATAACCTCAATTGGCAGAAATGTATCTAGCCCAACCGATGGCTGAGGCGGATCAGCCTCTCCACCAGGTTTGAGGTTTACATCAGCCATCAATGCAGAGAGTCCGCGCCCAAGGCCTTTTCGATCCAACTTCTTTTCCATATCGTCCTCTCAGGCCTTTACCATGGGCTTTTTGTGCCTCGCTACCAGTTCCAACGCAAGTTTACGATAAGCCTCGGCCCCTTTCGACTGCGGGTCGTAGCTTAACACCGGAAGCGCGAAAGAGGGCGCCTCTGACACTCGCACATTCCGAGGAATTGTCGTTTCGAAGACGAGATCACCGAGGTTTTCGCGCGCATCCGCTTCGACCTGTTGAGACAATCTGTTTCGACTGTCTGCCATCGTAATGAGAACACCTTCGATCCGAAGATCAGGGTTGGCAGACTTTCGAATATCGCGGATTGTCAGCATCAGTTGCGACAACCCTTCAAGGGCAAAAAATTCCGCTTGCAGCGGAACAAGGACGGAATCGCAAGCCACCAAAGCGTTGACCGTCAACAAAGACAAAGACGGAGGGCAATCGACAATCACGAAATCATAGCGCATCGCCTGAACCTCAGCACTCCGCAGAGCGTCGTGCAAAAGGAAAGAGCGCTTTTCATTGGCGACAAGGTCTATGTCCGCTGACGCTAAATCAGAATTTGATGGGATTATCCAGACATTGGGATAAGACGAGCCCTTGATCACCTCAGCAACGCTCGCCTGCTCTAACAGAAGGTCGTAACTTGTCAGCGTTCTATCCCCCGGCGCCACACCAAAACCGGTAGAGGCGTTTCCCTGAGGATCAAGGTCGATCAACAGCACCCGATAGCCAAACTCGGCCAAACCCGCCGCAGCATTGATTGCAGTCGTCGTTTTGCCAACGCCACCCTTCTGGTTCGCAACAGCTATGATTCGCATTATCAGATTAGCTCTCTATTCTTCGTTTTAGCTGCTGAATCTCAAGCACAGCTGCGTTTGGGTCGGTCATACTTTGATGGATATGCTTATTAAAGCTCCACGACTTTTCGGCTGTGGCGATCTCTTGTGTGTGCATAGCGCCCTTGGGAAACAAGAGAACTCCCTTCGCTGCGCAGTGTGGTTCCGCATAACTAAACAGTGACTCGAGGTCTGCGAGCGCACGGGCGGAAACTACGTCGGCAACCTGATTGGTAAGGGTCTCCACGCGCTGGTTCAACACAGTCACATCCAAGTCGAGTGCACGTGCTACCTCAGAAAGAAAAACGCTCTTTCTTGCATCCGACTCGACCAAGGTTACTCGCTTCACCTGACCCCGATCACCACCCATGATCGCCACTACCAGCCCCGGAAGACCGCCCCCACTTCCCAGATCCAACCAGTGACCGACCAAGGGTGGCGCGTAAAGCAAGAGCTGTGCAGAATCAGCAATGTGACGGTCCCAGACCTGCGGGGCTGTACCCTTGGCGATTAGGTTGATGCGACGATTCCATTTCTCGAGCATCGTTACATATGTTGCAAGACGCTCCATTGTTTCACGTGAAACATCAAGCCGGATCAAGACCTCGGACGACATCATTGATCAGGCCAACTTCACAAGGGACTTACGCTGCGCATTGGCTTGAAGCAGTGCAAGGGCAGCGGGCGTCATGCCTTCGATCCGCCCTGCTTCGCCGACGGTACGGGGGCGCAGGCGCTCAAGCTTTAGCCGCAGTTCATTTGACAGACCAGAGATGCAATCATAATCGAGGTCATCGGGAATCTCGGTTGCCCCACTCCGCCTCATGCGCTCGACTTCAATATTCTGGCGTCGAATGTAGGGCTCATACAAGCCATCACAGATCACTTGCTCGATCACCAGGTCGTCAACTTTCTCGAGATCGGGCACCAAACGCCGCAACTGGGTAGCATTCAAGCCCTGCGCAGAAATCAACTCAAAGGCTGTTCGGCGACACCCGTCAGCGCTTGCCTGCAAACCACAAGCCAGCAGATCCTTTGATCCAAAATCGACTGATTTCGCAGAGGACATCACAACCGCAAGCTGGTTCGATTTTTCTTCAAACTTCCTTTGCCGAGACTCTCTCACGCAACCAAGGTCGAGCCCAAAGGGCGTCAACCTCTGATCCGCGTTGTCGGCGCGCAGATACAGGCGAAACTCGGCCCGTGATGTGAACATGCGATAGGGCTCTGTCACACCACGCGTCAGTAAGTCATCGACCATCACTCCAATATACGAAGACTCCCGTTCGAAACGAACTTGATCCAAGCCTTTAGAGAGTCTGGCTGCGTTCAGGCCGGCAACCAACCCTTGGGCAGCGGCCTCTTCGTAGCCCGTTGTTCCATTAATCTGCCCGGCAAAAAACAAGCCGGGAAGCGCGGCTACTTCCAATGACGGCCGCAATCCTCGCGGATCAAAGTAATCATATTCGATAGCATAAGCGGGTTGCAAAATAGCAACCTGCTCCAAACCTTTGATGCTGTGAACATAGGCTTCTTGCACCTCAATCGGCAACGAAGACGAAATTCCGTTAGGATAGACCGTATGATCATCAAGGCCCTCGGGTTCCAGAAACACCTGATGGCTGTTCTTCTCGGCGAAGCGAACCACCTTATCCTCAATCGACGGACAGTATCTCGGTCCGACTCCCTCGATCATGCCGCCATACATAGCTGACTTGGAAAGGTTCTTTCGCACGATTTCATGCGTTTGCTCATTCGTATGGGTTATGCCGCACGAAACCTGCCGCACGAAAGGGGCACGATGCATGAAAGAAAACACTTGCGGATCATCATCCCCTGGCTGGTGATCCAACACAGCCCAATCAATGGTCCGACCGTCAAGACGTGGCGGCGTCCCAGTCTTGAGTCGGCCACGTTCCAATCCAAGATCACCCAATCGCTGCGCCAAACGAACAGAGGGCTTATCGCCCATTCGCCCGCCCGATCGCCGCTCTTGCCCTATATGAATAACACCATTCAAGAAGGTCCCTGCCGTCATGATCACAGCATCCGCTCGCAGTTGTGTTCCATCGGCCAGGACTACGCCGGACACGCGACCTCCTCCGACAATCAGATCAACAACTTCGCCTTCTATAACACTCAGATTTGGTTCTTCCGCCAACAGACCTTGGATTGCGGCTTTGTAGAGCGCACGGTCCGCCTGTGTGCGAGGGCCCTGCACTGCGGGGCCCTTTCGCCGATTCAGCATCCGGAACTGAATACCCGCGCGATCAGCCGCACGTCCCATAATTCCGTCCAACGCGTCGATTTCACGGACGAGGTGGCCCTTACCCAAACCACCAATCGCAGGATTACACGACATTATGCCAATTCCCGCTCGATTCAACGACACCAAGGCAGTCAAAACCCCAGACCGCGCAGCGGCAGCGGCAGCTTCAGCGCCTGCATGACCACCACCGATAACAATGACCCCAAATTGTTTCACGTGAAACATCCTACTTTCCGATGCAGAAGCTGGAAAAAATCTCGTCCAACAAGGATTCAACGTCGATGCGACCCAAGAGCATTTCCATCTCAAGTCTAGCACGACGCAAATCAGCCGCTGCGAGTTCCAGATTTGCTGACCCCTGATACAACCAATTGAGCGCCGAGTCCAAAGCCTCGCAGGTTTTTTCCACAGCCTTTCTCTGGCGCTCGCGGATCAAAACACCGGCATTGGCTGATTTCTCTTCTAACCGGACCGCTATCATTTCAATCAACGCCGGCAATCCCTGCCCGGTTAGGCTTGAAACCGTTGCGCGATCAGGAAAGATATCTGCTTTCACAAATACAGTCAGATCCTCAGGCTGCAACTCTACATCAGGTGTTTCCTGTCCAGGTTCTAGCAACAACACACGCAAATCCGCTTGTGCGGCTCGATCACGCGCCAAGCCAATGCCGATCCGCTCGATCTCATCTTCTGCTTCACGCAAACCGGCGGTGTCCAGCACGGTCACTGGCAATCCGCGCAGGTCCATCCGCACCTCAATGACGTCACGGGTCGTTCCTGCAACAGCCGAGGTGATCGCTGCCATTCGACCAACCAAAGCATTCAAAAGACTTGATTTTCCGACGTTTGGCGCACCGATGATTGCAACCTCATAACCATCTCTGATCCGTTCTGCCGCCGCAGCACCAAGTCGTTGCTCCTCCAAAGACCGGCGAAGACCTAAAACCAGTTCCAAGACTTCAGGCACCATATCTACGGGCACGTCTTCATCGACAAAATCAATTGTGGCCTCAATCAAGGCCGCAGCGCGAATCAGATCTGCGCGCCAAATCTCTACTTTTCTACTTATCGCGCCTGACAGCACGCGCTGCGCTTGCCGTCTTTGCGCTTCGGTTTCCGCGTCAATCAGATCTGCAAGCCCTTCGACCTGCGTCAAATCCAGCTTGCCATTGGCCAAAGCCCGGCGCGTAAACTCACCCGGTTCTGCAAGGCGAAGGCCAGACTGCATGGACAAAAGGCGAAGCAGCCTGGAGATCACGGCCGTGCTGCCGTGAACCTGGTATTCAACCACAGGCTCACCTGTAAAGCTTGCCCCATCCGGGAAGGACAAGACCAAGGCCTCATCGATGACCTCGTCCCCCTCGCGCAGCGTCACCAGGGACGCGCGACGTGGCGCAGGGGGCGCCACGCCAAAATATGTTAGTGAGTCAACCGCAAGCGGCCCGGAAACACGAACAACTGCCACCCCCGCCTTGCCGCGCGCGGTGGCCAGCGCAAAGATGGTATCTTGCATTCTTATTCACAGGCTTTCGCCTGTGCCTCAGGGTCAGGTGTTCATCGATTCAAAGAACTCTGAATTCGACTTGGTCTGCTTCAGCTTCGAAATCAAGAATTCGATCGCATCAGTTGTGCCCATCGGGTTCAGAATCCGCCGCAACACATAGGTCTTTTGCAGGTCAATCTTTTCAACCAGCAAGTCTTCTTTGCGTGTGCCCGATTTCAGAATATCGATGGCAGGGAACACACGCTTGTCCGCAACCTTACGATCCAGCACGATCTCACTGTTACCAGTGCCCTTGAATTCTTCAAAGATCACTTCATCCATCCGGCTGCCTGTATCAATCAGCGCCGTAGCAATAATGGTCAGCGACCCACCTTCTTCGATGTTGCGCGCAGCCCCGAAGAACCGTTTGGGTCGCTGCAAGGCATTGGCATCCACACCACCCGTCAGCACCTTGCCGCTTGATGGCACCACAGTGTTGAAAGCGCGGCCCAAACGCGTGATCGAATCCAGCAAAATAACGACATCACGCTTGTGTTCGACCAACCGCTTGGCCTTTTCGATCACCATCTCAGCCACAGCAACGTGCCGGGTCGCAGGCTCGTCAAAGGTTGACGAGACAACCTCACCCTTCACGCTGCGCTGCATGTCGGTCACTTCTTCGGGGCGCTCATCGATCAGCAGCACAATCAGATAACACTCGGGGTGGTTCGTCGCGACCGAATGCGCAATATTCTGCAACAGCACGGTCTTACCCGTCCGCGGCGGCGCTACGATCAGGGCGCGCTGGCCCTTGCCGATCGGGCAAACCAGATCAATGATCCGGGCTGAGCGGTCACGGATCGTCGGATCTTCAATCTCCATCTTCAACCGTTCATCCGGGTACAACGGTGTCAGGTTATCGAAGTGCACCTTATGCTTGGCCTTTTCCGGATCATCAAAGTTGATCTTCGTGGCCTTCACCAGGCTGAAATAGCGCTCATTCTCGCGCGGGGCCTGAATCACACCTTCGATCGAATCGCCTGTGCGCAGACTGAACTGCCTGATCATCTCGGGGCTGACATAAATATCATCCGGGCCGGGCAGATAATTCGCTTCCGGGCTGCGCAAAAAGCCGAATCCGTCCTGCAAAACCTCCAGAACGCCGTCGCCGCCAATCTCATACCCTTCCTCGGCGTGTTCCTTCAAAATCTGGAACATCATCTCGCCCTTGCGCATGCTCGGGGCGTTCTCGATCTCCCACTCTTCTGCCATCGACAGCAGATCAGCAGGGGTCTTGGCCTTCAAATCGGCAAGGTTCAGGCGTTCGGTGTTCATCAAAAAGATCCTCGTTCATCAGCGCGCACTGCACAGATGATCAGGCTATGGGAATGGGAAGCACATGGGCCGGACGGCCCTGCAGATCGCCGGATAGACGCCTTGGTGTAAAAAGTCAATGAATCAGAACTTCACGATCACCGAGAAGACAATCACCAGCATCAAAACGGTCGGCACTTCGTTCATCAGTCGGTAGTGTCGCCCATCACGGCGATTGCTGCCTGCAAGAAATTCCTTGCGTCGTGCTGCCAGCCACATGTGAAACCAGGTCATCCCAAGCACAGATGCCGCCTTCAACCATGCCCAAGGGGCCGTCCAATTCACAATCCCCGGTGTCATCACAAGCAGCAGCCCGAATAGCCAAGTCGAGATCATGGCCGGGTTCATGATTGCCCGCAGCAACAACCGCTCTTGATGCTGAAACAACAGATCCATCTCAGAACCCGCCAGCACCCCCGCCTTCTTCAGGCCTTCAACGTGATAGACATACAGCCTTGGCAAGTAGAACAGCCCAGCCATCCAACTGATCACTGACACAACATGCATCGATTTGATCCAAGGATACCAGTCCGCCAAAAAACCGCTCATCTCATTGCCCTCTCTGCTTTCCCTCTTTCTATAAAGAAGAAAGAAATAAAGAGTCGATGTGGTAGTAGGCCCTGTGGAAAAAAGGATTTCCCGTCTTTTCCGAACTCTATCCACACAGTTTCACGCTGTGGAAAACACGGTGGATAGTCTGAAAATCTGTGGATAAAGTTTGAATTAATAAATAAAAACAGTAACTTGGTTATATGATCAAAACATCTTTGTCCCCAAGGTATGCCCATCTTCACCTCTTGCCTTCTCTCCATCCCCAACGTCTTGTCTCTCCTCTCCACAGCGGGAAAACTCGGGCGGTTTGCTTGACAACTCGGCACTTCACGGCACCCTTTGCGACAATCCACTGCTGACCCCTCTTTTGCCCCCGCTTCATGCCCGTGAACAAAATATGGATATCCACAGAGTCCTCCCCGATTCAACCACCCCGGCGCTGATCCTCGCCTCTACATCGTCGATCCGGCTGCAACTGCTGCAGGCGGCAGGCGTTGCAGTATCGGCGATGCCCGCCCGTATTGATGAAGAAATGATCCGTCAGGCCCTTCAATCCGAAGGTGCCACTCCCCGGGATCTGGCCGATGCCTTGGCAGAAATGAAGGCCCGCAAGGTGGCCGATAAACATCCCGATGCCTTTGTCTTGGGTTGCGATCAGGTGCTTGAGGCCCATGGCCAAGTGTTTTCCAAACCAGAAAGCCCTGAACAGGCGTTGGAACAGTTGGGCCAATTGCGCGGGCACAGCCACAAACTTCTGTCAGCTGCGGTCATCTACCATCAGGGCAAACCAATCTGGCGCCATGTCTCTACTGCGCGCCTGACCATGCGGGCGCTTTCTGACGCCTATATGCAGGATTACGTCAACCGCAATTGGCACAGCATCCGTCACTCTGTTGGTGCCTATAAGCTAGAGGAGGAGGGTGCCCGGCTGTTTTCCGCTGTTGAGGGTGACTACTTTACGGTCCTCGGTCTTCCTCTGCTGCCCATCCTCGGGTATCTCGGGCAAAGGGGGATTATTCCATCATGACGGCAGAGTTACCGCGTATTCCCTTGGCCGGGGTTATCGGCCACCCGATCGCACAAAGCCGGTCGCCGGCGCTTCATGGGTTTTGGCTAAAGCGCTATGGGCTCAAGGGGCATTATGTCCCGATGGATGTTGCCCCGGCCGATCTGGCACATGTCTTGCAAACCCTTCCGCGGATGGGCTTTGTGGGCGTCAACATCACCATTCCGCACAAGGAAGAAATTCTGCGGATCGCGGACATCATTACAGACCGTGCCGCGCTGATCGGTGCTGCCAATACCCTGATCTTCCGCAAGGATGGCCGGATTCATGCCGACAACACCGATGGTGCGGGCTTTATTGCCAATCTGCGGCAAAACGCACCGAATTGGGATCCCACCTCTGGCCCGGCTACGGTTTTTGGGGCGGGCGGTGCGGCCCGCGCTGTTGTGGCAGCCCTGATCGAGGTTGGCGCACCCGAGGTTCGTATCGCCAACCGCACCCGCCCCAGGGCCGAGGCGATCCGGTCTGATTTCGGCGCAAAGGTGGTGGTCAGCGAATGGGTGCAGGCCGCCAATATGCTTGATGGCGCGATGACAGTGGTCAACACCACCTCGCTGGGAATGTCGGGCAAGCCTGATTTCCGTGTGCCGCTTGATGGGCTTGAGCCGCGTGCAACAGTCACTGACCTTGTTTACAGCCCCCTGATGACCCAATTTCTGATCGAAGCGCAGGAAACCGGCTGCACCGTCGTTGATGGCCTTGGCATGTTGTTGCATCAGGCCGCCCCCGGATTTGAGCGATGGTTTGGCATCCGCCCCGAAGTTGATGACGAAACCCGCCGCGCGGTTCTGGGCGCATGACGGCCTTTCGCCTGGGCCTGACCGGTTCCATCGGTATGGGCAAAAGCACAACGGCCGCCATGTTCGCCGATCACGGGCTTGCCGTCTGGGATGCCGATGCTGCTGTGCACCGTCTTTACGCGCGGGATGGCGCGGCCTTCGCGGCCATTGCTGCGCTTTGCCCCAAGGCGGCGACACCGCAAGGGATCAGCCGACCTGCGTTGAAAGACTGGATCGCCACCGACGCCACAGCCCTGCCCGCCATCGAAGCGATCGTTCACCCATTGGTCGCGCAGGATCGTGAGGCCTTTGCCGCCAAAACAGGCTCTGACATTGCGGTTTTCGACATTCCTTTGCTGTTCGAAAAGGGCACCGAGGCGCAGATGGATGCGACCCTCTTGGTCACAGCCCCGCCCGCCTTGCAGCGCGCCCGTGTCCTTGCCCGCCCCGGCATGACGCCCGCCCAGTTCGATCTGATCGTGTCACGCCAGATGCCCGATGCCAAAAAGCGGGCCCGTGCCAGCCATATCGTCGAAACCTTGTCTCTTGATCAGACCCGCGCTTATGTGACAGCGCTGATCGCCCATATCAGGCAAAACCATGCGTGAAATCGTCCTTGATACTGAAACCACCGGCTTTGAACCGTCCGAAGGCCACCGCATCGTCGAAATCGGCGCGATAGAGCTGCTTAATCACCTCCCGACCGGCCGCACCTATCATCAATATATCAACCCTCAGCGCAGCATGCCAAAAGAGGCGTTTGAGGTGCATGGCATTGGCCCCGATCTCTTGGAACCACCCGGAGAGCCCAAGCCGGGGTCTGTCACCCTGCGCGACAAGCCGCTGTTCAAAGCCATCGGGCAAGCCTTTCTTGATTTCATCGGCGATGCCAAACTGGTCATTCATAACGCCGCGTTTGATATGAAATTTCTGAACGCCGAACTGCAATGGGCGGGCCTGCCGGGCCTGCCCAACAATCGGGCCGTTGACACACTGATGATGGCGCGCAGCCGGTTTCCTGGCTCGCCAGCCTCGCTCGATGCCCTCTGCCGCCGTTTTGGGGTTGATAACTCTGCCCGCGAAAAACACGGGGCCTTGCTCGATTCTGAAATTCTGGCCGAGGTTTATCTAGAGCTGATTGGCGGCCGTCAGCCTGACCTGGTTTTGTCGTCGGCCCCCGTCAGTCAAAACCGCCCTGGTCAGGCGCAAGCTTCTGATTGGCGGCCGCGCCCGCGCCCCACCCCCCTGCCGCCCCGTATCACCACGGATGAACAGCAGGCGCATGCCACCCTTGTGGCAAAACTGGGGGACGCCGCCTTTTGGGCCAAGCGTCAATAGAAAAAGGCCGGCCTCATGCGGACCGGCCCTTTCTGTCTTACGCCCGCATCAGTTCGGCTGGGCTTGGGCCGCTTGCGCCTGCTGACGGCGGGCCAGTTCCTGCCGATACAGTGACAGGTAATCCACCGTATCCACATTCAACGGCGGGAAACCACCGTCGCGCGTCACATCACTGATGATGCGGCGGATAAAGGGGAACAACAGACGCGGGCATTCGATCAGCAAAAAAGGATGCAGTTGCTCTTCCGGCACGCCCTCTACATGGAAGATACCGCCGTAATCCACCTCCAGCAGAAACAACATTTCGCCATTGGCTTTGTTCTTCGAGGTGACTTTGAATTTTTGAATCACCTCAAACTGATGGTCCTGCGACCGCTTGCGCGCGTCAAGGCTAACCGCGACCTGGATGTCAGGCTGCACCTCGCCACCGGTCAACCCCTTTTGGGCTACCATGTTCTCAAACGACATGTCCCGAATAAACTGGGCAAGCACGTTCATCTTCACCTGCGGCTGGGCCTGCGGCGTCGTCCCATTTTCCTCGGCCATTGGGTCTCTCCCTGAAATAACTTCGGACGTGTTCCTAGCAGGAGTTCCCGCTGGCCTCAATGCCGCGTCCAGCCTGACGGCCCGGATGATGGCCGATTTCGCGGGGGCGTTTCGTCCATCTCATAAAACTCGCCATCAATCACCGTGCCTTGGCCGGTTCGCGGCCCAGTGGGGCGGTCTTCCATGCCCAGATCGTCAGCCATGCCAAAGGTTTGAATCTTTACCCTTTCACCCACCCAGCCAATCACGGCGGCACGAATGGCGGGCACCATCAGCAAAAAACCGATGGTATCGGTAAAAAAGCCCGGCGTCAGCAACAGCAGCCCAGCCACAACGATCAGTGCCCCATGGGCCAAGGGCGAAAGGGGGTTTTGCAATTGCCCCATATCGCCACGCAATTCCGCCAAGACCCGCATGCCCTGCCAACGCATCAAGGCTGTTCCGATGATGCCTGTCAGCAGCACCAGTGCCAGCGTTGGCCACAGCGTCAGCCAGCCGCCAACGGTGATGAACAGGCTGATTTCAATCAGCGGAACAATCAAGAACAGGGCAAAAAGCCACATGATCACCTCCTAAAGGTGGGAAACGTGGGGCATCAGGTTTACAGGCCCCACCCTCAGCCCTACATAAGGTTCGATGGTCCAAGTTACCAACCCCTTTGCCGGGCGGAACCCCGTCAGGCGCAATATTGAGGTTCTCGATGAACTCTTCCTTGATCCAGCTTCTGGTCCTTGCCGGGGTCGCGATCTTTCTGATCCTGAAATTGCGTTCGGTGCTGGGCACCCGCGATGGTTTTGAAAAACCCCCGGTCCCGCTTGAAGATGTCCGCCCCCGCGCGCGCCGTGACTTTGAGGTGATCGACGGCGGCCCTGATCGTGATATCACTGATCACGCCCCCGATGGATCTGAAACCGCCAAGGCACTGGCTGCCATGAAACTGGTCGAGCCGGGTTTTTCGGTGAATACCTTTTTGCAAGGCGCGCGCGGCGCCTATGAGATGATCCTGATGGCGTTCGAGCGCGGTGAAATCGACGAAATCCGCGAATTTCTGGATGATGAAATCGAAGCCGCCTTTGTGCAGGTGATCAATGCCCGCGAAGAACAGGGTCTGACGATCTCGGCCAAGTTCATCGGCCTGAAAGAGCTGTCCCTGGTCGAGGCCACCTTTGATCGCGACACCAAGCGTGCCGAAGTCACGGTGCGCTATGTGGGTGAACTTACCTCGGCCGTGCGGAACAAGGCGGGTGAAATCATCGAAGGGTCGGAAAAAGAGATCAAGCGTCAGCGCGACGTCTGGACCTTTGGGCGGACCATGGGTGCCGCAGATCCGAACTGGCAACTGGTCGCAACCGGCGAATGATGGGGCAGGGGGCGTGCGCGCAGTCACTTTCCCCGCCCTTGCCCTTGCGGCGGCCTTGATGGCCGCCGTTCCTGTTCCTGCCCAAGTCCTCAGCTTTGCCGATCTTCAAGGCTGGGACAGTGACGATCACCGCGCGGCCTTGACCACCTTTCGCACCACCTGCGATCAGCTGGACACGGCCGATTGGCGGCCCCTGTGCGCCCTGGCAGCAGATGCTGTGGGCAGTGATGCCGCGGCCCGGCAATTCTTTGAACTGTTCTTTCGTCCGGTGGTTGTCGGCACGCCCCCGGCATTGTTCACGGGCTATTATGAACCCGAACTTGCGGGTTCCTTGACCCGGACGCCCCGCTTTGCCTATCCGCTTTACGCCAAACCGCCTGAACTGACGGAAGACCAGCTTTGGCATCCTCGCTCGGTGATCGAGGGCGGCATCTTGCGCGGGCGTGGGTTGGAACTTGTCTGGCTGGATGATCCGGTCGAGGTTTATTTTCTGCAAGTCCAAGGCTCGGGCCGTATTCGTTTGCCCGATGGCCGGATCATTCGGGTGGGCTATGGAGGCAAGAACGGCCATCCCTATCGCTCTATCGGTCAAGAACTGCTGCGCCGTGGGGCGTCCATGTCGGATGTGTCGGCGCAAGATATCAAGGCCTGGGTGCGCGCCAACCCTGCTGCGGGGCGAGAGTTGTTGAATTCCAACCCGTCGTTCGTGTTTTTCCGCAAATTGGCCGATCTTCCTGCCGAAAGTGGCCCCATCGGCGCCATGGGCCGGTCGATCACCACATTGCGTTCGGTTGCCATTGACCCGGCCTTTACCCCGCTTGGCGCACCAGTCTGGATTGAGAAAGACGGCCGCGACCCGATCCGCCGTCTTATGGTGGCGCAAGATACGGGCGGCGCCATAAAGGGCCCGCAGCGCGCCGATATCTTTTACGGCACAGGCTGGGATGCGGGTGAGGCGGCAGGCCGGATCAAGGACGGTGGGCGCATGGTCATGCTGCTGCCTATTGACCGGGCCTATGCTATGCTGCCCGACAGCTAGGAACGGGGCTGATGGCGCGTCATCGCAAGTTACGTCCTGAAGAAGAGGAAATCTGGCAAGCCGTCGCCCGGACGGCCCGGCCCATGCACGCGCCTGAACGCATGATCCTGCCCGGAGAGGCCGACACCCCACCCGTGGCGCCAAACCCGTTTCATCCGAAAGAGCCAGCGCAGCGCCCCGTGCTGCCGCCCTTTCGTCTGGGTGAAAAGACCCGCGGCAAGCCCGCTCATGACCTTGCCCCCACGATCAGGCAAACGCTGGCCGCCGCTCCGGTGCAGATGGATGCCAAAGCCTATGGCAAGATGACCCGTGGCAAACTGGTGCCAGAGGCCCGCATCGATCTGCACGGCATGACCTTGGCCGAGGCGCATCCCGAACTGATCGGCTTTATCCTGAACGCACAGTCCATGGGCCTGCGTCTGGTGCTGGTGATTACGGGCAAGGGCAAACTGAAGGCCGATCATGGCCCCATTCCCCAACGCGTGGGCGCGCTGCGCCATCAGGTGCCGCAATGGCTGCGCTTGCCCCCTGTTGGCCCGTCAGTGTTACAGATTTCAGAGGCGCATCTGAAACATGGTGGATCGGGCGCCTATTATGTTTACCTCAGGAAATTGCGCTGATCAGGCTTTCTAAAGCCGCCGCCCGCTTGGCAGGGCCGCGGTGTGGCAGCGCGCCATCCCCGGTGGAAATCATGGGCTGACACTGGGGTCAGCGTGCGGTGCCCACATCGGCCACAGGGCGCAGAATGATTTGTGTGGCGTTTTGCACGGTCAGCACTGCGCCCGGCAACAGACCCGTGCGGGCGGCGCGATCAGCGATCAATGCGGCATCGACCGAGGCAATCTGCTGCAACAAGGCCAACAGGGCGGGGGAGTCGCCCACATCAAAATGGCCAGCCCCTTTGGCAAAGGCGGCCGTGTCCAGAAAGGTGACCGGAAGATCTGCCACCTGCGACAGGTCAGTCAAGGTGCCCAGCCGGCTGGTCTGCCCTGACAGCCGTGCCGAAAGTTGCAGCACCCGGTCGCGGCGTGAGGTGAAGACCACAAAGGGCTGCGGCAGCTTGTCGATCGCCAGAGCCTGGGCCCGGAACACATCCACATCGATATCGGGGGAAATCAGCACCACTCCCTTGACGCGGTTCAGCACACGGTCTGATCCGCGGATGGCCAGTTGGCGCAGGGTTTCCATGGTCAGCGCACTGCCCATAGAGTGGGAAACGATGATGATACGCCGCGCCCCGGCTGCGGTGATTTCTTGCATCAGCTGTTCCAACCCATCGCGGGCAAACAGGGCCGAGTCGCGATCATGGGCATAGCCCAGCGGTTCTGCAGCCGACGGCCACGAATAATGAACAACGGCGCCCGGCAATTGCAGATCATGCGCCATTTGCGCAATGCGATAGGTGCCTTCGGCAAATGTGTTGTTGAAGCCGTGGACAAAGATCAGCGCCTCGCCCTGGTTGCGCGCCAGATCTTGCGCCAGATCGGCGCGAAAGGCAGCGCGGGCGGGGAAATCGGCCACGCGCGTCGTTACGAACTGCTTTTGCGGGTCTGCCTTGCCCGACCGGGGCGGCCAGGCGATTTCGCCAGGCTGCCGATCTGGGGGGACCGAGATGTCATAGCGCGCAAAGGACAGATGGTCTGCCCGATGGCCATCAAAGCTGCCATCAGCGGATCGCCCGCGCGTGGTGCCGATATAGACCGGGTGCACTGTGCCGATGGCTGCGGCTTCGGGCGCCATGACGATGGCGCCGCGCGGGGTGCAGGCCGTCAGCAGCGTGATCACTAGGATAAGATGAACTCGCCGCATCGCGCCCCGCCCCCGCAATCTCTCTTGGTTTTGACAGAGATGGCCTCGCTTCAAAACCCCTTACAGCACATAGCGCGACAGATCGGCAGATCGGGAAAGCTGGCCAAGGTTCTTCTCGACAAAGTCGGCATCCACGGTCACCACCTCGCCGGCGCGGTCGGGGGCGGTAAAGCTCAGCTCCTCGAAGACCCGCTCCAGAACGGTGTAAAGCCGCCGTGCCCCAATGTTTTCAACCGAGCCATTCACATCGGCGGCAATCCGCGCTAGAGCTTCGATGCCATCGGGGGTGAAATCAACCGTCACCTGCTCTGTCGCCATCAGCGCCCTGTATTGGCGCGTCAGTGCATTGTCGGTTTCCGTCAGGATGCGAATGAAATCGCCTTCGGTCAGCGCGCGCAATTCAACGCGAATGGGCAGGCGGCCCTGCAATTCCGGCAACAGATCCGACGGTTTTGCCACATGAAACGCGCCGCTGGCGATGAACAGGATATGATCGGTTTTCACCGAGCCATATTTGGTTGAAACCGTTGTGCCTTCGATCAGTGGCAGCAGATCGCGCTGCACGCCTTCGCGGCTGACATCTGCGCCACGGGCATCGGCGCGGGCGCAGATCTTGTCGATTTCGTCCAGAAACACGATGCCACTGTCTTGCACTGCGGCCAGGGCAGTCTGCTTGATCGTGTCATCATCCAGCAGTTTGTCGGCCTCTTGCCCGATCAGCAGATCATAGCTTTCGGCCACAGTCACCTTTTTTCGCACAGTTCGCCCGCCAAAGGCCTTGAACAGATCTTGCAGGCCCTGCATCTGCATTTCCATGCCATTGCCGCCGCCCATCATCGGCATCGGGCTGCTGGTATCTTGCAATTCCAACTCGATCACCGTGTCGTCCAATTCGCCCCGGCGCAGCTTGCCGCGAAACAGGTCGCGCGTTTGCTCGCGCGCGTCCTTGCCAGCCAAAGCCTCGATCACCCGGTCTTCGGCCGCCTTTTGTGCGCGGGCCTTCACCTCGTCGCGCATCCGTTCGCGCACTTCGATCATTGCCGCATCTACCAGATCGCGAATGATGCTTTCGACATCGCGGCCAACATACCCCACTTCGGTGAATTTCGTCGCCTCAACTTTCAGAAACGGCGCCTTTGCCAGCTTGGCCAGACGGCGGCTGATTTCGGTCTTGCCCACCCCGGTTGGCCCAATCATCAGAATGTTCTTGGGATACACCTCATCCCGAAGATCGTCGCCCAGTTGCTTGCGCCGCCAACGGTTACGCAACGCCACGGCCACGGCCCGTTTCGCCTCGGCTTGTCCGATGATGAAACGGTCAAGCTCGGATACAATTTCACGCGGGGTCAGGTCGGTCATGCTTTGTGTCCATATGGGGGAAGACGATCCTTGCCGGCGAAATTGGGCAAGGCATTCATGATGGCGTTGCGCAGCCTGTCCCACTGGGCACCCAGCAGAACCAGCCCAAGGCCAAGAAAGACGACAACAAGGGCAGATCCGTCAAACAATGTGAAGATCAGCCAGATTGCATAGCCGGCCCCCGACACAAGAAACGACCGCCGGTCGATCACGATGGCCACCACCGCCAAGGCCAACAAAACCGCCAGCAGCGCCAGTTGACCGGCCTGCCCATGATCCAGCAGCCGCAGGGCAATGGTGTTGATGATGGCGGGCGCGGCCATCACATGCAGCCAGAAACCAGTGGTCGAGCGTGTTGAAACCCGGTGCGGGTCGCTCATGTCAAAGCGCATCGCCAATGCAAAGCAGGCCAGCCCAAAGGCAAAAGACAGCGCCGCCACGGGGCCTTCTTTCGACAGATGCAACAGCCCAAGCGTATCGCCGGGAATAACCCCGCGCCCGGCCAGTATCGACCAAAGCGCCGCAAAGACAGACCCGGCGATGATGGCGGCATCAAAGGGCACCCGGAACACCCGGTAATGCCCCACCATGACTGCTGCAATCACCGCCCAATGCACCACTAGCGCGGCAAAGCCGTGCAAACCCGCCAGATCGGCCAAGGCCCTGCCCAACAAGCCCGCCGTCACGGCGAACATGATCGCCAAAGCGATAGAGGGCGCAATCATCCGCCGCGTGATGGTGAAATAGCGCTGCGTCAGCCAAAGTCCGGCCAAGGTGCCCAGGGCAATCAGCACCGTATCGGCACCAATGGGGGAAATGAACTCGGCCCCCAGCAGAATGCTGACACCCATCCAGCCTGTGAACAGGATTGTCAGGCCAATCACGATGAAAATCTCGTTAAAGCCTTTGAACAGGACAAAGGGTTCTTCCCCGGGTTCGACCCGTTCTCTTGCCTGCATCCGCGCATCGGCCAAGGCAGCCAGCCCTGCGGCCTGCGCTTCGGTGATCAGGCCGCGCTGCACGGCGGCCCGCAGATCCTTGTCTTCGATCATGGTGCTGAAATCTTTTCGACCGTCAGATTGCCATTGGTGTAAACACAGATGTCGGCTGCAATTGCCATTGCCTTGCGGGCCACGGATTCGGCATCCAGCTCTGTGGTCATCAACCCACGGGCTGCCGCCAAGGCGTAATTTCCGCCCGATCCGATCGCCGCAACGTCATTTTCGGGCTCTAGCACATCGCCCGCGCCAGTCAGCACGAACAGATCGCGGCCATCGGTCACGATCAGCATGGCCTCAAGGTTGCGCAGATATTTGTCCATCCGCCAATCCTTTGCCAGATCAACACAGGCCCGCGCCAACTGCCCCGGTGCGGCCTCTAGCTTCTTTTCCAGCCGTTCCAGCAGGGTAAAGGCATCTGCCGTTGATCCGGCAAAGCCGCAGACCACATCATGCCCGCCTGGCCTGATCCGCCGCACTTTGCGGGCAGTGCCCTTGATCACGGTTTGCCCCAGGCTGACTTGCCCATCACCGGCCACCACAACCTCGCCCCCGCGCCGCACCCCGATAATCGTGGTGCCATGCCAACCGGGAAACTTGTCTTCCGCCATCACACATCCTCCGTGCCTGCCCCCTATATGGACCTGTGGCCCCGCCCGAACAACCCGTCGGCTTGCCGGGGGCAACGCGCCCTGCTACCGATTTGCCATGGCACCGCTGCGACACCTGCGCATCTTTCTTGAGTCCGGCCTGCGCGCCAGTGCGGCGGCCGGAGGTCATAATTTCATCGGAAAAGTCGTATCTGTCATGGCGGCCAACGGCTTTACGACCGAGTTCTGCCTCGATGATGACGCAACCCTGCGGCGCGCTGAGGCCGAGGGGGGCTATACCCTTACCCATATGCGCCCGCCGGTTGGCCTGAACGGCCTCGTTTTCCGGCGTGTCTATCACTATCCGTTCTGGGCGATCGAGCGCAGCGAGCAGCGTTGGAATTGGCATGTGGCCGGCAGCGTTTTCGACCCCGATCAGATCGATTTCGATCAGGCCACCAGTTTTGCCCGCTTTTGGCGGAAAAAGCTGTTCAACAGCGCCCAGCCCAGCACCCGGGGCCAGGGCTTTCTATACATTCCCTTGCAAGGCCGCCTGACCCAGCACCGCAGCTTTCAGACCTGCGCGCCTGTCCAGATGATCCGCGCGGTGCTAGAGGCTGATCCGCGGCCCGTTATTGCCACGCTTCATCCGCGTGAAAGCTATGGCCCGCAAGATCATGCTGCCCTTGCGGCACTGGCGGCCCGCTTTCCGCGCCTGACGGTCACGACAGGTGGCATGGACCACTACCTGCCCGGCTGCGATGCGGTCATCACGCAAAATTCGTCGGTCGCTTTCAACGGCTTTCTTCTGCACAAACCGGCGATCCTGTTTGCCGATATCGACTTTCACCACATTGCCCTGCGCGCCGATGCCGACCCTGTCGCTGCTTTGGCGGAATTGCCGCGGCATCGGCCCTGTTATGATCGTTATCTGTTCTGGTTCTGGCAGGTCATGTCGATCAACGCCGGCCGCCCCGAGGTCGAGGCGCGCATCGCCACCACTTTGCGCCGTTGTGGCTGGCCGCTATGATGGCAGCGCCCCCCACCAAAGCCGCCGCCTTGGCTGAATTGGGTGACGCGCTGGGCGCCGATCTCGCGTTGATCCGGTGCCTGTCGCTGAAACCTGAAAGCGCGGTGTTTCTGGGCCAGATGGCAGGCCAGCCCGTCATCTTGAAACAGTTTTTCCAAGATGCCGAGGCCACCCTGGCCCGTATGCAGGATGAACTTGAATTGGTTTCCACCCAGATGCAGGGCACGCGCCATGCGATCAACCGCGTGCTGCGGGTTTTGCCCGATCTGGGCGTTGCAGTGTTGGAACATGCCGGCGACATGCGGCTGTCGGCTGCACTTGCCGAGGCAGGCGCCCAGCGCCCGGCCCTGATTGCGCAGGCGGGCGAATGGCTGGCCAGTTATATCGGGCCGCGCCACCGCATCGAAAAGTTCCGCCCCCGTCGTTGGATCGCAGATCTGCCCCAGCCCAGCTTGGGCGGCGCGCTGGGGCATCGCGTTGCCATGGCGTTTTCACACCGGGCCCGCGCCTTGCAGGGGGCCAGCTTTACCCGTGCCGCCACCCATGGCGATTTCGTGCCTGTGAATGCCATGTGGCGCGATGGCCAGATCATCGGAATCGATGTGCAAGGACAGGCTTGGTTGCCACTGGCGCGTGATCTCGCGCGATTTTTGGTCTGGCTGCACCTGACCAGCCCAACCCCAGGCCCGCTGTACCACGGAATTGCCAAAGCTGATCTGACGGCGATGCTGACAGCGCCCCTGTTGCCGCAAGACGAGGTGCAGACAATCTTGCCGTTTTTTATCGGTCAGCAACTGCTGGCTTTGGCAGAAAAGCTGACCGATCCACAGCCCCAGGCGCGCGCAATGCGGGCACTTGAGCACTGGGCAAGAGAGGCTTGAGTCAGATTCCGATCTGTACTGGACTTTTACGAAAAAACCGGGCCATCAGACCCGGTTTTCCCTATATTTCCAGTGGTTAGATCCCGATCTCAGATCGAGGATTGGATCCAGTTTGCCAGCGCCGCCTTTGGGGCCGCGCCCATCTTGTTCGACACAACCTGACCATCCTTGAACAGGAACAGCGCCGGAATGCCGCGCACACCCAGTTGCGCCGGGCTGTCGGGGTTTTCGTCAACATTGACCTTCACGATCTTGACCTTGCCCGCATATTCGCTGGCCAGCTCTTCAAGAGCGGGGCCGATCTGACGGCAAGGGCCACACCATTCGGCCCAGAAATCCACCACAACCGGAATGTCCGACTTGCGAACTTCGGCTTCAAATGTGGCATCGGTGACAGCGATGGTCGCAGCGCCCATGATCATATCTCCTGACAGGAATTGTTGGGGGCAGACGCTAGGCCCCTGAATGGCAGAGGTCAAGATATAGTGGCGCGCCCCAAGGCCGCAGTCACGATATCGGGATCAAGCCGCATCAGTTTGGGTGTTGCGGTCCAAAGAATGGCTGTTTCAATGGCCTTGCCCGGATAAATCTGTTGCAAAACATGGGCATAGGCCGCCATTTGCCGCAAAATGCCTTCGGGTACCTGATGTGGATGGTCGGGCACGACCCGGTTTGATTTGAAATCCACCGCCAGCACGCGATCTGGCATCACCAACAGCCGGTCAATCGCGCCCACGACCCGACGCCCGTTCCACTGCCCCGTTACCGCAACTTCGGCCAGACTGTCGGGGTGAAACAGCGGCGCCAAGGTGGTGTCGGCCAGCACCCCCGCGGCCTCGGCCAGCAGGGCGGCGCTGTCCATGCCTTCAGGCGTGACCGAACGGGCCACATCGGCCCAAATTGCCGGGTCGGTGGCGGGCAGATGTTCCAGCAAACTGTGCAGCGCCGTTCCCCGTGCCTTGGCAATCTCGCCTTCATCCCCCTCTCCCGGCAGGGCCTTGGCGCCCCCCAGATCCGACGGGGACAGCGATGGCAAATCGCGCGGCAGATCGGGCGCAGGCCCCGTCGCCCAGTCGGGCAGGGCCACCAAGTCCGTGGTATCATCCGCCTTTTCGCCCAATCCGGGCCAGACACCGGTTTCATGCCGCACCCGCCCGCCGGGCAAGGCCCCGCCGCCCAGCGCCTGCAACCCGGCCTGCACCTGCAAATACCAGCACCATTCGGCCCGTGGCTTTGCGCCTTTGCTGGTGTCTGTCTTTGCATCACCCGCCCCGGCCACGATCAGCCAACTGCGCGCCCGTGTCAGCGCCACATACAACAGGCGCAGGCTTTCTTCATGGGTCTTTTGCTTGCGGGCCTGTGCAATCGTGGCAATCTCATCGGGCTTTTGGTCACCCGATGGCTTCCACAGCGCCATGCGATCTTCGGCCAGATAGACCTGGGCGCGGTCGCGATTGGCGCGGTCTGTGGTATCGGGCAGTATGACGATATTCGCCTCTAGCCCCTTGGCGCCATGCACCGTCATAACGCGGATGCTGTCGCCCTCGCCGCCCAACTGGCGTTTGACCTCAACCTCATCACCCTCCAGCCAGACCAGAAAGCCGGTCAGACTGGGCACATCGGTTTGCTCGTAGACAAGGGCCTGTGTCAGCAATTCATCAATGCCATCTTCGGCCTCGGGGCCAAGACGCGTCAGCAACCGCTCGCGTCCATTGTGCTGGGTCAGAACGCGCTCCAGCAACTCATAGGGGCGCAAGAAATCGGTCGTGTTGCGCAGATCGTTCAAAACGGCCAAGGTCTCGGCCTCGGCACTGCTGCGCAACGCCTCCCATAAAAAGCCTTTGCGGGGGCGCGCCAGCCGGTAAAGCTGATCTTCTGTCCAGCCAAACAGGGGCGAGCGCAGGGCCGTGGCCAGCGACAGGTCATCTTCAGGCGTGGCCAGAAAGGCCAAAAGCGCCTTCAAATCCTTGACCGCCAGTTCTTCGCCCAGCTTTAACCTGTCAGCCCCGGCAATTGCCAAGCCGCGCTGTTTGCAGGCCCGGATGATCTGCGAAAACAGTTCCGCCCGCCGCTGCACCAAGATCAGGAAATCGCCATAGCGCACGGGCCGGGTTTGCTGGCGTTCGTCGACAATCTGCACTCCGCTATCGACCATCGCCTTGATTTCGTCGGCAATCTGCTGTGCCAACTGCACGGAATGGTGATCTTCCGATATCAGATCAACCGGGTCCCAGCCATTTTCATCCTTGGTCTTGTCGGCCTTGGGAATCAATGGCCACAGATCAACCCGACCGGGCAGGGCATCGAAAAAGGCCAGGTGGCGGGGCGCCGCCCCAAGGGCCGACGGGAAGGCATCGCCAAAGGTGGCATCCACCACCTGCAAAACCGCGCGCGCCGAACGAAAGCTGTAGTCGAGCGACCGATCCTGCATCGGCTGGCCCACCTCGGCGAATTTTGCGCCGAAATCGCCGTGCTTGGCATCAAAGGCAGAAAGATCAGCGCCCTGAAATGAATAGATCGACTGCTTTTTGTCGCCCACCACGAACAGGGTGCGCGCCTCGGCCCTCGCCCCGGCGCCAGCGGTGAACTCGGCAGCCAGCCTCTCGACCACCTCCCATTGCTGGGGAGAGGTGTCTTGCGCCTCATCCACCAGAATATGGTCGATGCCCCCATCCAGCCGGAACAAGACCCAAGCCGCAAGGGCAGGATCATTCAACAACCGCCCGGCCCGGCGGATCAGATCGTCGAAATCCAGCAGGCCCTGTGCTGCTTTGCGCGATTCATATTCGGCCAGAAACAGGCGGGCAAAGCGGTGCAGCGTCAGCATGTGCTGGGCGGCCTGAATCCCCAAACGTCGGGGGCGGGCAGATTCGACGCGCATCATCAATTGATGAAGTCGATCAAGATCGTCACCCATGGCCTGACGCACAGCCTTGCTGGAATAAGCGTCGATCTTGGCCGCATAGGGCCCGGCCTTGGCGCTTTCGCCAAACAACAGCATCGACTCCAGCTCTTGCAGGGCACGTTCATCGGGGGATGTCAGATCTAGTGCGCGAAACCGGGCCGCGTGCTTCTGGTCAGAACTGCTGCCACCCTCCAGCACCAGCGATACCCGGGCCAACAGGTCGGCTTCAGCCCCCAGAAAGACATCGGCCAAAAGATGCGCAGGACTGTCATCTGGGGGCAGACCAAAGCGGGCAAAGGCCTGATCGCGCGATAACGGTTCGGCAAAGGCAGGCGCATTGCTGCAGATTTCGACCACCAGCGACTCGATCCCCTCGGCGGGGTAGAGGCTGGCAATTTCGGCCACGGCATCAGGGGCCAGTCGGTCGGCCATGTCTTGCAAAATGTCATCGCGCAGCGCGCGGGCGGTGCGATCATCCATCTCGGCAAAGCCGGGGGAAACGCCGGCCTCAAGCGGGTAGCGGCGCAACAGCGTGGCGCAGAACGAATGGATGGTCTGAATGCGCAAACCCCCCGGCGTTTCAATGGCGCGGGCAAACAACTGCCGGGCCAAGGCCAGCCGGTCGGGCGACAAATCCGCGCCTTCGCCCAACTCGGCCAGATCTTCGCGCAGGGCTGCATCTGGTTTCATCGCCCAGACGCCCAACCGCTTGAACAGGCGGTTCTGCATCTCGGTCGCGGCGGCCTTGGTATAGGTCAGGCACAGAATGTGCTGAGGTTGCACACCATTCAGCAGCAAGCGCGCCACCCGGTCGGTCAGAACGCGGGTCTTGCCTGATCCGGCATTGGCCGACAGCCAGGTTGAAACATCGGGCCGGGCGGCGGCGATCTGGGCAAGGCTTGCGTCATGCAGCTGTGTCATAGGTCACCCCCAAGATTTTCGGGCCCAACATCTTCGGGCCCAACATCTTCGGGCACTGAGGCATCGGTCATTTCCCATTCGCCAAACCGGGCCAGATGGTCGAAATCGCCTTTGCTCTGCTCGGTCTGCACTGCCCGCCGCGCGATATATCCCTGCCCATGCGTCATGTAAGATCGGATCAGCCGCATCAGCCCGTCACGCGTTTCGGTCAGGCTTGCCTCGGTAACGGGCATGCTGGTCAGCTTTCCGTCACCCGCCAACCCGATATAGCTGATCCGTGAAACGGTCTGCGGGCCAAGACCACCAAATCCACCTGCCTCGGCCAAAAGGGCGGCAAGGTGCAACTGCTTGGCGTAAGAGGCAATCTGTGCGGCAGAGGGTGGCGTGCCGGTCTTGTAATCCATCAGATGCAGCGTGCCGTCCTCTAGCCGGTCGATCCGGTCAGGCGTGCCGAACAGGCGAAAGCCAAGCTCTTGCAAGATCAGCTCACCCTTTGTCTCCAGCCGCAGGGTGGTGCCGCCTTGGTCTGCATCGACATCAAGGAAGTGATCTGCCGCGCGCCGCATGCGCGCCGCCCACAAGATCCGCTCGGCGGGCCAAGGCACTTCGGCGGCCAGAACGTCCTGGGTCAGCGCCAAAAGACGTGTGCGCGCCGCATCGCGGGTTTCGCCTTCGGGGCGGTCGCGAACAAAGCGTTCCAGAACCTCGTGAATAACGATACCCCGGTCGCGCGCCTCGGGCATCGGTTTCAGGCTGTTCATCGGGTCCAGCCGCAGGATCTTGCTGGCATAGATGGCATAGGGGTCGCGGATCAGCAGTTCGACCCGCGTCAATGACAGTTCTTTGGGCCGATGCGCCACCGGGGGGCGTGGGGCCGGACGTTTGGCGGGGCGCAGGGCTGGGCCGGGGTTGCGCTGCGGCCGATCCACGGCGGACGCCCAATTCAGCCAGGTCTGGCCGCGTGCGCGCATCTCTGCCAAGGCCTGCGGCCCCTGTCGGTCGGGCAGCCCCGACACCAGATTGACCAACCGGTTCACCCAGCGCGAGGGCACTGTCTCGGCTTCGGCGTTGCGCAGGGCGCGCGACAGCACAACCTCAGGCGCCGCAATGGCCTGTTGGAAATCATGGGCTGCAAGGCCGATCCGGCGTTCAGGCAGCAACAACCCGGCTTGTTGGCGCATTTTGCGGTTCAGCCAAGGGTCGGCGGGTGGCAGGGCAGGCCAGATGCCGTCATTCAGCCCCGCCAACAGAACCAGATCCGCGCCTTGCACGCGGGCCTCGATCGTTCCCCAGATGCTGATCGTGGGGTGGGCCACCACGGCATCGCGCACCTCGCGGCTTGAAATCAGATCATCAAAGAGATCACGGAATTCGCCCGCCGTCAGATCACCCCCATGCTCGGCCTCGGTCTCCAACTCTGTCAGAAAGGCTTGGGCCTCTTTGCCAGCGGCTTTGTCCCACAGGCCGCCGGTTCCTTCGGCAGCAGGGCCACGGGCCAGCCGTTCGGCCATTTGGCGCAATCGGCGCACATGAGCGGCCAAAGGCAGACGCCCCGTCGTTGCCAGGCCATCAATCGCACCGGCCAAGGCTGTGGCCCAACCCAAGGCCAGGTCGCCCTTTTGGCTGCCGCCCCAAGCCAGCAGATCGGCGCCGGTTGGAAAGACCGGCCCCTTGCTGCGCAACCGCAGTTCCAGATTGCGGGTCAGCAACAGATGATCCCCCCGCGCGATGGCCGAGGCGGTCAACGGGTGTTTCAACAGGGCCAACAACCGGTCTGATGCAAGACGCTGGCAAAAAAGCCGGGTGATCTGGCGCAGGAACCGGCCCGGAGGGGATTGGTTCAAGGGCACCCCGGCACTGTCATCAGGCAACACACCCCAACGCGCCAAGGCCGCCGTCACCTGACGGGTCAGCGATCGGTCGGGCGAAATCAATGCGGCTTTGCGCCCAGAGTTAGCCGCCTGCCGCAAGATCAGCGCCAGCGCCAGCGCTTCTTGCCGTGGGGTCTTGGCCTCGATCAACGTCAAGTCGCGCAGGGCCTGGGGCAGGGGGGGCAGGTCTTGCCCCTCGACCAGCCACTGGTCTGTCACCGGGGCGGGCCGCAATGCCAAAGAGATCACGCGATTACGTTCTGGGCTAGGCGGTTGCTCGGCCGTCCAGGCGCTGATCTGGCTGGGATGCAGCCCCATCATATCGGCAAAGCGGCGAAAGCGGAATTGGGGGTGATCCTCTGATGTCAGGGCGTCGTCCAGCCTGTCCCAGACCGGGCTTGGCATCGTCATGTCGACACCCGGCAAGATCACGGCGCCTTGGGGCAATCGTGCGACGGCCTGCATGAACAGGGCAGTGGTGCCGCGCGATCCGGTAGATCCGGCCACGATCACCGGGTCAGCGGCCGGGGCCATAGCCCAAAGCCCGGCCAGATGCTGGGCCAGCAAACGCTGGCGGCCTGAACTGTCGGGCTGATCTGGGTTGGCAAAGAAGGGGGCCACGATCATCAGGAACTGACGGGTGCGTTCCCAATGGGCTGAAAAGTCAGCCACATCCAGATCGGCGATCCGGTCAGGGCTGACACCTTCAACCTGCATCTCTGCCAACAGGTCAGACAGGCTTTGCGCCAAATCTGCAATGGCGGCCCGGGGGGCCAGATCGGGTTCCTTGTCCAACAGACGGGCAATCAAAACCGTCAGTTGCAATTTTCGCCGCAAGGCGGGCACCGCCGGGGGCAGGCCGGGCAGGATGAAATCGGCACCCAGATCAGTGACCAGCCGCAGCCGAGGCAGGATGCCCGGCCCGCTGGCGGCCATCAGGTCACGCACCCGGCGCTGCATACGGGCGCTGTTCAGATACAGGGTAACGCGCCCCATCGCCTGTGGTGGCTGGCCTGCCATGCGGGCGCGCAGGCCATCGACAAGGGCGCGCGGAAAATCGACACCCGGCGGCAGGCCAAAAACGCGTGACATATCAGCGGTAAACATCGGCTTTCCTTAGTATGTCTTCGGCCTCGGCAATGCCACCGGGGTGGCCGACATCGCACCAATCACCTTGATGGATCACCCCAAAGGCCCGTCCGGCGGCCATGGCGCGGGTCCAGGGGCCGTGTAGCGAAAAGGCCTTTTCCGTCTCGGCAGCCAGAATATCTGGGTTCAGGATCTGTGCGCCCAGATACAGCACGCCTTGGCGCCCCTTGGCCCAATCGACCCGCCCCTCTGGCCCCAGCACAAAATCGCTGCGCCCGGTGGCGCTGCGGGCCACATTGGCGGGCAACAGCAGGAACAGAACGTCCATGCGCGCGCCATCCCAAGCATGCAAAAGCTGGGTCAACGGGTTTTGGCCTGTCCAGACGGCATCTGTGTTCAAAGTGGCCACTGGCCCCGGCCCCAACAGTGGCAGGGCCTGCCGCAGGCCGCCGCCGGTATCCAGAATCTGGCCCGCCTCGACCGACACCGCAACATCAGTGCCTTGCAGATGCTGAACGATCTGGTCGGCAAGATAATGCGCATTGGCCACCTGCCGCGTCAGGCCTGCCTCTGCACCCACCTGTCGGGCATGGTCAATCAGCGCCCGGCCTGCGACGGGGATCAGCGGCTTGGGCTGTGTGGCCGTTAACGCGCCCATCCGGGTGCCAAAGCCAGCGGCAAACAGCATCAGCGAGGGTTTGTGGCGCATTGGTCTTTGATCCGGTTCAGGGCCTGAGGCGTCGGGGAGGGAAGGGCAGCGTCGCAGATGGGCCTGAGATCGGCCAGCGCCTTATGCGCCAGATTTTGCTGAAGCTGCCCCCAGACACGGGGGATCAGGTCAACATAGCCGGCCTTGCCGGACACAAGGCAAAGCCGGGCGAAGATGCCCAAGATGCGCAGGACCCGCTGTGCACCCAACACGGCAAGCGAAGCCTCTAGTGTTGCGGCCTCAAGGCCCTTGCCCGCCGCAAAATGAAGGGTCATCCGTTGGGCCACAGTGGGCGAGACATCGCGCCGGGCATCTTGCAGCAACGAGACCAGATCATACCCGGGCTGACCCAGTTGGGCGAGTTGGAAATCAAGCAGGCCAACGCGCGCCACCCCGGTTCTGTCGGGCAGATCAAGCAGGTTTTCAGCGTGATAGTCGCGTAAGATCAGCACCCTTGGCCCATCGGCATGGCGGTGCAGGGCCTGGGCCAACGCATCGACAAAGGCCGGGCGCTGCACCGGATTTGTGCCGGTAATCGCGCGGGCATACCAATCCAGTGCAAAGGCGGCAGCCTCGGCCCAGTCGGCTGCGGAAAGGTTGGGTAGATGGGCCGGGGGGGCATGGTCTTGCAGATGCAACAGCACATCGGTGGCCCCGGTATATAGCCGTGACTCGTGCTGCGGGGCGGTGCGCAATTCGCGGGCGAACAGGGCATCGCCCAGATCTTCGATCAACAAAAAGCCATTCGGTACATCGCTGGCAAGGATCTGGGGCGCTGACAGCCCAATGCCCCGCAGATGCGCTGCGATGCGCAGAAAATCAGCCGGATCATCGCCACGGCCGGGCGGCGCATCCATCAGCACGGCGGTTTCGTGGCCTTGGCGCAGCCTGTCATAACTGCGGTCAGAGGCATCGCCCGCCAGAAAGTGGCGCTGGGCTGTGCCCCAGCCTGCATGATCAAGAAAGGTTTGGGCCAGCGCCTTGCGGTTTGTCATGCGCGCCATCCGTGCAAGATTTCGGCAAGGGCCGGGCGGTTGGCAAAGCGGATCTTGGCCTGCCGCCCGAACCCATCATAGGCCAAATCAACGCGTATGGCATCCTTGGGTGTCAGGTCGCCCAGTCGGTCGGGCCACTCGATCAGCGAGATGGCCGAGGAGAAGGCCTCATCCAGACCCAGCTCTATAACCTCGTCGGGGTGTGACAGCCGGTAAAGATCAGCATGCCACACGTCGCCGTCCGGGGCATCATAGGTTTGCACAAGGGTAAAAGTTGGCGAGGGCACATCCTCGGCCCGGCCCAGCCTTGCTTGAATGATTGCCCGTGCCAGATGCGATTTTCCGGCCCCAAGGGTGCCTGTCAACAAAAGGCAATCGCCGGGAGACAAGGCGCCTGCGATGGCATGGCCCAGATCGGTGGTGCTTTCCGGCGTGGGGAGGGCAAGGCAAAATGAATGTGGCTGTTTCATGCCCGCAGTTTTACTGCGCCCGCCCGCCACCGCAAGCGCAGGCTTTCAGGCGCGGCGACGGGCCGAGGTTACAACTTCTTCCACTTCGGGGCGTTCGGCAGCGATCGGGCTGAAACCAATCAGTGTCGCGCCGCTTTCCAATGGGTGCAGACGACACCGCAGCAGGCGCCCATCCAGCAGGCGCGTTTCCGCCACCCAATTATCGCGGTCACCGACGGTGGCAACATAATCGATGATCTCAGCCCAAACCGGGCTGGGTGCGCAGTGGCTGCTCCACTGCTGGGCGGCAGATTTTATACTGACATCGACGGGTGTTTCAGACGGATCATTTTCCCAAAGTGCCCCATAGGCTTGGTTTGTCATCACCAATTGCCCGGTTTCCGAAAACACGGCGACAGCCTCTGACATCGAATCGATCACGGATTGACCCAGCTCCAGATCGGCCCGGTAGCGCCGTGTCCGCGACACCTCGTTGGAAATATCTTCAAACATCAATGCCAAAGAGCCGTTGGTATGTGGCCGCCCGACCACGCGATAGGTCTGGTCGCCGGCAAGGCTCCAGATCTCGGAATACACGCCCCCAGACGCGCTTTCGTCGAGATCAACCAGTTGCTGCCGCCAGCGATGATAATCCTTTGGTTCGGGCACCATGTTACGGTCGCGCATGGCATCCAGCATCGCCACCACCGTTGGCCTGCTGGACAGAAAGTTTGGCGGCAGGCCAGTCAGGTCAAGCAATGCAGGGTTAAACATCTGCAATTGCCTTTGGCTGTCAAAAATGGCCAAGCCAACTGTCAGATGCGCGAATGTCTTGGTCAGTGTTTGCATCAGATCGCGCAGGTTTGTTTCGGCCACCACTGCGCTGTCGCAGGGCACGGCGTAAACGCGCCGTTCGGCATTCTCGGCCTTCATGGTCAGATCAAACCACCGAGTAGACCCATCTGCTGTGCGCAGTTTTTGCCGTTGCCCGGCGGCGCCCTGCGCAGAGGCCAGCCTGTCAAACAAGCGGGGAAGTGGCCAAGTCAGGTCTTGATCCGGGCCAAGGCTATCGACGGCTGCCAAAACGTATTGCGTGTTGGCCCAGATCACATCGCCATCTTCCCGCTCACGCCAGGCCATGATCGGGGCTTGGGTCATCATGCTGCGCAGGTTCGACAACTCCTCGGTCACGGCGCGATGCACCATCGGGTCGCTGGCGTGGGCCGCAACCGAAGCCGAGGCATCTGTCACGGAAATTCTGGTAATTCCGCCGCGCAACTCGGCATGCAGCAGCAGTGGCATACCTTCGGCGTCTTCACCTTCCAAGGTGATGGCACCGCGTTCGGCCAACTCGTTCAAATATCTTTCCAGATTTGGAAATTGGGTGCCCAGATGGGCCATAAGCCGCATCCAGTTATCGCCACGGGCGGGTGAGGCCGCCAACACGGCCCGCCCGCCGGGGGTGCAGTCAATCAGCCGATCGCCATCAAAAAGAAAGATGGTTCCCGACTCTTTCTCGCGAAAGATGCTTGGCTTTGAATGGGCAGATGGGCTGTGAAAGCCCAGCAAAACCAGCAAAGAGCCGAAGGCTGCAAGAATGGACGTTATTCCAAGGCCAACACCAAGGGCCAGATCAGAACCCATGCAACCCCCATAAAGAATCACCATTTCAACCTAAAGGTTATTTACTTTACAGTGCGTTAACCAGAGAACTTGGCAAAATCTGCGAAAATTAGCAAAAATTACGGATCGATACGTTCATTCTTTCCTAAGCTTTGCACAACCGGCGATAGTAGCCGATCAGCGGGCCAAGACACTTGAACGATTGCACCACTGCGCTCGGGTCGTTCTTCGGGGGTCAGGAATGGATCAGATGCATTTGCAAAGGTCAGTTCTGCACCGGTTCGCTCTAGCAGTGTCTTGGCGATGAACAGGCCCAGCCCCATGCCTTCGTATTCCGGGCGACGGGCCAGATCTTGTGCGGTCCGACGGCTGCGCACGAAGGGGTCGCCAATGCGCCCGATCACCTGGGGTGGATAGCCTTCGCCATCATCGACGATCCGCACGGAAATAACCTTGCCAGTCCACTCGCCACTGATCCACACCTTGCTGCGCGAAAAATCGACAGCGTTCTGAATCAGATTGCGCAAGCCGTGAATGACTTCGGGCCGCCGCAGCACCATGGGCTGACGTTCCGATCCGTCAGGGCCGGGGGTAAAGACGAAATCCAGGCTTTTGCCGCGTGCCTGATGGGGTTCTGCGGCCTCTTTCACCAAAGACGCAAGTGGCACGCTGCGCATGTGAAGATCATCTTTGCCAGCCCTGCCCATAGACCGCAGGATGTCGCGGCATCGGTCGGCCTGCTCTCGGATCAGCTTTGCATCGTCACGCAGGGGGTCATCTTCTTCCAGTTCCTCCATCATTTCGGAAGACACCAGCTTGATCGTCGCCAAGGGCGTGCCGAGCTCATGGGCCGCGGCCGCTATGACACCGCCAAGATCCGTCAGCTTTTGTTCCCGCGCCAAGGCCATTTGTGTGGCCAAAAGCGCGTCAGACATCGACCGTATTTCGGTCGCCACCCGGCGCGAATACAGGCCAAGAAACAGGATGCCGATGATGATCGACAGCCAGAAGCCGAATTCAAACAGAACAGGCACGGCCAAGACCCGACCATCCGCAAAGGTAAGCGGAACATGAAAAAAGGCCGTAACCGTGACCAAAAGGATGGACATCGTGCCCAGTAACAATGTCGTGCGCAGTTCAAGTGCCGAGGCCGAAACGGTGACTGGTGCAAGGATCAGCAAGGCAAACGGATTTGTCAGGCCACCGGTCAGATACAGCAGGAATGAAAACTGCGTCAGATCGAACAACAGGGTCAACATCGCCTCAAGTTCGGTCAGGCGCTTGTTCTCGGGGAAAACGAAAATAGACACCAGATTGGCAATGATAGAGGCCCCAACGGCCATGTAACACAGGCCCAACGGCAACTGCATTCCGTAATAGCGGTCGGCAACGGTGATGGCGGCAAGCTGACCGATGATCGCCATCCAGCGCAGAAAAATAAGCGTGCGCAGACGCACCCAATCGCTGCGCGTGTCGCGGGCCGTTCGTCCAAATCCGATACCGAGCATTCCGCACTCTTTCCCAGCGACGATCTTGCGCATTGTTAATCAGGGTCGTATCGCCGATCAATGCACCGACATATCGCAGGATTGGGGAAAGTCATGTCAAAAACCTATGCAGCCTTGGCCGCCGCGGCCGTTGTCGGGCTTCTTGGCGGCAGTCTGGCCTATATCTATTCCCAAGGCAGTGATGATGCCTTTGCGCAGTGCCGCGGCGGTCAGGTTGGCGGCGGTGATATCGGTGGCCCCTTCACCTTGGTCGATCCAACCGGCAAGACCGTCACCGATGCCGATGTGCTGACCAAGCCTTCGCTGGTCTATTTTGGGTATACGTTCTGCCCTGATGTCTGCCCGTTGGACAATGCGCGCAATGCCGATGCCGTCGATGTGCTTGAGGAGCAAGGGTTCGATGTTCAGCCCGTGTTCATTTCGATCGACCCCGAGAGGGATACCCCCGAGGTGATGGGTGATTTCGCCGCGAACCTGCATCCCAAGATGATCGCCCTGACAGGCAGTGAAGAGCAGACCAAAGCGGCCTCAAAGGCCTTTAAGACCTATTTCAAAAAGCAGGAGAGCGAGGACGAATTCTACCTCGTCGATCACTCGACCTTTACCTATCTGATGCTGCCAGGCATTGGCTTTGCCGACTTCTTCAAGCGTGAGGAAACGGCTGACCAAATGGCGGAACGGGTGGCCTGTTTCATTTCAAATTCAGGTGCCGCCAAGTAAAATTGACCACGGCCCCCAAACGCCCTACGTTCTCGCGCAGAGCATTGGAAGGAACGCGCGATGGCGGAAGACATGTCGGTGGACCTGGGCCCGGACAGGACCCTGCTGCTGGTTGATGATGACGAGGCATTCGTCAAGCGGCTTGCCCGCGCCATGGAACGCCGCGGGTTCCTGCCGGAAACCGCCGAAAGTGTGGCGGCCGGAAAGGCGATTGCCCATGCCCGCCCGCCTGCCTATGCCGTGGTCGATCTGCGTCTGGAGGATGGCAACGGGCTTGACGTGGTAGAGGCCTTGCGCGAACGCCGGCCCGATTGCCGGATTGTGGTTCTGACGGGATATGGCGCGATTGCCACGGCGGTGGCAGCCGTCAAGATCGGCGCAACGGACTATCTGTCAAAACCCGCTGATGCCAATGATGTGACCAACGCCTTGCTGGCCAAGGGCGAGGCAATGCCCGCCCCGCCCGAAAACCCGATGTCGGCAGACCGGGTGCGTTGGGAACATATTCAGCGCGTTTATGAAATGTGTGACCGCAACGTATCGGAAACGGCGCGCCGCCTGTCGATGCATCGGCGCACCTTGCAGCGTATTCTGGCAAAGCGAAGCCCGAAATAGCTGAATAATGGGGCAATTGTCATTCAGTGCTTCTGTGATTAATATAAGCACAGGGCCATAATGGGGAATTGCCGAAATGTTTGACTTGAACGCACTTTCGCTGAAGGAACTTAAAGACC
Organism: Pseudotabrizicola sp. L79; assembly: GCF_036553525.1. Lineage (NCBI taxonomy): Bacteria > Pseudomonadati > Pseudomonadota > Alphaproteobacteria > Rhodobacterales > Paracoccaceae > Pseudotabrizicola > Pseudotabrizicola sp. L79. The sequence continues at coordinate 113,496 of NZ_JAZHDA010000040.1, read as the reverse complement.
TTCAGGCACAGGTTGCCAAAGCGATTGCCGGTTACGAAGACCGTCGCAAGAAAGAAGCCTTGGCAGAGTTGGAAGACAAAGCACGCGAAATGGGCTTTTCTCTGGCTGAATTGACGGGTGTGTCGGCTGCGCGCAAAAGGGCGCCAGCTGCGCCCAAATATGCAAATCCGCAAGATCCCGCTGATACTTGGTCGGGCCGTGGTCGCAAACCGCGCTGGTTTGAGGCGGCATTGCAAGCGGGCAAAAAGCCGGAAGATATGGCTTTGTAATTTTGTTTTGAAAAACCCGCCAGTCTTGGCGGGTTTTTCAATTCAGCCGATATCGTGCATCAACTGCTTGTGCCTGTGCAGAAAATCGGCCCGCACCAGGGCGGGTGGGCGCAGTTCTATTGCCAAGCCAGCTATGATCGCGCTTGGCGGTGGGCCAAACAGTTTGTCAGCCTCGGGCGTGCCGAAACCCGCAATATGCACGGCCTCCATCCAGGCGGAAATGCGGTCAGCCGCCTTGATGGCTTTCTTGATCGGGGCGGGCAGAATGGCAGGCAGGCCAAAGCGCAGGTGAATGGCCGCCGTCAAGCGTTCATCCAGGGCCGCATAATCCGGCCCGACTGCCGCTTTAACCGGTGAAATCATATCTCCGATCACATATTCAGGCGCATCATGCAAAAGTGCCGCCAGTTTCCATTTCGCCGCAATCGCCGGATTTTGCCGAGAAAACAGCTGTTCAACCAAAAGCGAATGCTCGGACACAGAATAGGGCCAATCGCCGCGGGTTTGCCCGTTCCAGCGGGCGACAAATGACAACCCGTGGGCAATATCCTCAATTTCTATGTCAACGGGCGTAGGGTCCAGCAGATCCAGCCGCCGCCCGGACAGCATCCTTTGCCAGGCCCGCGTCTGCCTTGCCATCATGGCCCCTTTTTACTCTTACCCCTGCCGAATATCGCGGGGTTGGCCCCCGTGTAAAGCACAGCGATGGAACTTTTCAGGTTTCAAAAACGTTTCGTTCACAATTGCGGGCCACATCATCAACGCAAGAGAACCGTGGCATCGCCAAATCAGATGACGAAAGGGGGCACCCTATGAATACCCTTCCCATTCTCGCTCTTGGCATTCTTGCTTCGGGATATGCTGTCGCGACCGAACAGCTTGACCGTCGTTTCGACACGATTGTTAGCCCGACAGTGACGGCCTATCCCGCGTCGGATGATCTGGCCGTTTACGATGTGCTGGGCCATGGTGCACAGCCAATGGATCAGCCGCATTGCGACCTGCATGCCGATTTGACCGAAACGTTGGAACAGGACTTCGCCGAGGTGCCGATTGAAGAACGGGTGGCTGCCGATGATCTGGTGATGGAACTTTGGGCGTCTGAGGTGATGGGCACATGGACGATGGTGCACCGTGGCGCTGATGGCGTGTCTTGCATCGTCAGCTCGGGAACGGGCTGGCGATCAGACTGGCAGGCGGATGAGGTTTTCAACACGATTGCGCCCGGCGTCTAGGGCGCGTTGCCGAAGCGGCTCTACAATGCTACATGGCAGCAAATCGAAATTAGTGGAGCCGCAGCCAGCATGGCCGATTACATAGTCAAAGACATCAAGCTTGCGGAATTTGGCCGCAAGGAGTTGACCATTGCCGAAACCGAAATGCCGGGCCTCATGGCCTGCCGAGAGGAGTTTGGCGCCTCGCAGCCCCTGAAAGGTGCGCGGATTGTCGGATCGCTGCACATGACGATTCAGACAGCTGTGCTGATCGAAACGCTGACGGCCTTGGGCGCGGATGTGCGCTGGGCATCGTGCAACATTTTTTCGACCCAAGACCACGCCGCAGCTGCCATCGCCGCTGGCGGCACGCCGGTTTTCGCGGTTAAGGGTCAGACCTTGACCGAACACTGGGATTATCTTGACCGCTCGTTCATGTTCCCCGAAGGCGCGAACATGATCCTTGATGATGGTGGCGACGCCACCCTGTATGTCTTGCTGGGCGCGCGCGCCGAAGCTGGCGAAGAGATCTTGCCGGTTCCCGCCTCGGAAGAGGAAGAGGTTATCAAGCGGCAGATCCACAAACGGATGAAAGAAAGCCCTGGCTGGTTCACCAAGACCAAGGCCGCAATCAAGGGCGTTTCCGAAGAAACCACCACGGGTGTCCACCGCCTGTATGATCTGCACAAGAAAGGGCAACTTCCGTTCCCTGCGATCAACGTGAACGATTCCGTCACCAAGTCGAAGTTCGACAACAAGTATGGCTGCAAGGAATCGCTGGTTGACGGCATTCGTCGTGCAACTGATACGATGATGGCCGGCAAGGTGGCCGTGGTGTGCGGCTATGGCGATGTGGGCAAGGGTTCTGCCGCCAGCCTTCGCGGTGCGGGTGCGCGCGTCAAGGTCACCGAAGTTGACCCAATCTGCGCCTTGCAGGCCGCGATGGATGGGTATGAAGTGGTTTTGCTTGAAGATGTGGTCCATGACGCCGACATCTTCATCACCACAACTGGCAACAAAGACGTTATTCGCATCGAGCATATGCGCGAGATGAAGGATATGGCGATCGTCGGCAATATTGGCCATTTCGACAATGAAATCCAGGTTGCCTCCTTGCGGAACCACAAATGGACCAACATCAAGGAACAGGTGGATATGATCGAAATGCCGTCAGGCAGCCGGATCATCCTGCTGTCCGAGGGCCGTTTGCTGAACCTGGGCAACGCCACGGGTCACCCATCCTTTGTGATGTCGGCCAGCTTTACCAACCAGGTGCTGGCGCAGATCGAACTGTGGACCAAGGGTGATGAGTATAAGCCGGGCGTCTATATCCTGCCCAAGAAGCTGGACGAAAAGGTTGCGCGCCTGCATCTGAAAAAGATCGGCGTAAAACTGACCGAGCTTCGCAAGGATCAGGCCGATTATATTGGCGTGGCAGCAGAAGGCCCGTTCAAATCTGATCATTACCGCTACTAAGCTGGGCTGAATTTGAAAACCCGCCGCTGCGATGCGGCGGGTTTTTTCATGTCGTTGCAAGTTTTTTTGCCTCTGCTATCGTGCCGCAAAATCTGGCCAAGGGGTAATCATGCCAACCGAAGAACTGGGCAAACGCGACCGTGTGCGCGGCCGTTTGCTTGAATCCTTGCCAAAAGGCGGGGTTGTTGCGGAAATCGGGGTTTGGGAGGGCGACTTCTCGCAACGAATTCTAGACATTTGCAGCCCAACAGAACTGCATCTGATCGACCCTTGGCTGTATATGCCAGAGTTCCCAAATACCGGTTTCGGCAAGAAAAAGAACGAAACCCTTATGGAAGGGCGCTATCAGAATGTTGTGGCCCGCTTTGCAAACGACCCGCGTGTAAAGATTCACCGTGCCCTATCGGATGTTGCTTTGGCAGGCTTCCCCGATAGCTTTTTTGATTGGGTCTATATCGATGGGAACCACAATGAACCGGTCATCAGCAAAGACTTGGCTTTGTCGTTGCAAAAGGTGAAACCCAACGGGATCATTGCTGGCGATGATTTTCATTGGATGTCAGACGCGCAGGCCGCCCCGGTAAAGCGTGCAGTCGAGGCAATGCTGGCTACCTTGGGCCAAATGGCGTCCTTGCGGCTTATGGCCAACCAATACACCATCACCCTTGCCCGTGCCTGACTGGGAAAAAGAGGTCACTTTTCCCTTGGTGAACGATTCTCTTTGCGCCTAGACTTCCGCCGTGATCCCATCTGATGGGATGCTGTCACAACAAACAACTGACGGGGATATAAGATGAGCAAGCGCGACGACTTGATCGCCAAATACGCGGAAGATCTGACAAACAAGTGCAAGATGACGCCAGAAATGGCCTTGCTGACCAAGGTGACCATCGGGTGTGGCCCGGCAATCTACAACGCCGACAGCTCTACCGTTGCTGGTTCTGATGCTTCTGAACTTGAGACCGTCAAGAACAACTTCCTCATCAAAAAGCTTGGCCTGTCTGACAGCCCGGCGCTGATGGAGGCGATCAATGCTGTGATCGACACCTATGGTCGGTCAGAGCGCAACAAATATCGCGCCGTTGTCTATTACATGCTGGTCAAGCATTTCGGCAAAGAAGCCGTTTACGGCTAAGGCTGCACCGCAGATATGCACACAAAACCCTGCTGTAACCGGCAGGGTTTTCTTGTTCAGGCGCCTGCATAACCCTTTTTGCGGGTCATTGGCTTGCGGTCCTTTGGTTTGGCGCTTTTCCTTTTGCAAAACTGGCCTAACCTGCACCCCCAACACAGTGCAAAGGCAGGCTGAATGACCAATCCAGATTCTGATTACTACCGCGCAGTCGATCTATGGCACGAACAGCGTCTCAGCGATCTGATGGCCGAGGATGGATGGTTGCATCTGACTGACCGGGTCGAGCTTGAACCGGGGCAATACACCCTTGGGTCTGGCCCCGGAAACGATCTGCAAATTTCATCCGGGCCCGATCATCTGGGCGATCTGCATCTTGGTGCCGATGGCCAAGCGATGCTAACGGTTGATGGGCAGACACTGGCTTTTGCGCCCACGCCCGAGGCACCCCCGCGCCTGCAAGTTGCGGATCTGTTGCTGGAAATGATGCGCATCGAAGGTCAGCATGCGCTGCGCGTGCGCGATCTGCGCCTGCCCCGCAAGGTCAAGATTTCCCGCTTTCCGGTTGATCCGGCCTGGTGCATCACCGCCAGATGGGACGTGCTGGCAGCGCCGCAGCAACTTGGCATTGATCTGGTGGGTGGCATCGCAACTTCGGTTGCTGTCAGCCATAGGGCCAGCTTTTCCCACCAAGGCTCTGCAGTCACCCTGTTGCCCACCCATTGGAAGGGCGGCAACCCGATGTTTGTGTTTCGTGATGCCACGTCGGGCCGGCAAACCTATGGCGCGTCGCGCTTTCTGATTGGTCAGGTGCAGGGTGATACTGTGGTGCTTGATTTCAACCGGGCCTTCAACCCGCCCTGTGCCTTTACCGAATTTGCCGTATGCCCCCTGCCCCCGCGCGAAAACATCTTGTCCTTTGCCATTCCGGCAGGTGAGTTGCGCCCCGGTGCCGTCCTGTAATCGGCCAATTGCCAAGCGCCCAGCCGCTGTCTAGATTGCCGGTGTCTGGTGCCTGTCATATCTGTGATGGGATAATCGGGAATGTGGTGAAAATCCGCAACGTGCCCAACGCTGTAAGGTGGATGCGGCTGCATATGCCACTGGCCGCAAGGCTGGGAAGGCGCAGCCTCAGGCGAAGCCAAGTCAGAAGACCGGCCAGACGAAACCGGGCTGCCCGATGGTCAACGGGTGGTCTGTTTCTGATGACAGGGGATTTTGTCGTGATGCCACCCGATCTGCCAGCACCCGCCGGGCCGTTCAGCCCAGAAGAACAAGCCGCCGTCTATCGTGCCATCTTCAGTCGCCGCGACGTGCGCAGCCAATTCACGCAGCGGCCACTGGACGACAGCACCCTGATGCGCCTGCTGACGGCGGCGCATCACGCGCCTTCGGTTGGCTTCATGCAGCCGTGGAATTTTGTGGTGATCCGTGATCTGGCCGTTAAAGCACGGGTTCAGCAGGCGTTTGCAGCCGCCAATGCCGAAGCTGAAACCATGTTTCCCGAACACCGCCGCCCGTTGTATTCCAGCCTAAAGCTGGAGGGGATTACCCAAGCTCCGGTCAATCTGTGCATCACCTGTGATCGCACGCGGGGCGGTGCAGTTGTTTTGGGCCGCACCCATGCCCCCGAGATGGATTTGTATTCCACAGTCTGTGCGGTGCAAAATCTGTGGCTCGCGGCCCGTGCCGAAGGCATTGGTGTTGGCTGGGTCAGCATCTTTCATCAAAAAGATCTGTGCCAGATTTTGAATTTGCCCGATCATGTCGTGCCCGTGGCTTATCTCTGCCTTGGCCATGTTGATGAGTTGTATTCCAGCCCAGAACTTCAGGCGAAAGGCTGGGCTGAACGTCTGTCGCTGCAAGACCTGATCTATCATGACGGCTGGGGGCAAGGTGCTGCCTGAACCCCAGCATTTCCGTCGTGGTGCCGCGCTGACGGTTGCTTGTCACTTTGGCGAATGGTTGCAGGGCCGCTGGGGGGGCACAGGGCCGCTTGCCCTGATTACCCTGATGCCTGATGATCTTTGCGTCAGGGCACGCCATCGCCCCGCAGGCTCTCTGGTCTGCCATGCTGTGGGCCACGGGGCTTTGCCTGCGCGCAGTCTTGTTGCCCTGCATCGCAGTCTTCATCTGCCAATGCGGGGGCGCACGGAAACGCGCCTGCCCTTTGCGCCGGGTCTGGGCACAGGCATGTCCACCGCGTCGCTGATCGCCCATGCACGATTGGCAGGCTATGCGGGCCCGCCCCTTGCCCTTGCCCGCGCGACGATCGCTGCCGAGGGCGCCAGCGACCCGTTGATGTTTGACAAGCCCGATCAGATCATCTGGGCCTCGCGTCAGGGCAGGCTATTGGCATCTGCCCCGCCCCCTTTTCGCGCCCATCTTTTGGGCGGCTTTTTTGGCCCCGCACAGCCAACACGGGCGCAGGATCAGGACTATGACGATATCAGTGATCTTCTGATCGCCTGGCCCCGTGCCCGCCAACTGGCCGAGGCGGCCGCGCTTGCCAGTGAAAGTGCCACCCGCTGCCAAAAGCGCCGGGGTGCAGCCGATGATCCGATGCCGCAACTGGTGCGTGACCTCGGTGCTTTGGGCTGGGCCAGCTCTCATTCCGGGGCGGCACGGGCCCTGATCTTTCCGGTTGGCGGCATCCCAGCCCGCGCCCCACAGCTTTTGCGCGAAGCGGGGCTTTATGGCATCCGCCCCCTTGCCACCGGCACGCGCGACTCGCACAGCCGCTAGCGCGCCAGCGCCAGCAATCCGGGCACATCCAGATGCGCCTCGACATGGTCGGCCAAGGCTTCAAGCGTTTCTTCCACCACCACCCCATGCCGCAAGTCAGAGGCTGCAATGCCCAGACGCGCCAGAAAGGCTGCCCGAAACGCATCCGATGCGAACAGCCCATGCAAATAGCTGCCCGTCACACGGCCATCGGCCCGGATCGCGCCCTCGGCCCGGCCATCGATATGGGCAAAGGGGCGCAAACAGTCGGCCCCCTCGGTTCGCCCGATGTGAATTTCATAGCCTGCGACCGACAGGCCCGTTGCATCATGCACAGCAGTGACCCGGGCCAACCGTTTGTCTGGTGTCATGATGGTGGTCACATCCAGAAGGCCAAGCCCTTCGGCTTGCCCGGCAGGGCCTTCGATGCCATCAGGATCGGCAACGATCTTGCCCAGCATCTGATACCCGCCGCAAATGCCAAGCACATGCCCGCCCTGCCGCAGATGCGCCGCCAAGTCGATATCCCACCCCTGTTGCCGCAAAAACGCCAGATCGCCCCGCGTTGATTTAGACCCCGGCAAGATTACCAGACGTGCGTCACCGGGTATGGCTTGGCCCGGCTGCACCATCACAAGGTTCACGCCGGGTTCGGCTTTCAGCGGATCAAGGTCATCAAAATTGGCAATGCGCGAAAAGGCCAGACAGGCAATGGTCACACCTTGGCCCCGCGGCCCGGAGGCAAGATCCAGCGCATCTTCGGCAGGCAACAGATGTGCCTTGGAAAACCACGGCACGACGCCAAAGCCGCGCCATCCAGTCCGGTCTTCGATCAGGCGATAACCGTCATCAAACAGACGCGGATCACCGCGGAACTTGTTGATCAGAAAGCCGGCAACCATGGCGGCATCCTCGTGGTCCAGAACCGCCTGTGTGCCGATGATCTGGGCAATAACGCCGCCTCGGTCAATGTCACCTGCTAGAACAACGGGCACATCAGCAGCACGGGCAAAGCCCATGTTGGCAATATCCCCGGCCCGCAAATTCACCTCTGCCGGGCTGCCGGCGCCTTCGACAATCACCAGATCATGTGCCGCGCGCAGTCTTTGAAAACTTTGCAGAACATAGACCATGAGTTTCGGTTTCAGCGCCGCATAGTCGCGCGCCCTTGCCGTGGTCAGGCGCTTGCCCTGCACAATCACCTGCGCGCCCACCTCACTCTCGGGCTTCAGCAAGACGGGGTTCATATCGGTCACGGGTTCAAGCCCACAGGCCAGGGCCTGCAAGGCCTGCGCCCGGCCAATCTCGCCGCCATCCACCGTGACAGCGGCGTTGTTCGACATGTTCTGCGGTTTGAAGGGCGCGACACTCAGGCCCCGCCGACGTGCTGCGCGGCACAATCCGGCCACCAGCATCGATTTACCCACATTCGACCCGCAACCTTGAATCATCAATGCAGTCATTGCGGGGCCTTTTCGGCGCCAACCGCCCATCGGTCCACAGAGAACCCGTCGGAATCTTGGCCGCAGATGTTCAACGCCATCAGAATTCAACCCCCGGTTGGCCCTTTATGCCAGACCGGAACGGGTGTTTGATCAGCGCCATCTCGGTCACCAGATCAGCGGCCTCGATCAGCGGTTCTTTCGCATTGCGCCCCGTCAGGCAAATATGGGTCAGCGGGGGTTTTTCATCGCGCAGAAAGGCAAGCACTTCGTCAAGATCAAGGTAGTCATATCGCAGGGCAATATTGATCTCGTCCAGCAACACGAACCGGATGGCCGGATCACGGATCAATTCCTTGGCTTTTTCCCAGCCGGCGCGGGCTGCGGCGATGTCACGCGCCTTATCCTGTGTTTCCCAGGTAAAGCCTTCGCCCATGGCATAGAACTGGCAAAGATCTGAGAAGTTGGCCTCGATCAGTCGGCGCTCGCCGGTATCCCAGGCGCCTTTGATGAACTGAACCACGGCACAGGGCATTTCATGGGCAATACAGCGCAGGATCATGCCAAACCCAGATGACGACTTGCCCTTACCAGCGCCGGTATGAACGATGATCAGCCCCTTTTCGCCGGCTTTGCCCGCCATGATCTTGTCACGGGCGGCCTTTTTCTTGGCCATCTTGTTGGCATGGCGCGCCAGATCCTCGGCGGTGGCATCGGGGGAAATGTCGTTTGCGTCGGTCATGGTGACGGTCCTTCTCCTTGACTCCCCCCACCCATGTGGCAAAGGAGGGAGAGATAGCGCTGGTGCCTGTCCTACGGCAGGCCAAAAGGGAATGCGACAGGTTTTACGACCCGCAAGGTCATGAAACCGAAGCGCAGCCGCCCCCGCGACCGTGACCGGAGAGGTTTGCCTGATGCCACTGGCCGCAAGGTTCGGGAAGGTGGGCAGACCGCAGGAACCAAAAGTTCCAAGATCCGCAAGCCGGGAGACCTGCCAGCGCTGCGACGAAAATGGGCGGACGGGGTGTTCCGCGACCTTCGGATAAGGGTGTGCCGCACCCCTGCCGACGGCCTCGTGCCCCCGATACCGCAAGCGGAGGGGCCTATGGGTGCTGTTCTACATGTCTGCATGACTTGCCGGGCTGGTCAGCCCGTACCAGAGGGCGAGATGTGCGCGGGCACGCGTCTGCATGCCGCCCTTGTGGCCCAGGGTGTGCCGGATGGCGTGACCCTTCGGCCGGTCGAATGTTTGTCGGCCTGTGACCATGGGTGTTCCGTGGCTTTGTCCAAATCTGGCGCGTGGTCCTATGTCTATGGCCGGATGACCGAAGCGGATGCCCCCGAAATTCTGCGCGGTGCCGCGCTTTACGCCGCCACAACCGATGGGGTGGTGCCTTGGCGCGACCGCCCCGTGATTTTCCGCAAGCAAAGCCTTGCCCGCATTCCAAGTCTGGAGCCTAATGATGTCTGATCTGACCAAGATCCCTGTTACCGTGATCACCGGCTTTTTGGGCTCGGGCAAGACCACGCTGATCCGCCATCTGATGCAAAACCCGCAGGGCAAGCGTCTGGCGGTTCTGGTCAATGAATTTGGCACCGTAGGGGTGGATGGTGACATCCTGAAATCCTGCGCTGATGAAAATTGCCCGGCAGAGAACATCGTCGAACTGGCCAATGGCTGCATCTGCTGCACCGTGGCCGATGATTTCATTCCGACGATCGAGGCCCTGATGGCCATGCCGGTGCGGCCCGATCACATCTTGATCGAAACCTCGGGCCTTGCCCTGCCCAAGCCGCTACTCAAGGCCTTTGACTGGCCCGCGATCCGGTCGCGGATCACGGTTGATGGTGTTGTGGCCCTTGCGGATGCCGAAGCCGTGGCCGCAGGTCGGTTTGCCCCCGATGTCGCGGCTGTTGATGCCCAGCGGGCAGCAGATGACAGCATCGACCATGAAACCCCGCTGTCCGAGGTGTTCGAGGATCAGATTTCGTGCGCCGATATCGTGCTGCTGTCAAAGGCCGATCTGGCGGGTGAGGCTGGCCTTGCCGCGGCCCGCGCGGTGATCGAGGCCGAGGCGCCCCGCCGCCTGCCCATTCTGCCGATGACCGACGGTGTGATTGATCCGCGAGTGATCCTTGGGCTGAATGCCGCTGCCGAAGATGATCTGGCCGCCCGGCCCAGCCACCACGATGGCCATGATGATCACGAGCATGATGATTTCGAATCCGTCGTGATCGACCTGCCGGAAGTGGCCGATATTGCCGATCTGGTGGCCCGGGTGCAGACCCTTGCACGGGATCAGAAAATCCTGCGCGTGAAAGGCTATGTTGCCGTTTCGGGCAAGCCGATGCGCCTGCTGTTGCAAGCCGTGGGCGAGCGTGTGCGGCATCAGTTTGACCGCTCCTGGGGGCAGACACCGCGTCAATCGCGCCTGGTGGTCATTGCCGAGCATGACGACATCGACGAAGCCGCAATCCGCGCCGTTCTGGGGGCCTGATCGCACGCCATGCACGTTGTCTTTCGCGAAAGCCATGGTCTGGACGAGGCGGAAACGCCCTTTGACCCGGGACAAGACCCGGCCGAACTGATCGTGCTTTCGTTTTCAGACAGCGATCTTGGCGCTTTTGCGGCGGGGTGGCACCGTGCCGGGGGTAAGCTGCCCTCGCTGCGGTTGCAGAATATCGTGGCACTCAAGCATCCGGTTTCCGTCGATACCTATGTCGAGCGCACCCTGTCACAGGCCAAGGCCATCCTGATCCGCCTGATTGGCGGCGAGGCTTATTGGGCCTATGGCATCGCCTCGATTCAAGATCTGGCGCGCAGGCAGGGTATTGCCTTGGCCGTGCTGCCAGCAGATGGGCGGCCCGATCCGGCGCTGGATGCGGCATCGACCTTGCCGGTATCCACGTTGCGTCGGCTGGCGCAATTGTGTGATGCAGGCGGGGCCGTTGCGGCGCAGGCCGCTTTGGCGCAGATGTCGCTGGCCGCGGGCCTTTATGCCGGGCCAGTGCCGGGTGACAAGCGTATGCCGGACATGGGCTTTTACGACCCGGATCGCGGCGTGATCGCCACCCCGCCCGAAGGCGATCTGGTGTTGGTCAGCTTTTACAGGTCGTATCTGACCGCGGCAGACACCGCCCCGGTCGATGCGCTGATCCATGCCTTGCGGGCCGAAGGCTTTGCCGCCTGTGGCGTCTTTGCCCCCTCTCTCAAGGCGCCGGGGTTGACGGCATGGTTGCAGCCATTGCTGGCCCAGATGCAGCCGGTGGCGATCGTGAATGCCACGGCCTTTTCGGCCAAGGCCGAGGATGGCTCGACCCCGTTTGATGGCCTTGATTGCCCTGTTTTTCAGGTGGCACTGTCCACGGCGCGGCGGCGTGATTGGGCGGTTTCAGACCGGGGTCTTTCACCTGCCGATCTGGCGATGCATGTCGTTTTGCCCGAAGTGGATGGCCGGCTGTTTGCCGGGTTGGTGTCGTTCAAATCGCCGGGCAAGCGCGACCCTGATCTGCAATTTTCGCGCTTTGCCCACCGGGCAGATGCGGGCCGCATCGCGGCGGCTGTGGCCAAGGTCAAGGCTTGGCATCGCCTTGCCGCTGCCCCCGTGGCGCAACGCAAACTGGCGGTGATCCTGTCCACCTATCCGGGCCGGGCGCATCAGATGGCCCATGCCGTGGGGATGGATGCACTGGCCTCGACCCAGGTGTTGTTGGCTGATCTGGCCAGCGAAGGTTACGGCACCACGGCGCCGGATGATCTGGCGCGTGCCTTGCAAAGCCACAGCTTTGACTGGCCCCTTTCCGAATATCTGACGGCTTTGCAAAGCTTGCCCGCAGCCCTGCGCGATGATCTGGCTGCCGCTTGGGGCCATCCGGCCGATGACCCGGCCTGCGATGGTCAGATCTTTCGTTTTGCTGCCCTGCGTCAGGGCCATGCCTTGATCGCCCTTCAGCCCGAGCGTGGCGAAGCGGTCAGCCGCGACGATGACTATCATGATCTTTCGCGCACCCCCCGGCACGGCTATGTGGCCTTTTATCTTTGGCTGCGCAGCCAGGGCTTGCATGCGCTGATTCATATGGGCGCGCATGGCACGCTGGAATGGCTGCCGGGCAAATCGGTGGCGCTGTCTGATGCCTGCTGGCCCGAGGCGCTGATCGGTGATCTGCCAGTCATATATCCGTTCATCGTGAATGATCCGGGCGAGGCGGCGCAGGCCAAAAGGCGCATTGGGGCGCTGACCCTGGGTCATCTGCCGCCACCCCTTGCGCAATCGGCCTTGCCCGAAGGTATGGCGCGGCTAGAGCGGTTGCTGGACGAATATTCCACGGCTGATGGGCTTGATCCGTCGCGCCGTGACCGACTGATGGCCGACATCCGTGCCGAGGCGCAGGCCTCGGGCGTTGAGGCCGATCTTGGCCTGCCAGCCGATGCCAGCATGGCCGAGGCGATCACCCGCGTTGATCGCTTTGTCTGCGACATCAAGGAAAGCCAGTATGGCGAAGGTCTGCATATTCTGGGCCGGGGTGCCTGTGGTGATGCTGAACGTGCCGGTGTGATGCGGGCGCTGTCGGGCAAGCGCGTGGCGGCGGGGCCTTCGGGTTCTCCGGCACGGGGGCGGTCTGATGTGTTGCCCACGGGCCGCAACCTGTTTGCCGTTGACCCGCGCGCGGTGCCGTCGCGGTCGGCCCACGCCCAAGGGGTAAAGCTGGCGGAAGAGCTGTTGCGGCGACATTTGCAGGATCACGGCGATTGGCCCAAGGGCTTGGTGATCGACCTTTGGGGCAGTGCCACGATGCGCACAGCGGGCGAAGAATTTTCCATGGCCTTGCATCTGGCCGGCCTTGCGCCTGTCTGGGATGCCGGATCGGGCCGGGTATCCGGGGTCGAGGTGGTGCCGCTGGCCTTGCTGGGGCGCCCGCGTATTGATGTTACCCTACGCGTTTCAGGCCTGTTTCGTGACGTTTTCCCCGGCTTGGCTGCCTTGTTTGAAACGGGCGCTGCCGCACTGGCCGCGCGCGAAGAATCTGCCGAAGACAACCCCTATGTTCTGCGGGCCGCGCGGGTGTTCGGGCCGCGTCCGGGCCAATATGGCCTTGGCATGGGTGTGGCGATGGATGAATTCACCGCCGAAGCCCGTGCCGCAGCCGGAGAGGCATGGCTGGCGGCCTCGGCTTGGGCGATCGGGGCAGATGGCGTGTCGCGCGATGATCGTGCTGGCATCGAGGCACGGGTGCTGGCGGCCGATGGCTTTGTGCATGCCCAGGATCTGCCGGAAAGCGATCTGCTGTTGGCCGCCGATTATGCCGCGCATGAGGCCGGTTTTGCCGCTGCCGTCGCGCGTCTTGGGGGCGATGCCCCGGCGCTGTATCACCTTGATGCCACACAGCCCGACCGCCCCCGCGCCCGCAGCCTGACCGAGGAAATCGCCCGTGTCGTGCGGGCCCGCGCGGCCAATCCGGCTTGGGCGGATGGCATGATGGCCCATGGTTTTCGTGGTGCTGCCGAGATTACAGCCACCTTGGACCACATGGCTGCCTTTGCCCATCTGGCGGCAGTGGTGCCCCCGCATCTGTTTGATCTGTATCATCAGGCCACTTTGGGCCGCGACGATGTTGTGGCCTTTATGGAACAGGAAAACCCCATGGCGCTGGCCGCCCTGCGTGATCTGTTTCAGCGCCTGCGCGATGCTGGCCTGTGGCTGACACTGCGCAATTCAATTGCCGCAGAACTGGAGGGCGCGCGATGAGCGGTGCCAGAGCCGAGTTCGTGGTTCAAGGCTGGTGCCCCGGTGCATTGCGGCCGATGATGTCAGGCGATGGGCTGGTGGTGCGGGTGCGCCCCAATGCCGGGCGGCTGACGGCGGCGCAGGCGATGGGCATTGCCCTGGCCGCGCGCCAGCATGGCAATGGGCTGATCGATCTGTCCGCCCGCGCCAATGTGCAACTGCGCGGGGTGACAGCGGCCAGCCACCCGGCCCTGCTTGATGACCTGCGCGCGCTGGGCCTGATTGATGCCGATATCCGGGCTGAGGCGCGGCGCAATCTGCTGGTCACACCTTTTGCCGATGCGGCAACGGATGATTTGGCCACCCGCTTGGGCGATGCCTTGGCCGATGCGCCAGAATTGCCGGGAAAATTCGGTTTTGCCGTTGATACCGGCCCCGCATCGGTTCTGGCTGCGGTTTCGGCCGATATCCGGCTGGAAGGGGATGGCAAGGGTGGGTTGATCCTGCGGTGTGATGGTTCAGCACATGGGGCACCTGTCGATTGGGCCACCGCCCCGCACCGGGCGGTTGCCTTGGCGCGTTGGTTTGTGGCGCAGGGTGGTGTGACAAATGGCCGTGGGCGCATGGCGGCCCTTTTGGCCCGTGGCGTGGTGCCGACCGGGCCCTTGCAGGGAACGGTTGCCCCTGCGTCTGCGGCCGCAATGCCGGGCCCCGGTCTGGTGGCGCAAGGGGCCTTGGTTGGTTTTGAATTCGGGCAGATGCAGGCTGAAACTCTGGCCCAGCTGGCCGCTTTGGGTGATCTGCGCGTGACACCGTGGCGCATGGTGCTGGTGGAAGGCGCCCGCGCGCTACCCAACCTGCCGGGGCTGATCTTGCGCGCCGATGATCCGTTGTTGCGGGTGCAGGCCTGCACGGGCGCGCCCGGATGTGTGCAGGCGCTGCGCCCTGTGCGCCCATTGGCCCGGCGGCTGGCCGCACAGGTGCCTGTGGGTCAGACGCTGCATGTTTCGGGCTGTGCCAAGGGCTGCGCGCATCCAGGCCCTGCGGCGCTGACGCTGATCGCCACAGATCGGGGATTTGATCTTGTCAAAGGGGGCTCTGCACAAGACACCCCCCATCTAACCGCCCTGCCCGAAGCGGGGCTGGACCTGAAAGGCCTTGCCTGATGCCCTATGCCTATGAAACTGATGGCGCGACCATCTATGTCAATTCTTTCGCCACCATCCGGGCCGAGGCTGATCTGGCCCGCTTTACGCCCGAAGAAGAGGTAGTGGCCGTGCGGATGATCCATGCCGCAGGCATGGTCGGGCTAGAGCGTCATGTGCAGTTTTCGCCCGGCATGGCCATTGCCGCCCGCGCCGCACTAGAGGCCGGCGCCCCCATTCTGTGCGATGCGCGGATGGTCAGCGAAGGCATCACCCGCCCCCGTCTGCCTGCCGGAAACCAGGTCATTTGCACGTTGCATGACCCCTCGGTGCCCGCCTTGGCCGCGCAGATGGGCAACACCCGGTCGGCGGCCGCGGTTGAATTGTGGCGGCCGCATCTGGCCGGTTCAGTGGTGGCTATTGGCAATGCCCCCACGGCCCTGTTTCACCTGCTGAACATGCTGGAAGATCCCGCTTGCCCACGCCCGGCGGCCATCATTGGTTGCCCCGTGGGCTTTATCGGCGCGGCCGAGTCAAAGGCCGCTCTGGCCGAGGCAAGCCCCGCCCCTTGGGTGATTGTCGAGGGGCGTTTGGGTGGTTCAGCCATCACTGTGGCGGCGGTGAATGCCCTCGCTTCTCGCAAGGAATGACCATGGCACAGACACAGGGCCGCATCATTTGCGCAGGGTTGGGGCCGGGCGATCCCGATCTTATTTCGGTGCGATCAGATCGGGTCATCCGCTCGGGCCGCCACATCGCCTATTTCCGCAAGGCGGGCCGCCAGGGGCAGGCGCGCCGGATTGTTGAGGGCATGTTGGCCCCCGGTGCCGTTGAACATGCCATGGAATACCCGGTGACAACGGAAATTCCCTTTGACAGCCCCGATTACAACCGCGCGCTGGCCGAGTTTTACGACGATTGGGCAGCGCGTCTGCATCGGTTGGTGGCCGCCGGTGAAGAGGTTGTGGTGTTGTGCGAAGGGGACCCGTTCTTTTACGGGTCGTTCATGCACCTTTATGTGCGGCTGAAAGACCTTGTGCCGGTCGAGGTGATCCCGGGCATTCCGGGCATGGTGGGTTGCTGGAACGCCACGGGCGTGCCCATCACTTGGGGCGATGATATTCTGACCGTGTTGATGGGCACATTGCCCGAAGCAGAGTTGGTGCGCCACATGGCCGGGTCAGAGGCCTTGGCGATCATGAAGACGGGGCGCAACCTGCCCCGCGTGCGTCGCGCCCTTGCCGCTGCGGGTCGGCTACAGGATGCGTGGTTGATCGAACGCGGCACGATGCCGGGGCAACGGGTGGCAAAACTCGCCGATGTTGATGCCGAGGATTGCCCCTATTTTGCGATTGTTCTGGTGCATGGCCACGGTCGCCGCCCTGTTGTGGGGGCCGAGGAATGAGCGGTTGGGTCACTGTGGCCGGCCTTGGGCCAGGCAGTGAAGCCTTGGTTACGCCCGAGGTGACGGCAGCCTTGGCCGAAGCCACGGATGTGGTCGGGTATATCCCCTATGTCGCGCGGGTGGCCCCGCGCGATGGGTTGACGTTGCATCCTTCGGACAACCGGGTTGAACTGGATCGCGCCGGTGCCGCCTTGCAAATGGCAGCCGAAGGGCGGCGTGTGGTGATCGTGTCATCAGGCGATCCGGGCGTTTTTGCCATGGCCAGTGCCTTGTTTGAGGCGCTGGAGGCCAGCCCAAACCATCAGGCAACCGATATTCGCATCTTGCCCGGCATCACGGCCATGCTGGCAGCGGCGGCGCGGGCCGGGGCGCCCTTGGGCCATGATTTTTGCGCCATCAACCTGTCAGACAATCTGAAACCCTTTAGCGAGGTAGAGCGCCGTTTGCGCCATGCTGCACGGGGTGGCTTTGCCATGGCGTTTTACAACCCGCGTTCGGCCAGCCGCCCGCATCAGTTTACCCGCGTGCTTGAGATCTTGCGCGAGGAATGCGAACCCGCGCGGCTGATCTTGTTCGCCCGTGCCGTTTCCACCCCGGATGAGCGGATCAGCACCGTGACTCTGGAAGAGGCAACCCCGGAAATGGCCGATATGCGCACCGTGGTGATTGTGGGAAATGAAGCCACGCGCCGGGTGGGGACCTGGGTTTACACGCCGCGCTCGGTGGCACCATGACGCAGCCAGCCCATGACATCCTCTTCGCTGTGAACCACCTGCCGAGCGGCCAGTGTGGGGCGGTCGATCAGGATGACGGGCACGCCAAGGGCGCGCGCGGCTGTCAGCTTGGCAGCGGCACCAAGGCCCCCGGCATTTTTGGCGACGACATGGCTGATCTGGTTCTGGTGCATCAGCGCCGTATCACCCGCCACGTCAAAGGGGCCACGCGCCAGCACGACATCGGCCTGCGGCAAAGGCAGGGGCGCCGTTGGCGGGTCAACCAGCCGCAACAGATAATGATGCTGTGGCTTGGCGGCAAAGGCAGTCAGGTTCTGCTTGCCGATTGCCAGAAACACCCGCGCGGGCTGATCGGGCAGGGCCTGCACAGCCGCGTCAATACTGGGCACGCTGTGCCATTTATCCCCCGTTTGCGGGTGCCATGCCGGGCGTTCCAGCGCGATCAGCGGGATATGCATCGCAGTGCAGGCGGCAATGGCATTCTGGCTTATTTGGGCGGCAAAGGGGTGGGTGGCGTCTACGACATGGCTGATCCCGCCCGTATCCAGATAGCGCATCAGGCCGTCAACGCCCCCAAATCCGCCTATGCGGGTGGGCAGGGGCTGGGCCACGGGCGCGTCGGTGCGCCCGGCATAGGAAAAGACGGCATCCATTTCCGCAGCGGCAAGGCTGCGGGCCAGTCGGCTGGCCTCGGTCGTGCCGCCCAAAAGCAGGATGCGCGTCATGTCTGACCCTTGGCTGTCGATCATCGGTTTGGGCGAAGATGGACTGGCAGGCCTGTCAGATGCAAGCCGCGCCGCACTGGAACGGGCAGAAATGGTCTTTGGCGGGCCACGGCATCTGGCCTTGGTCGATGCCGGCCTGCGTGGCCATCCTTGGCCAGTGCCCTTTGATCTGGCCCCGCTGCTGGCCCTGCGTGGCAAGCGGGTGGCTATGCTGGTTTCAGGTGATCCATTCTGGTTCGGTGCGGGCGGGTCGGTTTCGGCCCATCTTGCCCCGTCGGAATGGCGGG
The DNA here is from genome assembly GCF_036553525.1 of Pseudotabrizicola sp. L79. NCBI lineage: Bacteria > Pseudomonadati > Pseudomonadota > Alphaproteobacteria > Rhodobacterales > Paracoccaceae > Pseudotabrizicola > Pseudotabrizicola sp. L79. Next base: position 95,217 of record NZ_JAZHDA010000040.1, on the reverse strand, counting down.
CTTTTCCGCAGGCGGGCGTTTTCTCTCTGGTTGCTGCAAGGTTGGGCTGGCGGCTAGAGGAGGTGCAGTGCCTTGGCCTGCATGCCGCCCCCTTTGCCCGTCTGCGCCCGGTGCTGGCGCGTGGGGTTCGGGTGATCTGCACCCTGCGTGATGGCGCCGCTGTGGCCGAGCTGGGCGCATGGTTGCGCGAAAACGGCTTTGCCCAAACACGCGTAACGGTGTGCGAGGCGCTGGGCGGCGTGCGTGAGCGGGTGCGTGAAGGGATCGATTGGCCGGATACCGTGGCCCCCGTCGCTGTGGCGCTGGACGGTGCCGATCTGCCGCAGGGCGCAGGTTTGCCCCGTGCCTGTGGTTTGCCCGACGATCTGTTTGCCACTGATGGGCAAATCACCAAACGCCCCATTCGGGCGCTGACGCTGTCGGCACTGGCCCCGCGACCAGGGCAGATTTTGTGGGATATCGGCGGCGGATCGGGGTCGATTTCGGTGGAATGGTGCCTTGCCGGGGGGCGAGCCATTGTGATTGAGGCAAGGGCCGAACGCGTGGAAAACATCCGCGCCAATGCAGATGCCTTTGGCGTGGCGCATCGGCAAAGCGTTGTTCAGGGGCGCGCCCCACAGGCCCTTGTCGGCTTGCCGGTGCCGGATGCCGTCTTTGTGGGGGGCGGTGGCGACCATGCGCTTTATGCCGCCCTTTGGCCGCTGTTGCCTGCGGGCACCCGGCTGGTTGCAAATGGCGTTACGCTAGAGACAGAGGCCGTTCTGGCCGCATGCCACGCAAATCACGGTGGCAGTCTGTTGCGGATTGATCTGGCCGAAGCAACGCCTTTGGGCGGGTTTCGCGGGTGGTCTGCCGCGCGGCCCGTGGTGCAGTGGAGTGTGGTGCGATGAAGGTGGCAGGGATCGGTTTTCGCAAAGGCACCCCCCTTGCGGCGTTGCAAGCCGTGCTGGCCGCGGCCGAGGAACAGGGCGGTGTGGTTGCAGCGATTGCCACCTTGCCGGAAAAGTCCACCGACCCGAACCTGGTGGCGCTGGCCCGCGACCGGCATCTGCCCATTCTGGCCGTGGCCGTGGCTGGGGTGGAAACCCCCACCCAATCTGCCCGCATCACCGCCATGCATGGCACCGGATCAGTGGCCGAGGCCGCTGCACTGGTGGCTGCGGGGCCGGGTGCGCGTATCACATTGGCGCGGATTTCCGCGCCGGGGGGCATGGCAACAGCCGCCATCGCGACAAGTTCAGGAGATCTCGCATGACCGTTCATTTCATCGGCGCTGGCCCCGGTGCGCCCGACCTGATCACCCTGCGCGGGCGCGATCTGATCGCTGCCTGCCCGGTTTGCCTTTACGCGGGCAGTCTGGTGCCCGAGGCTTTGCTGCAACACTGCCCGCCCGGGGCCAAGATCGTGAACACAGCCTCGATGAGCCTGGATGAAATCATGGCCGAGATTGCCGAGGCCAATGCGCAGGGCAAGGATGTGGCGCGGCTGCATTCGGGGGATCTGTCGGTCTGGTCAGCGATGGGAGAGCAGTTGCGCCGCCTGCGGGCCATGGGCATCGCCTATGATGTAACGCCGGGTGTGCCCGCATTTGCCGCCGCCGCTGCTGCGCTGTCTGCCGAACTGACGCTGCCCGGTGTGGCGCAATCGGTGGTGCTGACCCGCACATCTGGCCGTGCCTCGTCGATGCCCGATGGCGAGACGCTGGAAAACTTTGCCCGGACAGGGGCGGTTCTGGCCATTCACCTGTCTGTCCATGTGCTGCCCGATGTGGTGGCACGGCTGACGCCAGACTATGGTCCTGATTGCCCGGTTGCCGTGGTGTTCCGGGCCAGTTGGCCGGATCAGCGGGTGGTGCGGGCGACACTGGCCACGATCGATGCCTCGATCGGGGAAGGAGAGCGGACAGCGCTGATCCTGGTTGGGCATTCGCTTGGCGCCGAGGATTTTGACGAAAGCCGGCTATATGCGGGCGATTATGACCGCCGCTATCGCCCTGTGGGCACCAACCCCCGTTTCCCGGAAAGCGCATGACACCCCCCGGAACACCCCCCGGACTTATTGTTTCTGCCCCGGCATCGGGCACAGGAAAAACCACGGTGACGCTTGGCCTGCTGGCCGCGTTCCGGGCTCAGGGCCTGTGCGTTCAGCCGTTCAAAAGTGGGCCCGACTACATCGACCCGGCCTTTCACGCAGCGGCGGCAGGCCGTGCGTCGTTCAACATGGATACCTGGGCGATGACACCGCCCTTGCTGGCTGCGCAGATGCAGGTGGCGATGGGGGCAGATCTGATCATCGCCGAAGGCTCGATGGGGCTGTTTGACGGGGTGGCACGGCCGGGCGAGTCTGGCACCGGGGCAAGTGCCGATCTGGCCGCGCTGACGGGATGGCCTGTGGTTCTGGTGCTGGATGTCTCGGGTCAGGCGCAGACGGCAGCGGCTGTGGCAAAGGGTTTGGCGCTGTTTCGGGATGGGGTGACGGTGGCAGGGGTGATCCTGAACAAGGTCGCCTCGCCCCGACATGAGGCCCTGGTGCGGGTCGGAATGGAGGCGGCGGGCCTGCGGGTTCTGGGTGCGCTGCCACGCAAGGCCGAAATCAGCTTGCCCGAGCGCCATCTTGGCCTTGTGCAGGCCGAGGAACTGCCACGCTTGCAGGCGATCATGGCAGAAGCGGGGGCCTTTGTTGCTGCGCATTGCGATTTGGCGGCTATTCGGGCGGCAGCGGCTGTGTCGCAGATGCCCAGCCAGCCCAGCCCAGCCATCCCCGCGCCGGGGGAACGAATAGCCTTGGCCCGGGATTCGGCGTTTTCTTTTGTTTACCCCCATCTTTTGGCCGATTGGCGCGCGCAGGGGGCGACGATTTTGCCGTTTTCGCCACTGGCCGATCAGGTGCCTGATCCCTCGGCCACTGTGTGTTGGCTGCCTGGCGGCTATCCTGAATTGCACGGCCCGCGGCTGGCGGCGGCCGCGGCGTTTCGGAAGGGGTTGCAGGTCTTTGCCGAAACGCGCCCGGTGCATGGCGAATGCGGGGGCTATATGGCCTTGGGTCAGGGTGTGGTGGCAGCAGATGGCACGCGGCATCAGATGGTTGGCCTGCTGGGGTTGGAAACCAGCTTTGCCAAACGCCGCATGCATTTGGGCTATCGCATGTCCCGCCCACATCAGCCATTGCCGGGGCTGACCGGCGCGCGTGCGTTGCGCGGCCATGAATTCCACTATGCCACGATTGTGGCCCAACCCGATGCGCCATTGGCCGATGTGCGTGATGCCAATGGCGAGCCGGTGCCTGAAACCGGATCATTCCGTAACATGCCCGGCGGCGGCCGGGTGACGGGCACCTTTTTTCACCTGATTGCCCCTGCGCAGGCCCAGACCGAGACAACACCATGACCGGCTTTGTATCTTTCGTATCTTCTGGCCCCGGCGACCCGGAATTGCTGACGCTAAAGGCCGCGCGCCGCTTGGCCGAGGCAGATGTGGTGTTGTTCGATGATCTTTCGTCAGGCCCCATTCTGTCGCATGCGGGGCCGCAAACCGAGTTGATCGCCGTGGGCAAACGGGCGGGAAAACCCTCGCCCAAGCAAGACCATGTCAGCCGGTTGCTGGTTGAACATGCGTTGACGGGGGTCAAGGTTGTGCGCCTGAAGTCTGGCGACAGCGGCATTTTTGGCCGGTTAGAGGAAGAAATCACTGCCCTGACCGAGGTGGGTGTGGGGTATGAAATCGTCCCCGGCGTGCCTTCGGCCTGTGCGGCGGCGGCGGCGGCAGGCATTCCCTTGACGCGTCGGTTGACCGCGCGGCGTGTGCAATTCGTGACGGGCGCAGATGTGACAGGCGATCTGCCGCAAGGTCTGAACTGGGCGGCGCTGGCCGATGCCGGGGCCACGACCGTGGTGTTCATGGGCAAACGCACCTTTCCCATTCTGGCGCAGGGTCTGATTGATCATGGCTTGCCGCCTGAGACGCCAGCCCTGTTGGCCGAGGCCGTTGGTCACCCGCAACAGGCGCTGCATCGCTCGACCGTGGCCGAACTGGCGGCCAGTCTGGCGCAAAGCCGCGGTGATCAGCCCGCGCTTATCTTGTACGGATCTCTGGCAAGATCTTGAACCCTTGGCGTGCTGGCCGTCGTTGTGTCTCAAATGCAAAAATTCAAGGGGCGCCGTCGCAAATCATCTAAAAAGGGCGCAATTGCGCCTTGACCGATATGGCACTTTGGGCGCAACTGACGGTGTAAGGTGTCCCATCAGGCGCAAAGCGCCGGGACTGAAACGGGAATGGGGAAGGGCGGACCGAATACGGCGCCCACAGCCCCAGCCGCCCCCGCGACTGTTAGCGGTGAGCGGCCTTCGACGGCCACTGTCTGGGCAACCGGATGGGAAGGTGAAGGCTGCTATGACCCGCAAGCCAGGAGACCGGCCCTACGCGATGAAACCTGCAACGCCGTCGGGTGTGACGGTCGGAGAACGTTATGCATATTGAACACGAAGTCGTCACCGGCGCAAAACTGGTCGTAGGCTATTCCACGGCTGCCACGGCTGGCCTCTATACCCTGAAAACCGCTTGGGATGCCCTGCGCACCCAGGGCCTGATGTCGTTGGTGGCGCGCTCTGCCATGGCCACGGCGGCTGTCTTTACCTTCTTTGAAATCCTGCCGCATTATTCGGCGGGCGTTTCCGAAGTGCACTTCATCTTGGGCTCGACCCTGTTTCTGATCTTTGGGATGGCCCCGGCCGCCATCGGTCTGGCCATGGGCCTGCTGTTGCAGGGTCTGTTCTTTGCCCCGCTTGATTTGCCGCAGTATGGTATGAACGTCACCACCTTGCTGGTGCCGCTGTTCGCCTTGCATCTGGTGGCCAAGCGGCTGATTGCGCCGGGCACGGCTTATGTCGATCTGAAATACAGCCAGGCTTTGGCCCTTTCGACTGCGTTTCAGGGGGGTGTTGTCGCTTGGGTGGCTTTCTGGGCGATCCTGGGACAGGGCTTTACCAATGTCGCGGCGATCGGTGCCTTTGGCGCGGCCTATATGACCGTCATCCTGCTGGAGCCGTTGGTTGATCTGGCTGTTCTGGCTGTTGCCAAGCGGCTGAATGGCCTGCGCGGTTCTGGCCTTGTAACTCCGCGTCTCTTCGCCTGATACTGGGGTTCAAATTTGGGACATTGGGGGCCGCAAGGCCCCCCATTTGCATGAGAACCGCATGATTACGCTAACGCTTGTCGGCATCGGCACTGGCAACCCTGACCATGTCACCCGTCAGGCGCAAAAGGCGATCAATGCCTGTGATCTGATTCTGATCCCGCTGAAGGGGGATGATAAGGCTGATCTAGCGGGTTTGCGCCGGGCCATTTGTGACTCGTGTCTGACCAACCCGACCACCCGGATCGAGGCTTTTGATCTGCCGGTGCGCGATCCGGCCACGCCGGATTATCTGCGTCGTGTGCATGATTGGCACGACGCCATCGCCGACCGCTGGCAAGACGCGATCCAGCGGCATCTGGCAAATGGCGGTGGGCCGAATGTTGGCCTGCTGGTCTGGGGTGACCCTTCGCTTTATGACAGCACCTTGCGCATTGCTGAACGCGTTGGCAAACGTCTGCCGCTTAAGGTGCAGGTGATTGCCGGGATCACCGCCATTCAGGCGCTCTGCGCCGCCCATGCGATTGCCTTGAACGAACTGGGTGCCCCGGTCATCATCACCACGGGCCGCCGCCTGCGTGACGAAGGCTGGCCCGCTGGCGTAGATACTGCGGTCGTCATGCTTGATTCCGGCGGGGCATTTCAGGCGCTTGATCCTGCCGGGCTTTCGATCTGGTGGGGGGCCTATGTCGGGATGGAGGAACAGATCCTGCTGAGTGGCCCGCTGGCCGAGGTGTCAGAGCAGATCCTTGCCACCCGCGCCCAGGCCCGCGCCCGGCATGGCTGGATCATGGATATCTATCTGTTGCGCAAACATTGAGTGCAGATCGCCGCGATCACAGCTTTGTTTGCGGGAAAGAATTGAGAATGCTTCTCAATATCATTGCATGACGATCAAGACTGCCCTAGCTTTCCAGTGAACCTGCAACAAGATCGAAGGTCTGACATGAAAAACAGTGGCTTTCTGTTGGCAACCAGCCTGGCATTTCTGGCGGCAACTTCGGCAATGGCGGCAGATGACAAATTCAAGGCGGTGACCACCTTTACGGTGATCGCCGACATGGCCCAGAATGTGGCGGGTGATGTGGCCATCGTGGAAAGCATCACCAAGCCGGGGTCTGAGATTCACGGCTATCAGCCCACGCCGCGTGACATCATCAAGGCCCAGGATGCCGATCTGATCTTGTGGAATGGGTTGAACCTTGAACTGTGGTTCGAGCAGTTCTTTGCCAATCTGTCAGACGTGCCCAGCGCCACCCTGTCAGACGGGATCGACCCGATCAGCATCTCGGGCGGTGACTATGATGGCAAGCCGAACCCACATGCGTGGATGGGCCTGTCGAATGCGCTGATCTATGTTGACAACATCCGTGACGCTTTCATTCAGCACGATCCGCAAAATGCCGAAACCTATGCAGCAAATGCCGAGGCCTATAAGCAGCAGATCACCGAAACTATCGGCCCTTTGCGGCAACAGATCATGGCTGTGCCCGAACAGCAGCGCTGGCTGGTCAGTTGTGAAGGGGCCTTTGGCTATCTGACGCGCGATTTCCAGATGAAAGAACTGTATCTGTGGCCCACCAATGCCGATCAGCAGGGCACACCACAGCAGGTGCGTCGGGTGATTGATACCGTGCGCGAAAACCAGATCCCGGCCATTTTTTGCGAAAGCACGGTCAGCCAAGCCCCGGCGCAGCAAGTGGCGCGTGAAACGGGGGCCGCCTATGGTGGGGTCTTGTATGTTGACAGCCTGACCGCCGATGATGGCCCCGTGCCCACCTATCTTGATCTGCTGCGCGTGACGACCGAAACAGTGGCCAAGGGACTGACGCAATGATGGCATCACCGGGCCTCAGCGCTCAAGACGTGACCGTGACATATCGCAACGGTCATGCCGCCCTGAAGGACGCCAGTTTTGAATTGCCCACCGGCACGATCACGGCGTTGGTGGGCGTCAATGGTGCGGGTAAATCTACGCTGTTCAAGGCGATCATGGGTTTTGTGCCCGCCGCCAAGGGTGATATCCGCGTCTTGGGCCTGCCGGTAAAAGAGGCTTTGCGGCAAAACATCGTGGCCTATGTGCCGCAGGCAGAAGAGGTGGATTGGACGTTTCCGGTCTTGGTTGAAGATGTGGTGATGATGGGCCGCTATGGCCACATGGGCTTTTTCCGCCGCCCCTCTGCCGCCGATCACCGGGCTGTGCAAGATGCCTTGGCGCGCGTAAATATGCTGGACTTCCGCAAACGCCAGATTGGAGAGTTGTCGGGCGGCCAAAGGAAACGCGTGTTTCTTGCCCGCGCCTTGGCGCAGGATGGCAAGGTGATCTTGCTGGACGAACCCTTTACCGGTGTCGATGTGCAAACCGAAGATGCCATCATCGCCTTGCTGCGAGAGATGCGCGAGGAAGGGCGGGTGATGCTGGTGTCCACGCATAACCTAGGCTCGGTGCCCGAGTTTTGTGACCGCACCATCCTGGTCAAGCAAACCGTGCTGGCCTATGGCCCGACCCAGGACATCTTTACCCAGAAAAACCTGGAGCGTGCCTTTGGCGGGGTGCTGCGCCACTTTGTTCTGGGCGGTTCTGATCTGCATGATGATGATGACAGCCGCAAAGTGCGCGTGATCACGGATGATGAGCGCCCCTTTGTCGTTTACGGCGATGAGGGCGGGCGATGATCGATACCCTGCTGCTGCCGTTTTCTTACAGCTATATTTTCACGGCCATGTGGGTCAGTGCCATGGTGGGTGGGCTTTGCGCCTTTCTTTCGGCCTATCTGATGCTGAAAGGCTGGTCGCTGATCGGAGATGCGCTTAGCCATTCGATCGTGCCCGGTGTTGCCGGCGCCTATATGCTGGGCCTGCCGTTCGCGCTGGGTGCCTTTGCGGCTGGTGGCCTTGCTGCGGGGGCCATGCTGTTTCTGGGCCAGCGCACCGGTCTTAAGCAAGATACGGTGATTGGTCTGATCTTTACCTCATTCTTCGGGCTTGGCCTGTTCATGGTGTCGCTTTCACCAGCATCGGTCAGCATCGAGACCATCACCATGGGCAATATTCTGGCGATCACGCCCGAAGATACGCTGCAACTGGCCATCATTGGGTCGGTGTCTCTGGTGGTGTTGCTGGCCAAGTGGAAAGACCTGATGGTGACATTCTTTGACGAATCCCACGCCCGCACCATTGGCCTGCGGCCCGATGTTCTGAAGGTGGTGTTTTTCACACTGCTCTCGGCCTCTTGCGTTGCGGCATTGCAGACGGTGGGGGCCTTTCTGGTGATTGCCATGGTCGTCACGCCGGGTGCCACGGCCTATTTGCTGACCGACCGCTTTCCCCGGCTTTTGATGCTGAGCGTGGCAATCGGGGCAGGCACCAGCTTTGTCGGGGCCTATCTCAGCTTTTTCCTTGATGGGGCGACGGGGGGGCTGATCGTCAGCCTGCAAACCCTGATCTTTCTGGCCGCCTTTGTCTTTGCGCCCAAACATGGCTATCTTGCCGGTCGCCGCCGCGCGGCCGAAGCCTTGAGGGCATCATGATCGATACGCTTTTGATGCCGTTCCAATTCGCCTTCATGACCAAGTCGTTCTTGATCATGGCGCTGCTGTCGGTTCCGACCAGCCTGCTGTCATGTTTTCTGGTGCTTAAGGGGTGGTCGCTGATGGGCGACGCAATCAGCCATGCTGTCTTGCCGGGTGTGGTGCTGGCTTATCTTTTGGGCCTGCCACTGATCATTGGCGCCTTTGTTGCGGGTATGACCTGTGCAGTGGCGACGGGGTTTTTGTCGGGCAACAGCCGGGTCAAGGAAGATACGGTGATGGGTATTGTCTTTTCCGGCATGTTCGGCTTTGGCATCGTCCTTTACACCAAGATCCGCACCGATGTGCATCTGGACCACATCCTGTTTGGCAATATGCTGGGGGTTGGCACCGATGATCTTTGGATTGCTGGGGTGATCGGGGCTGTTGTCAGCTTTATCATCCTGGCCAAGCAGAGAGAGTTCCTGCTGCATGCTTTTGACCCGATTCAGGCGCAAGCAGTGGGTCTGCGGGTGCATTGGCTGCATTACGGTCTGCTGACCCTGATCTCGTTGACCATCGTGGCCACGCTGTCGGCCGTGGGCATCATCTTGTCGATCGGCCTGTTGATTGCGCCGGGGGCGATTGCATTTCTGTTGACCCGCCGCTTTGGTCAGATGCTGCCGATTGCTGTGGGTGTAACGCTTTTGGCATCCTTTCTGGGCCTATATCTCAGCTTTTTCATCGACAGCGCCCCTGCGCCGACCATCATCCTGATCCTGACAGGCATCTTCATCGCCGCCTTTGGCCGCACGGTCTGGCGTGCGCGGGTGGCGGGCTGACCGGGCCAGTCAGCCCGAATTGGCCAGATCTTTCAAGATCGGGCAATCAGGGCGGCTGTCGCCCGCGCAGCAGTGCACCAGATGCGCCAGTGTGGCCCGCATGGATTGCAACTGGCTGATCTTGGCATCAATCGCTTGCAGATGTTCTTCCGCCAGCGACTTGACCTGTGCGCTTTCGCGGTGCTCATCCTCATACAGGGCAAGCAGGGTGCGGCAATCCTCGATGGAAAAGCCCAAAGCGCGGGCGCGGCCCAGAAAAGCCAGCTTGTGCAGGTCACGCTCTCGAAAGCTGCGATAGCCATTGGCGGACCGCAGGGGCGTGATCAACCCGATTTCTTCGTAATAGCGGATGGTCTTGCTGGGCAGACCCGATCTTTGCGCCACTTCGCCAATATTCATGCGCCACCCCCTGTCTGTGATGTGGTTTCTGCCATGGCTGGTGCAATGCGTCGCAGGCGCAGGGCATTGCTCAGCACAAAGACAGATGACAATGCCATGGCCCCCGCCCCCAGCATGGGCGACAACAGCAGGCCAAAGGCCGGATACAGCACCCCCGCCGCCACCGGGATCAGGGCGATGTTATAGCCAAAGGCCCAGAACAGGTTTTGCCGGATATTCGCCATTGTGCGGCGCGACACCTTGAAGGCATTGACAACGCCGCGCAGATCGCCCGACATCAGCACCACATCGGCGCTTTCAATCGCAACATCGGTGCCCGTGCCAATGGCGATGCCCACATCCGCATGGGCCAGGGCGGGTGCATCGTTGATGCCATCGCCGACAAAGGCCACACCACCGAATTTGCGCAGGTCGTCGATCGCCTTGACCTTGCCATCCGGCAGCACCCCCGCCACCACCAGATCAATGCCCAGTTCGGCACCGATCACCTCTGCGGTTTCGCGCTTGTCGCCCGTGATCATCGCCACTTTCAGCCCCTGTGCCTGCAAGGCGGCAATGGCCTGGTGGCTGGAGGGTTTGATTGGATCAGACACGCCGATAACCGCTGCAAGCTGCCCGTTAATGGCTGCAAACAGCGCAGTTCGCCCGGTTGCGGCAAGCTTCGCCTCGGCTGTGGCCAGTGGCCCGGTATCAACACCGTGGCGCTGCATAAGCCGATCTGCGCCCACCAGAACCATCACGCCATCGACCATCGCCTGCACCCCAAAGCCGGTGACCGAGGTAAAGTCGGTGATATCAGCCAGATTCAGCCCCTCGGCCTTGGCCCTGCGGGTCAGGGCTGCGGCAATAGGATGCTCGGATCGCGCTTCGGCTGCTGCAACTTGGGCCAAGACCTGTGGTCGATTGAACCCGTCGGCCAAGATCAGGTCGGTCAGTTCGGGTCGGCCCGTGGTGATCGTGCCTGTTTTGTCCAGTGCCACCACTGACAGGCTGCCCAAGGCTTGCAGCGCATCGCCCTTGCGAAACAGCACGCCCATTTCAGCCGCCCGCCCGGTGCCAACCATGATAGAGGTCGGCGTCGCCAGCCCCATCGCGCAGGGGCAGGCAATGATAAGAACCGACACGCCAGCCACCAAGGCATAGGTCAGGGCCGGATCGGGCCCAAAGACAAGCCAGACGATAACGGTCAGGGCTGCCAGCCCCATGACGGCGGGCACGAACCATAGGGTGATCCGATCCACCAGCCCTTGAATCGGCAGCTTTGCACCTTGGGCCGTTTCGACCATGCGAATGATCTGCGACAGCACCGTATCGGCCCCCACGCGGGTGGCGCGAAAGGTCAGGCTGCCGGTGCCATTCACTGTGCCACCCGTCACGGCATCACCGGGGCCCTTGGCAACGGGCAATGGTTCACCGGTGATCATGCTTTCATCGACATGGCTTTGGCCTTCAGTAACCTCTCCATCCGCCGCCAGCCTTTCGCCCGGCCGCACTAGAATTTGATCGCCCAGTTGCAACGCCTCGATGGCGATCTGCACAGGCTTTCCGTTGCGCAGAACCTGGGTGGTGCGTGCCTGCAAACCCAGAAGTTTCTGTATGGCGGCACCAGTGCGGCCCTTGGCCCGCGCCTCTAGCCAGCGACCAATCAGGATCAGCACGACAATTACTGCGGCAGCCTCATAATAGACCGCGCGCACGGCATCGGGCAACGCGCCTGGCAAAAAGGTAGCCACCAGCGAAAACAGATAGGCGGCCCCAGTACCAACGGCGACAAGGCTGTTCATATCAGGTGCGCGTTTCCAAAGGGCGGGAAAGCCCTTTTGATAGAACTGTCGCCCTGGCCCCAGCAGCACCGCTGTGGTCAGCGCCCATTGAATCAACCAGCTGTTTTGCTGGCCGATGCCATGCTGGATGGCCATATGCAGGGCAGGGAACAGATGCCCCCCCATTTCCATGACGAACACCGGCAAGGTCAGCACAGCGGCAACCAATGCCTTGCGGGCCAAGACCTGCGCCTCGGCGGCCTTGCGCGTTGTCTGGCTTTGCGTTGTGCCCGATTGTGCCAAGCTGGCCGGATAACCCAGATCATGACAAATACGGATCAGGTGTTCGGGCGTGACGGCCCCTTCCAGATAGGAGATGCGTGCCGTCTCGGCGGCAAGGTTCACGGCCACATCGACCACACCCGGAACAGCGGACAGCGCCCGATCGACACGCCCCACGCAGGACGCACAGGTCATCGACTCGATGTTCAGAACCACCGTGGCTGTTCGGGCCGGATAGCCCAAGGACTCCAGCGCTTGTGCTGCCGTGCCAATGGCTTGCGGCGTATCTGCCTGAAAGCTGGCCGTTTCGCTGGCAAGATTGACCTGCACGTCAGACAGGCCCGCAACAGCCGACAGGCCACGCGCCACGCGGCCCACGCAAGACGCGCAAGTCATCCCTTCGACAGACAGGGTGATGCGAAAATGCTGGGTCATGGCCGCCTCTGGGTTATGGTTCAGCTAGGGACATAGACCTTCCAGTAACCAGAGGGTCAAGGCCACCCCGCGCCGGATGTGCAACTTTGGCGCAGTCATCAAACCGGTTCTTGACCTTCCCTTGGCTGGAACGTCTAACCTGTGCCAAACTATACCATCCGGAGCCAAGACATGAAATTCAGCATTCCCGAAATGACCTGCGGCCATTGTGTGCGGGCCATTGAAACCGCCATCAAGGCAGCCGATCAGGGTGCCACGGTGGTCTGCGACCTGCCGTCACAAACCGTTGCGGTCAACAGCAGCCTGTCGCAAGACGCGGTGGCGCACCTGTTGAAGGCCGCCGGATACGACAGCACCCCAGCTGCCGCATGATCCATTTACTGGATCGGCTGGGCACATTTTGAACTAAGATGTTTGGACTTGGCCTTTGCCGCAAGGCCGGTTCAGCGGTATACAGACAGGGCGGGACAGTATGTCCGGAACCTTTCAGAGACACGTGCGGTGCCAGGGGAGCACGTGGGGTGGATGGGGGGTTCCTTGTGGGTTTGGAATCCCCCATTTCCATGGCCACGATCAGATTTGAACACCGCCCAGTTTGCAGATGATGGCCCATTCATCGTCTGTCACCGGTTGCACCGACAGACGGCTGTTGTTGACCAGGACCATGCGTTCAAGGCCCGCTGTCACCTTGCAGGTATCAAGGCTGACAGGGGTCGCCAGTGGCGCAACGGCCTTGATCACCACGCAATCCCACTTTGGATCGTTGGCGGTGCTGTCCGGCGCGCTTTCGCGGATCACCTCGACAATCCCGACGATCTCTTTCCCGATGTTCGAATGGTAAAAGAACCCCCGGTCACCCAGTTTCATGGCCCGCATATTGTTGCGGGCCTGATAGTTGCGCACACCCGTCCATTCCTCGCCCTTGGCACCGGTCTGAACCTGTTGGTCCCAACTCCAGGCATCGGGTTCGGATTTGAACAGCCAGTGGGTCATCCGACCACCTTTTTCCATTCACGAATGTCAACGCTTTGAAACAGCCCAGCCTTGGCATAGGGGTCGGCCTTGGCCCAGTCTTTGGCCTGATCAAGGCTTTCAACCGAAAGAACAACCAGGCTACCGCACATCTCGCCCGTGGGGCTAAGGAAGGGGCCGGCCATTTCGACCACGCCACTGTCTGCAATGTGCTGCAAATGGGCAGCGCGATTTTCGACGCGCAGATGCAGATGGTCGGGTTTGTCGATACAGATCAGGGCAACACGCATGTTATTCTTCCTTAAGGGGGCGGGACATCAGGTTTTGAACGGCCTCGGCCACGCCGATCTGGCCTTGGGTTACTTTTGCCACCATTGCGGTGATGGGCATCTGGCGGACGATGCCAAACCGGATTGCCTGTTTCAACACAGCTTCTGCCGTGGCGATGCCTTCGACGGTTTGCGCGGGGTCTGGCACGGCACCAGCCCCCAGGGACAAGCCGTGACGAAAGTTGCGCGATTGATCTGATGTGCAGGTCAGCACCAGATCGCCAAAGCCGGAAAGGCCCATCAGCGTTTCGCTGCGCGCCCCCATGCGCAGGGCAAATCGGCTGAGTTCGGCAAAGCCGCGGGTCATCAGGGCTGCGCGTGCGCTGTCGCCCAAACCAGCACCGATCACAATGCCCGCAGCAATGGCAATGACGTTTTTCAACGCCCCCCCCAGCTCCGCCCCCACAACATCTGTCGATCGATACAGGCGCAATGTGCTGGTTGAAAGTGCGCCCTGAAGGCTTGTGCCGACCCCCTCATCTGCGCAGGCAAGTGTCAAAGCCGTTGGCAGCCCATGGGCGATATCGGTGGCAAAGCTGGGCCCGGTCAGAATGGCTGGCGTGGCATCGGGCCAGCGGCTGGCAAGAATATCGGTCGGCCCTTTTAACGAGGCCAGATCCAGCCCCTTGCAGCAGGCGACCAGGGCCTTGGCTGTCAGGGGAAGGTCAATCTGGGCGACAAAAGTGGCAAGGCTTTGCATCGGGGTGGCAAACAAAACGATGTCGGCCTGCGACGCCGCCCCGATTTCTGCTGTAATAGTCACGTTTTCGGGCAATTTCACACCGGCCAGCCTTGGGCTTTCGCGATGGGCGGCCAAGTGGCTTATATCGCGCGCCCACAGCATGATCGGGCGATCCTGCCCCATGCTGATGGCAAGCGCCGTTCCGAAAGCACCACCGCCAAGAATGGCAATCGTCATGCCTTGGCCCCCTTTTTGCCTGACCCGATCATGGCGGGTGCGGTCTGATCCAGCGGCCACCGCGGGCGGGCTGAAAGATCCAGCCCATCTTGCTGACCAAGGCGAAACCTTTCGATGCCGGCAAAGGCGATCATCGCGGCATTATCGGTGCACAGCCGCAAAGGGGGTGCGGTAAAGCGCAGCCCAAAATCAAGGCAAACAGTCTCTAACCTGGCACGAATGGCTATATTTGCGGCCACGCCCCCGGCCACGGCCAAGGCGGGGGCGGCGGGGGTGGCTTGCAGATAAACGGCTATGGCCCGCCGTGTTTTTTCGGCCAGAACATCGGCAACGGCTGCCTGAAAGCCGGCGCAAAGATCGCGCCTGTCTTGCACGGTCAGCCCGCCCTGATCTGCCACCAGTTGGTCGCGCGCCCGCAGCAGCGCGGTTTTCAAGCCAGAGAACGACATGTCGCAACCAGGCCGGTCAAGCAGGGGGCGCGGCAGGGCAAAGCGGCGGGCATCGCCCTGCCGTGCCTCTGCCTCGACACTTGGGCCACCCGGTTGTGGCAGGCCCAGCATTTTGGCGGCTTTGTCAAAAGCCTCGCCCGGGGCATCGTCAATGGTTCCGCCAAGGCGATGATACGTCTGAGAATCCTGAACGATCAGAAACTGGCAATGTCCGCCGGAAACCAGCAGCAGCAGATAGGGAAACGCCAGCCCATCGGTCAGACGCGGGGTCAGCGCATGGCCCGCAAGATGGTTGACGCCCACCAGCGGCAGCCCTGTCGCTGCGGCCAGCCCCTTGGCCAGCATCACCCCAGACAAAACCCCGCCGATCAATCCTGGCCCTGCGGTAACGGCAATGCCATCAAGCTGCGCCAGCGTCACTCCGGCCTTGGCCAATGCCTCTTCCACGCAGCCATCCAGCTTTTCCACGTGGGCGCGGGCTGCGATTTCTGGCACGACACCGCCAAAATCTGCATGCAGCGCCGTTTGCCCCACAACGATACTGGACAAGACCACGGTTTCCGCCCCCGCGCGCACCACCGCAGCGGCAGTATCATCGCAACTGGATTCGATTCCCAGAAAGGTAAGGGGTATGGTCATGTTCTGCCATTGCACCAAGGGTAGGTCGGAGGTAACACCACAAGCATGGCCCTGCAATCCCGCGCCATTCCCGTATTGATCACCCGGCCGCAGCCTCAGGCCAGCCGATTTGCCCAAGTTTTGCGCGACAGGTTCGGCGATGCGGTTGATCCGGTGCTGACGCCACTGTTGCAGCCTGTGTTTCTGGATCAGCCCTCGCCGATACCCACAGCAAAGGCACTGATCCTGACGTCCGAGACGGGTGCGCAGGCGGCGGCCCGACAGCGTCAGGCTGGTGCAGTTTTGCCTGACCTTGCCTATTGCGTGGGCGATCGCACTGCCAAAGTGGCGCAGGGCCTTGGGTTTTCGGTTGTCTCTGCCGATGGGGATGCCGAGGCCTTGCTGCAATTACTTCTGTCTTGCCAGAAGGATGCGCCATTCTTGCACTTGCGGGGGCAAGACAGCCGCGGTGATCTGGTGCGGCGTTTGCAAGACCGTTCTGTGCAGGCCAGTGACCGCATCACATATGCACAGCGCCCAGCCCATATCAGCCCCAAGGCCAAGGCCATTCTGGCCGAACCGGGGCTTGTGGCGGTGCCACTGTTTTCCCCACGCACAGCTGAAATCTGGTGTTCCGAACTGGCAAAAACCGCCTGCATGGCCACGTTATTGCCCTTCGCGCTTAGCCAGGCCGTCGCAGATTCTGTGCAAGCGGATTTGACAGCAAACGTGTTGATTGCAGAAAAACCGACACAAGATGCAATTGTGCATAAGATGTCTCAGGCACTGTTCGGTGCTTGAACCCCGTTCCCTTGGGGGGATAGGCTAAAGAAACTGCCTTTCACAAAAAGGGCGGCAAGCACGGGAAGGACGCCATGGCCAAGACCACTCAACCGGAAGACCCAGCCGAAACTGAAAACAAGGGCGCGGTTGAACCAGCCGAACAGGGACAGATCCCTGAGCAGCCGAAAGATCTGGCCGGGGTTGATCCTGTAAAGGCCGAACCCGTGGCGGCAGAGCCGGAGCCAAAGCCTGCCGCGGAAGACGTGCCGCCCGTGCCATCGAAAGAGCCAGAGGACCAGGTCGCCCCAGAAGAAAAAACGACAGAGCCTGAGCCACAGGTGGCTGCCTTGCCCCCAAAGGCGCCCGAGCCTGAGCGACGCGGCGGATTTCTGGGCATGGTGATTGGTGGCGCCCTTGCCGCTGCGGCCGGTTATGGTGTGGCCACCTTTTACCCCCTGCAGCAATCAAGCCCACAAAACGGCGAGGCCCTGACGGAAATCGAGGCCGCATTGCAGGCGCAGGCAGAACGCCTTGCCGCAGCCGAAGCCCGCCTGCCCAGCCTGACGGAACTTGAGGCGCGGCTGACGGCTATCGAGTCGATCGAGCCGGCAGCGCCAGCCCAGCCAGTTGATCTGACGCCCATCCAAGATACCCTCATCGCCCTTGAGCAGCGCCTTGCCGCGATCGAGGCGATGCCTGCCGATGGCTCTGGTGCCAGCTCGGCTGCCATTACTGCCGCGTTGGAGGCGATGCAGGCCGATATCGACGCGCTGAAAGGTGAAGGTGAGGCAACGGCTGCGAATATTGCTGCCGCCGCCGCAGAGGCCGAAGCACGGCTGGCAGAAGCCGAAGCGCAGGCCGCCCAGATGAAAGCCGAGGCCGAGGAAACAGCGCGCACCGCGTTGCAAGCTGCGGCCCTTGGTCGGGTGCAGGCCGCATTGGAAAGCGGCGCCCCCTTCGCCACAGCCCTTGCCGATTTGCAGGGGGTTGAAGTTCCTGCGCCTTTGTCCGCCGTAGCCGAAGGCGGCGTTCCGACTGTCAAGGCCTTGGCCGACGCCTTCCCCGCTGCCGCCCGCGAGGCGCTGGAAGCGTCACGTCGTGCCACGATGGGCGACAGCCTGACGGATCGGATGTCGTCCTTCCTTGAAACCGCCACCGGCGCGCGCTCGCTTGCGCCACGCGAAGGCGACGACCCGGATGCCGTTTTGTCGCGGGCTGAAGCGGCGGTGCAGGCGGGCGATCTGACAACGGCCATGGCCGAGATTCAATCTCTGCCAGCCGAAGGTCAGGCGGCGCTGTCGGATTGGGCCGCCTTGGCCCAGACCCGCCTTGATGCTTTGTCAGCTTTGGCAGATCTCTCTGCCGCGATTTCTGGTTAAGGGGGCCTTTGCATGTTGTGGTCACTTCTAAAGGTTGTCCTTTTCATTTTTGCCGTGGCAGGCTTGGCCTATGGGGCTGGCGTTTTGCTGGATACCGACGGCGGGTTACGCATCGCCTTTGCCGATCGCGAATTCACGCTGGGGCCGCTGGTGGCGGTGATTGCCGCTGTTGTGCTGTTGATCGGGCTTTGGCTGCTGTTGCGGATCATCGGGTTGATCGTGGCAACGCTGCGGTTCCTGAATGGCGATGAAACCGCGCTGTCGCGCTATTTCGACCGCAACCGTGAGCGTAAGGGCTATCAGGCGCTTAGCGAAGGGATGCTGGCCCTTGCCGCCGGCGAGGAACGCTTGGCGTTAAGCCGGGCGCAAAAGGCAGAGAAGTATCTGGCCAAGCCGGAACTGACCACCCTGCTGATCGCGCAGGCTGCCGAGGCCTTGGGTGACGGCAAACGAGCAAGCGAAGCCTATAAAGACCTGCTGGCTGATGAAAAGACCCGCTTCGTTGGGATCCGTGGTCTGCTGAAGCAAAAGCTGGAAGAAGGCGACACCGACACTGCGCTCAAGCTTGCAGAGCGGGCCTTTGCCATGAAGCCGCGCCATGCCGAAACGCAGGATCTGCTGTTGAAATTGCAGGCTGATCATGCCGATTGGAAGGGCGCGCGCGCCACTCTGGGCGCCAAACTGAAGGCCGGGGCCTTGCCGCGTGACATCTATCGTCGCCGCGATGCCGTTCTTGCGTTGCAAGAGGCGCGGACAGTGATGGACGACACAGCCAGCATCGAGGCGCGAGAGGCGGCGATTGAGGCGAACCGCCTGTCGCCCGACCTGATCCCAGCCGCGGCCATGGCGGCGCGGGGGTTGATGGCCAAGGGCAAAAAGAAAGAAGCGTCCCGTATTCTGAAAAAGGCATGGGCTGCATCGCCGCACCCTGATCTGGCGGCGGCCTTTGCCGAGATTGAACCCGACGAATCCCCTTCGGCGCGCGTCAAACGGTTCAAGATGCTGACCTCGATCCATCCAGAAAGCGAACAGACCCGGCTGCTGATGGCCGAGCTTTTGGTTGCAGCCGAAGACTTCCCCGCTGCGCGCAAGGCTCTGGGCAGCCTTGTTGCGGAACATCCGACGCAGCGTGCGCTGGCGATCATGGCAGCGGTCGAGCGCGGGGAGGGGCATGACGATGCCGTGGTGCGTGGTTGGCTGACCCGCGCATTGACCGCCCCGCGCGGCCCGCAATGGTGCTGTGACAAATGTCAGGCCATCCATGCCCAATGGACCCCGATTTGCGACAATTGCGGTGGCTTTGACACGCTGTCATGGCGCGAGCCGCCTGAAACAGCAGGCCCCAGCGCCACAGGGACCGAGCTTTTGCCGTTGATCGTCGGCGCCCCTGCAGCGCCCCCAACTCCCGAGGCCGAGGCACCGACCGAAATCATCGATGCCGAAATTGCAGAAGACACTGACCGCAAGAATGCAAATTAGGGCTACACACTGCCAATGAGGAATGCTAAGAGCGCGCCACCTTAGCCGGTGTAGCTCAGCTGGTAGAGCACGTCATTCGTAATGATGGGGTCGGGGGTTCGAGTCCCTTCACCGGCACCACCCTCCAAAGAGGGGGTGGTGCGTTATCGAAATCCAAAAACTCTCTTTGAAACAATGCGCTTTCGGTTTGTATCGAAAGGGCCTTTACTGTGCAAAAGACTCGGCGCGACCGATAGGGTCGGGCTGTCGAGCAGCAGGATGGGCGCGCATTGGCAGAACATACACATGATCACTCTGAAACGGGCACGCTTTTTGCCGCGGTGACGACGCTGGGGTTGATCCTGGCTGTGGCAGACCAGCTTTTGTTCAAAACTGGCCAGATCGGGGTGGCTGCCCTTGTGACGGCCTATGCGGCAGGGGCGATTCCCCCGGCGCGGTCAGCCCTTGGCAAGCTTTTTGGCCACGGCGAGTTGGACATTGATCTGTTGATGGTGATCGCGGCGCTTGCTGCGGCCCTTGTGGGGGCCCCGCTGGAAGGGGCGGTGCTTTTGACGTTGTTCTCGATTTCAGGTGCGCTTGAACATCGGGCGATGGGTAAGGCGCGCCGCGCGGTTGAGGCGCTGATGGCGCTGCGCCCTGCTGTGGCCGAGAGGGTGACTGCCAGTGGAACGGAATCTGTTCCAGTGGCGGAGTTGCGGCCCGGTGACAGGGTTATTCTGCGTCCCGGTGCGCGGGTGCCGGTTGATGGCACCTTGCGTGATGGCACGGGCAGTCTGGATGAAAGCACCATTACGGGCGAAAGCCTTCCTGTCACGAAAGGGCCCGGCGCTGCCCTGCACGAGGCTACAGTAAACCTGAATGCCGTCTTGATGATGGAAGTGCGTCATACGCTGGACGAAAGCACCGTGGCCCAAATGGTGCGGATGGTGACCGAAGCGCAGGCGATGAAGGCACCGTCAGAGCAGTTCAGCGCCTGGTTTGGCCAGCGCTATACCTGGTTGGTTCTGATCGGCTCGGCCCTGGCTTATGCCGGGTTTTTGTTGTGGGGATTGCCGAACGATCAGGCGCTGTATCGGGCAGCGACCTTGCTGGTTGCGGCCAGCCCCTGCGCCATCGTGATCTCGGTTCCTGCCGCCATTCTTAGCGCCTTGTCGGCTGCGGCGCGTGGCGGGGTGCTGTTCAAGGGCGGGGCCGCGCTGGAACGATTGGCCGATGTGCGCATCTTTGCCTTTGACAAGACAGGCACCCTGACCACGGGGCGCGCGGCCGTTACCGGTGTGGTGCCGTTGACAGGCGATGACGCGCAGCTGTTGGCCCTTGCTGCTGGGTTGGAACGGCATTCTGAACATCCGATTGCTGCCGCCATCGTGGCCGAGGCAAAGGACAAGGCGCTGCCTGAGATAGAGGTGCATGGCGTGGTTTCGGTGCCGTCCGAGGGCATCATGGGCGAAATTGATGGCAGTGTCGTCTGGGCAGGCAACCCTCGGATGGTGCAGGCGCGTGGGGCGGCGATTGACCATGGCCCTCTTGCTGATGTGCAGACGGGGGCCGAGACTGTGGTCTATGTCGGCAAAGGCGATCAGTTGATTGGCGTGATCACTGTGGCCGATGAGGTGCGTGAGACGTCGGCAAAGGGCTTGGGTGCGCTGCGTGCAGCCTCGCTCCGGCGCATTGTCATGATGACGGGCGACCGCCGCCCTGTGGCCGAGCGGGTGGCAAAAGATCTGGGGATCACCGAAATTCACGCAGATCTGCTGCCGGCGGATAAAGTCAAATTGGTTGATACATTGGCGGGTGAGGCACCGACAGCATTTGTTGGGGATGGTGTCAATGATGCGGCGGCGCTGGCCCGGTCGGATGTGGGCATCGCCATGGGCGTGGCGGGCAGCGAAGTTGCCTTGCAGGCTGCCGATGTGGCCCTGCTGTCAGAAGACATGGGTCGTCTGGCCGAGGCACACCGATTGGCCCGCCGCACAAGGCGCGTGATCCGGCAGAACCTTGGGTTTGCGATGGGGGCAATGGTGGTGCTGGTCATCGGGGGCGCGTTTTACGAACTGCCGTTGCCTTTAGCTGTGATCGGCCATGAAGGAGGCACTTTGCTGGTGGTGCTGAACGGTTTGCGCCTGCTGTGGGATCCGATCCGCACCACATGAAAATGGCAGCCCGAAGGCCGCCATTTCCTATTCTGCCGCTGCCAAAGGCGTGGCACTTCGCGGGCCTGACAGAGCGGCAACCTTGTCGCGCAACGCCCGTTGTTCGGCATCCAGCAGGGCGATACGCTCGGCCAGCACATCGGCGGGCGGGCTTTCGGGATCTGCTTCCCGCTTGCCGACAAACCGGCCAAAGACCCAGACGACCACCCGGCTTAGATCATCCATGATCAGGTAAAACGCGGGCACAACGACCAGACTCAGCACTGTCGAGACGATGATCCCGCCCATCACGGCAATGGCCATCGGCGAGCGGAATGTCCCACCCTCTCCGACCCCAAGGGCCGAAGGCAACATCCCCGCCGACATTGCGATCGAGGTCATCACGATCGGGCGCGCCCTTTTGTGCCCGGCTTCGACGATTGCCGCCACCCGACCCATGCCCTTGGCCCGCATTTCGATGGCGAAATCGACCAGCAGAATGGCGTTCTTGGTGACGATCCCCATCAGCATCAGCATGCCGATCATCACAGGCATCGACAGCGGGTTGTTGGTCAGGATCAGTGCCGCCGCAACGCCACCAATGGCCAGCGGCAGCGAGAACAGGATGGTAAAGGGTTGGATCACTGAGCGAAACAGCAAGATCAGCACCGTCAGCACCAGCAACAGGCCCATGACCATCGCGTTGACAAAGCTGCTGACCAACTCGCCCTGAATTTCGGCATCGCCACCCGGTTTGACTTGCACCGTTGGGGGCAGATCAAGCGCGCCGACGATTTCTTCAAACCGTGTCGTGGCCAGATCCAGTGGCACACCAACGGGCAGGTCGGCCCCAACGGTGGCCACGCGCTGCCGGTTCAGGCGTTTCACAGTGGCTGGGCCCTCGGCAATGGTCAGATTGGCCACAACAGACAGGGGCACAGCACCGCCATTGGCTGTCGGCACCTTAAGGGCGGCGATGCGCGACAAGTTTTCGCGCGTTGCATCATCCAGCCGCACCCGAACCGGGATCAGTCTGTTGTCGATCGACAGGCTTGCCAAGGCGGCGTCAACATCGCCGATTGTGGCCACCCGCAAGACCGACGCGATGGTCGCCGTGGTAATGCCCAGACGCGCGGCCTCTTCTGTGCGGGGGGTGATCTGGATTTCGGGGCGTGGCAATGAACTTTCGGTAGACACATTGATCAACAGCGGATCTTGCGCCTTTTCCTCTTCGCTCAGGGCCCGTTCGATCTGGGCGATGGCCGTGTTCAGATCATCTTCGCTGGTGGACAGAATGTTATAGGAAACGGGCCGCCCACCGGCACCAGCCCCGCCAAGTTTGAAGGCAAGAATATCAGGCACGCTTGACAGCCGTGCAAAGACCTCGGCTTCAATCTCGACCTGAGGACGCACGCGCCCATTGCCCTCGGGCAGCGGCACATAGGGGCCAACAACCGGCAATTTGGCTGCCAGTTCCAAAAGCTTTTTCTCTAGCCCGTTGTCCAGCCTGTCGAGCACGACAATCACATTGGCGCGGCGGATATCGACATCACCCAGCGGTGATGTCCCGCCAATGACCAGAACGCTGTCAATGCCATCAATCCCAGCGATTGCCTGCCGCATCCGTTCGGTCGTGACCGCGGTATCCTCCAGCTTTGACCCGGGCGGCAATTCCACAGAAATGGCAAACCGGCTTTCATCATCAGGTGGGAACAGGTTCCCCGGAACTTGCAGCATGAAATAAACAGAAACGATGGTCACGGCGATGCCTGCCACAAGTGTCAGGTAATAGGCGGGGAATTTCCACTTTGTGCCGGGAATTTTAGGCGAGGCGGTGGTGTGCCGCACGACCCAGAGATAGCCCTGCATGAAGGGGCCTTCCTTGTGGTCTTCTTCGACCGCGTCTTTTGCCCGCATCAGATAGGCTGCCATCATCGGCGTAATCAGACGCGCCACCAGCAGCGAGAACAGCACCGCGATGGCAACCGTCAGGCCAAATTGTCGGAAATATTGCCCCGGAATCCCCGGCATGAAGCTGACGGGAACAAAAACCGCCACAATGGTCATGGTCGTTGCAACCACGGCCAGGCCGATCTCATCCGCGGCTTCGATGGCGGCGCGATAGGGTGTTTTGCCCATTCGGATGTGGCGGGCGATATTCTCGATTTCAACGATTGCGTCATCAACCAGAATACCGGTGGCCAAAGTCAGCGCCAAAAAGCTGACAAGGTTCAGCGAAAAGCCGATCATATCCATCAGCCAGAAGGTCGGAATTGCCGACAATGGCAAGGCCACGGCTGAAATCAGCGTGGCGCGCCAATTCTTCAGGAAGGCCAGCACCACAAGAACGGCCAGAATGGCGCCCTCTATCAGGGTGCTCAGGGCAGCATCGTAATTGCCCTTGGTGTAAAAGACCGAGTCATCCACTATCGAGATATCAACATTGGGGTGGTTGGCCCGCACCTCATCCAAGGCAGCGCTGGTGGTTTCGGCCACACTGACTTCGGACGCGCCTTTAGACCGATAAACCGAAAAAACGACGATCGGGTTGCCATCGACCGTGGCAAAGGACCGGGGTTCTTCATAGGTATCGATCACAGTGCCCAGATCAGACAAGCGCACCCGTGCGCCTGAGGGCAAGGCGATAGACATGCCTGCCAGTTGCTCGACCGTGCCCTGATCGCCCAAGGTGCGGATAGATTGTTCGCCGCCCCCCAGTTCGGTGCGGCCCGAGCCGATATCGACGTTGATGGCGCTCAGCTGTTGGCTGACCGACACGGCGGTGATGCCGTAACTGCCAAGACGAACCGGATCAAGTTCGATGCGGATTTCACGATCTGCACCGCCATAGCGGTCAACCCGGCCAACGCCGGGGCGCCCCTGCAAGGCGCGGGTGATTGTATCATCGACAAACCACGACAATTCTTCCAGCGTCATTTCCGGGGCCGACACCGCATAAGTCAGAATGGCCTGACCCTCGACTTCAACCCGGCTGACGATGGGTGTTTCAATCGTGCCCGGAAGGTCGCCGCGCACCCCATCAATGGCGTCCTTTACATCCTGAACCGCCTTGTCGGTTGCAATCTCCATGCGGAATTCAACGGCGGTGGTGGACAAGCCGTCATTGACTGTTGACGTGACGTTCTTGACGCCCGTCAGGCCGGCGACGGCATCCTCGATTTCCTTGGTGACCTGCGCCTCCATCTCAGAGGGGGCGGCACCGGACTGGGCCACGGTAACCGCAACGATCGGAACGTCGATGTTGGGGAATCGGGTGATGGGCAGGGCGTTAAAGCTCTGCCAGCCCAAAACCATCAGCAGAAAGAACCCCAGCAGCGGTGCGACCGGGTTTTTGATTGACCAAGCGGAAAAGTTCATCGCCTTACCCCTTAATTTGTGGCCGGAACCGGATTGATCCGGTCACCGTCACGCACAAAAGCCCCGGCTTTGGTGACAACCGCGTCGCCCGGTTCAAGGCCCGAGGTGATCTCAACCCAGCCCTTGTCACGGATGCCCAAAGTCACAGGCACACGATTGACCATGCCATCGCTGACTTTCATCACTGTAGAGCCTTCGTCAGCCGATCCAACGGCTGTTACAGGCACGGCCAGCGTGTCGCGTTCGGCCACCAACACCTCGGCATCGACAAACATGCCCGAGCGCACCTGACTGGGATCATCCACCTCAATCCGCGCCCTGCCCAAACGTGTGGCCGGGTCGATGGTTGGTTCGACCAGACGAATGGTGCCGGTCAACCGCGTTGGTGTTCCGACCAACCGCATTTCGGTCTTTTGACCGGCCGCAATATGCAGCAGATCAACCTCTGACACGTCGGCCTTCAATTCAAGCGCGCCGTCGCGGATGATTGAGAACATCGGCGCACCGGCCGCCGAGGCGACCGAGCCGATCACCGCGTTGCGGGCCGTGATTTCACCGGCAACGGGGGCTTTCACCTCGGTCCGGTTCAGTTGCAGCTCGATATTGGCCAACTGCGCCTCGACAAGTGCCAGTTGCGCCCGCGCGGCCTCTAGCGATTGGGTGGCCACGGTCACGCGGGCCGTTGCGGCCACGGCATTGGAATTTGCAGTGTCAGCGGCGGCCTGAGAGGCCGAGCCTTGCTGGCGCAATTTGACCGTGCGTTCTGCCACCCTCTGCGCCTCATCTGCCGATGCCTTTGCCTCAAGCATCTGGGCTTCGGCTTGGGCAATCGTCGCTCTGGCCGAGGCCAGAGAAGCAAAAAACTGGCTCTTTTGCAGTTCCAGCGTGGTTTTGGAAAGAACCGCCAGAACCTGGCCTTCTTCAACGCGGTCACCCACATCTGCCAGCAATTGTTCAATGGGCTGGCCTTCGATCAGGGGCGCCACCTGAATCATCTCGACCGGCGAAATCAGGCCGGTGACAATGACGGTGTCGCGCATCAGCCGGGGCACGACCTGTGTAATCGTGATCGAAGGCAGGCTTTGCGCGGCAGAATCTGTCGCGGCACCTGTTTCGCCCGCGTCTTGGGCAAGGGCGGGCGGTTGCAATGTCAGGGCAGCAAGAACAGCAGAGGCAATCAATACGGGTCGCATCAGGTCAGCCTTTCACGGCAAGCAGAGAGATATCTTCAAGGAGTCTGTCGATCGTGCGCAACACAAGGTCTTCCAGGGCCGGCGCATCCGGTAAATCGGGGCGTTGCATCGCACAGCTTTTCACCAGCATGACCATCAGGCGCGCATGCGTCGCCCAACGGGTATTGGCAGTCGCCACGGGCATTTGGGTTGCGTGCGCAAAGACACGCACAAGATGGTTCACGATTTCATTCTCCATCTGGCAGGCAGCAGCGCCGATTTCAGGTTTGCGCAAGGACGCAGCCGTGATTTCTGCCCAAAGCTGCCCTTCCGACCTGCATTGTGCATCCCGAATGCGCACAATGATTTTACGCCGAAAGGCCGACAAAGGATCATCTTCCTCAAGAATGGCAGCAAAATCCTGCTCCATCTCGACAAGGTTCTGCTCGATCAGGGCCGATACGATGGCCGCCTTAGAGGGAAAGTAGCGATAGAAGTTACCCACACTCATCCCAGCTTTGCGGGCAAGATCTTGCATAGACGCGCCGTCAAAGCCTTTTTCCGAAAAGACCTGACGGGCGCTGTCCAGAATATCGGCCGTGCGCTGATCGGCAATCGGGATGGGGTGGCCTTGATTCATGGGCCTTCGAATCTGGGAATGAACGTTCATTCATCAGTTGTCTTGCAAAGGCGCAGGGTCAAGTAAAAATAGGTCTGATTTATGGCATTTCCCTATGTCGCATGTGAAAAATGCCGCAACTGCAAAGGGGCACATGCCCAAGATGGCCGCTAAACCAGCTTGGACAACAGGGCCAGCAGCCTGGCCCGTTCTTGCTCTGTCAACGGGGCTAGGGTCTGGTCAGAAACGGCAAGGGCCTGATCCACCATCTGCGCATAAACCTGATGGCCCGCAGGTGTCAGGGCAACGATCACGCGCCGCCGGTCATTTGGGTCGTGCGACGTTTCGACAAAACCCAGTTTCGCCAATCGGCCCACAACACCTTTGATCGTCGCCGCATCCATGGCCGTTTCGCGGCCAAGGTGATTTTGCGACATGGGGCCAAGTTCCTGCAAGCGGGCCAGAACCGCGAATTGGGTCGTGGTCACCACAGGGATTGCTTCGGAAAACAGGGCCAAATGCCGCTGCGTTGCGCGCCGCAGAATGAACCCGATCTGTTCGTCCAGTTTGTAAGGTTTGTCAGATCCCATGCAGCGGGCTTAGACTGCGGTGATCAATGGCGCAAGCATTGTGACAGATGGCGAATGCCCCGTTGACAGATGCGGGGTCGCGGCCTCAAACTGATTTGCATGCAAACAAATGCCGACACATCGGCAGATCAAGGCGAGGTCACATGAACGCCTATGCGCGCCCGCAAACTCTGGAAGAAGCCGCAGTGATTTTGCGTGGTGGGCCCAGAACGGTTCTGGCGGGCGGCACGGATCTTTATCCACAAGCCGGCCAAACGCTGGGTGGTGCGGTGCTGGACCTGACGGCCATTCCCGATCTGATGGGCTTTGATGACAGTGATGGCCTGCGCATTGGTGCCTGCACCACATGGACACAGATCGCAGAGGCAAATCTGCCCCCGTCTTGCCATGCCTTGCAACACGCGGCCCGACAGGTGGGTGGGCGACAAATTCAGAATGTGGGCACCATTGGCGGCAATTTGTGCAATGCCTCGCCCGCGGCAGATGGTGTGCCCCCCCTTCTGGTTCTGGATGCAGACGTTGAATTGCTGGGCCCATCTGGCCGGCGCAGCCTGCCCTTGGGCGAATTTTTGCAAGGGCCTCGCCAAACCGCGCGCCAGGAAAATGAGATCATGACAGCCATCATTCTGCCGGCTGCGTCTTTGTCGGGGCAGTCGGGCTTTGTGAAACTGGGCGCGCGCGCCTATCTGGTGATTTCGATTGCCATGGTCGCTGCGCGGATTACGGTTGCCGAAGGCAAGATCATAGCCGCGGCCGTGGCTGTTGGGGCCTGTTCGGGCACGGCCCGGCGTCTTGGGGCGCTAGAGGCAAAGTTGATCGGCCAAACGGTAGGTTCTGCGATTTCCGCGATATCCGAGACTGAAATCGCGGCCGCTTTGGCGCCGATCAGCGATGTGCGGGCAACGGCAGATTACCGTATGGCCGCCGCCTGTGACTTGATCCGCACCGCAGTAGCAAAGGCCTTGGCATGATCTCGTTTTCGCTGAACGGCGCGCCGGTTTCGGTTGCGGCAAACCCGACCACACGTCTGACACAGGTCTTGCGCGATCAACTGGGCAAGACCGGGACCAAGGTTGGCTGTGATGCCGGTGATTGCGGGGCCTGCACGGTGATGCTGGATGGCGCGCAGGTATGCGCCTGCCTTGTGCCCGTGGGCCGGGTGCAGGGGTGCAAGGTAGAGACGGTGGAATCCGCCTCGGAAGATCTGTCGCGCTTAAAGGCCGCTTTCCTGCGCCACGGGGCAGCCCAATGCGGCATCTGCACCCCGGGTATGCTGCTGGCGGGGGTAGATTTGTTGCGGCGCAATCCTCATCCCGATGAGACTGCGGTAAAGGATGCGCTGGGCGGGGTTTTGTGCCGCTGCACCGGGTATCGCAAGATCATTGCAGCCATCTGTGACGCGACCCCGGCGGATCAAAGCCCGTCGTCAGGCCCGGTTGGCGCTGTGTTGCCCCGAGTTGACGGGGCGGCCAAGGTGGCGGGCGATCTCTTTGGTGCCGATCAGGTGCCCGAGGGGGCGCTGACCTTGGCGGTGATCCGCTCTCCTTATCCGCATGCGGCGTTTCGCTTTGGCGATTTGGCCGCCTATGCCAAGCGCCCCGGCGTGGCGGGCATCTTCACGGCGGATGATATTCCGGGGCGCAATGCCTATGGCGCGATTCCAGCCTTTGCCGACCAACCGGCCATTGCGCAAAGCCCGGCACGGTTTCGTGGCGAATGCGTCGCCCTGCTCGCGTTCGAGCCTGGAATCGAGACGAACACAGCCGATTTTCCCGTTTTCTGGACAGAGCTGCCCGCGCTGACAGTGCCCGATCAGGCCGAGGCACCGGGGGCAGCACTTATTCATCCCACCCGAGTTGGGAACAAGTTGATCGAAGGGCTGGTCCGCAAAGGCGATGCTGCAGATGCGATGCAGTCTGCCGATCTGGTGCTTAGCGGCGAAATGGAAACCGCCTATGTCGAACATGCCTATATCGAGCCCGAGGCCGGGTCGGCGTGGATGGATGGCGACGTTCTGGTGATCCGTGCCTGCACACAGGCGCCGATCATGGATCGCGATGATATAGCGCAGATTCTTGGCCTTTCGCCTGATCATGTGCGGATCATTCCGACAGCCGTTGGTGGTGGGTTCGGATCAAAGCTTGATGTCAGCTTGCAGCCTTTGCTGGGTCTGGTCGCGCTGAAAACCGGGCGGCCTTGCCGATTGGTCTATTCACGAAAAGACAGCATGACCTCGACCACAAAACGCCATCCTGCCAAGATGGCTGGGCGCATTGGGTGTGATGCCAGTGGCCGCATTCTGGCGGTCGAGTTTGATGGCCAGTTCAATACCGGGGCATATGCAAGCTGGGGGCCGACCGTGGCAAACCGCGTTCCTGTGCATGTGTCTGGCCCTTATCTTACCCCCAATATCACCGCCCGTGCCCGCGCAATTCACACCAATGGCCCGATTTCAGGTGCCTTTCGGGGCTTTGGCGTGCCCCAGGCCGCGCT
Organism: Pseudotabrizicola sp. L79; assembly: GCF_036553525.1. Taxonomy (NCBI): domain Bacteria; kingdom Pseudomonadati; phylum Pseudomonadota; class Alphaproteobacteria; order Rhodobacterales; family Paracoccaceae; genus Pseudotabrizicola; species Pseudotabrizicola sp. L79. The sequence goes on along the minus strand of NZ_JAZHDA010000040.1, from coordinate 65,545 downwards.
GTGGCAGGAAACGATCTATGATCGCCTGGCCGATCGCCTGGGAATCGACCGGCTGGAATTTCGCATCCAGAACGCCCTGCGCGATGGCGATGCCACGGCAACCGGGCAGGTGGTGCAGGGGGTCGGGATTCGCGATTGCCTTTTGGCCCTGCGCCCGCATTGGAAACGGGCCTTGTCAGAGACAAAACCGGGCCGCGGCGTTGGCGTTGCGGCCTGTTGGTATGGCTGCGGGAACACCTCTTTGCCAAACCCGTCCACCATGCGCCTTGGCATCACACATGCAGGCCGGTTGGTCTTGCACCAAGGGGCCACCGACATTGGCCAGGGGTCGAATACGGTCATGGTCCAGATTGCTGCCGAAGCGTTGGGCCTGCCGGTTTCAGACTTTACGCTGATCGGCCCCGATACAGCCTTGACGCCCGATGGCGGCAAAACTTCGGCCAGCCGCCAGACCTTTGTTTCTGGCCGTGCGGTCAAGGCAGCGGCCGAATCGCTGCGGGCGTTGATTTTGCGCGTGTCGAACGCAGGCGAGGGCGCAAAGCTTGCGCTGGATGGCGCACGTCTGTGTGTCGATGATGCGGGCCAACGGCATGTCGTTGACTTGGCAGGCTTGCCTGCCGACCGTTTTGGCTATGCGCTGTCGGCTGAGGAAACCTATGATCCGCCGACCACAGGGCTGGATGAAAACGGGCAGGGCAAGCCCTATGCCCAATACGGCTATGGTGCCCAGATGGTTGAGTTGCAGGTGAATCCCCGCCTTGGCACGGTTCAGTTGCTGAAGATCACTGCCGCGCATGATGTGGGCCGCGCCATCAACCCACAACTGGCCACCGGCCAGATCGAAGGCGGGATCGCCCAAGGCATTGGCTTGGCCCTGATGGAGGAATATCTGCCAGGCCGGACGGAAAATCTGCACGACTATCTGATTCCGACCATTGGCGATGTGCCCCCGATCGACAGCCTGTTGATCGAGGTGCCTGATCCCGAGGGCCCCTTTGGCGCCAAAGGTTTGGGCGAGCATGTGCTGATCCCGACCGCGCCTGCCATTCTGAACGCCATCCGCCATGCGACGGGGGCTGAAATCACACGCGTTCCGGCGCTGCCCCACCGGGTATTGGCAGCCATGGGGGCAAAGCCATGACAGATGATCTGCCCCCCCGCGCCGATGAAAAGATCCGCTGCGATGCCTGCCCGGTGATGTGCTACATCGCGCCGGGCCAGACCGGGGCCTGTGATCGCTATGCCAACGACGCAGGCCGCATTGTGCGCACGGATCCAGTGGTGATGCTGTCGCATGCTGTCGAAAGCGGTGCTCAACTTGTGCCATTTGCGGCGCGCGACTGGGATGGCAACCCCTTTCCTGACGATACCTTTGTGACGGGCATCGGGTCGGGCACCACCTATCCCGACTACAAGCCCGCGCCCTTTATCGTGTCGTCGCGGGTTGCGGGTGCCGATATGGTGACAGTCGTGACAGAAGCGATTTTTTCCTATTGCGGGGTGAAGGTCAAAATAGACACCGACCGCTTTCTTGGCCCCGAAGGCGCTGTGGTGCGGGTCGGAGGAGAGCCGATTGGCCATGTCACCACCGCAGAATATGGCAGCCAAATGCTGTCGCTGGGCGGGGTGCATCATCTGACAGGCGGCACCAAGGCCGAGGGGCGCATCACCTGTGCGGCTTTGCTGGCCCTGTGCAATGGCGAACCGGTAGAGATGACGATTGATGCAGGCTCAACCATCACTGTACAGGCCGGAAAAGCCCCGATCGTAGATGGAAGTGCCGAGCGGCGGATGCGGGTTGGCTGTGGGTCGGCCACCATTGGGATGTTCGCCAGCCAGTGGCATGGGCTGGTCGATGAGGTGGTGGTGGTTGATGACCATATCACAGGTGTGGTCAGCGAACACCAGGCCGGCAAGGTGCTTGGGTGGGAACCATCGGGCATCAAGATCAAAGGGCACCGTTCAACGCCTGGCCGCTATTTCCGCGTGTCAGAACCGGGTATGGGTTGGGGCGGCACCAAGCTGACGGATCCGTTGCAGATTTTGGGCGACTGGAACCCCAAGAAAGGCGCGCGCCCCGGCTTGCGGTTGTTGATGGTTTCGACCACGGGCGAGGAATTCGCTTATTTTGAGCTGGATCAGTCCCTGATCCCGCAAGAAAAGCCGCTGCCTGCGGCTTTGGTGCCAACTGTTGGGCTGATTGATGAAAACTGTGAACCATCGCTGTGCACGGTGTTGTTCATGGCCGGTGCGGGTGGCAGTTTGCGGGCTGGGGTCACGCAAAACCCGGTGCGATTGACCCGGTCTGTGCAATCGCGCCGCACAAGGCTGACCAGCGGCGGCGCCGAATGCTATGTCTGGCCGGGTGGTGGGATCACCTTTATGGTGGACGTGACCGAATTGCCGAAAGGCGCCTTTGGCTATGTGCCAACCCCCGCCTTGGTTGCCCCGCTGGAATTCACTTTGCCGCGTGCTGACTATCTGGCGATGGGTGGGCACGCCGATGCCGTCCGCACCTTGGCCGAATTGCGCCACGAAGGCGGCGAATACACCACAGCCGCGCGGGTCGAGCCATGGCCCAAGTTGTGACAGCACCTTGGCGCCAGCCCGCCGGGGCGCAGGTCAGGCGATGGCCCGATGGTCGGCTGCATTTGCACCACGGCCCCATCGACATCCTTGCCGAATGCTGGGGAGAGCCGACGGCAATCGCAAATGCCTATGCGCGTGCCGCCACCAGATTCGGTTCTGTTCTGGCGGAGTTGGTTGCCGAGTTGCCTGCGCTGCGGTCTGAAGGGGCAGAGATTACAGGCCAGATTGCCAATGTTATGGCAGGGGCGGTCGCCCCCTTTCGCCCCGCCTTTATCACGCCAATGGCCGCCGTTGCGGGGGCAGTGGCCGATGCAGTGCTGGCAGCAATGGTGCAACCGGGGGTCCAGCGGGCCTATGTCAACAATGGGGGGGATATTGCGGTTTATCTTGCCCCGGGTCAGCACCTGACCTGTGCCATTGCGGCGCAACCTGGTTGTCCTGATCGGCTGACACTTCGTGCGTCAGACCCGGCCCGGGGGATTGCGACCTCAGGCTGGCGCGGGCGCAGCTGGTCATTGGGGATTGCCGATAGTGTGACTGTGTTGGCGAAAACCGCAGCCATGGCTGATGCAGCGGCGACGATGATCGCCAATGCTGTTGATCTGCCGGGCCACACGGGCATTACGCGCCAACCTGCCCACAGCTTGCAGGCTGACAGCGATCTTGGTCAACGGCTGGTCACGGTGGCGGTGCCCCCGCTGACCGCCGACCAGCGCGATTTGGCCGTGGGGGCGGGCTTGGCTGCGGCCCACGCCTTTCAGCGCCGCGGGCTGATTGAAGCTGCGGCCGTTTTCCTTCAGGGTGACATACGGATGACAGGGGCTTTCCCCTTGATCTTACAAGCGGGGGCACATGGCTGAGTTCAAGATACGCAAGATCCTGACACAGGTGGAAGAAATCTATCACGAAGGTGGCCCTCCGGCCGATCCAGCCCCGATGCGTGGGGCCATTTATGCCATTTGCGCCAATCCTTTTGCAGGTCGCTTTGAACCCGACCTGCAGCCTGCCATGGAAAGCCTTAAGCCGCTTGCCCTGCAGCTGACGGATCGTCTGGTTGCGGCGCTGGGCGGGCGCGCGGGGATTGATGCCTATGGCAAGGGGGCGATCGTGGGCGAGGCCGGCGAGAGTGAACATGGCGCGATCTGGCATGTGTCGGGCGGTTATGGCATGCGCGACCGTCTGGGTGAATGCCGCGCGATCGTGCCCTCGGCGATGAAAGTGGCCGGTATGGGCGCGCAGCTGGATATTCCGCTGGGGCATCTGAACGCAGCCTATGTGCGATCACGCTTTGATGTCATCACCATCGCCTGCGAAGACGGCCCGCGCGCGCATGAGGTGCTGTTCGCCCTTGCCATGGCGCGTGGCGGGCGGGTTCACAGCCGGATGGGCGGGCTAGAGGTGGATCAGGTTACAGGGGTGGACGGCTTGCGCTGATGATGAACAAGGGGCCAAAGTCCAGCGACGGCAGTCGTCAGAAATCGTCAACGGTTCTTGGCCCCGCTTTCCTGCTGTCGGTTATCCCCGGACTGGCCTTTGCCTGCGCATTGCCGCCCAGCGTGATCCTGACCTTACCCACGGGGCACTACATTACCGGGGCGGCCCTGACCGTGTTGGTCACGGCACTGATGGGGGCCGCGATTCACCGCCTGCCCGATTTGCGGGCCATGCCCCTCATCAACCGCAGGGTCTTCGTCCCGGTTTCTGTATCATCTTATATCGCGTTTCTTGTGCTGCTGGGCTTGCTGCTGATTGGCCTGTTTGGTGCGCGTGATCCGATGCACAATCTGCTGACCTTGGTGTTCTGGACCGTGGTCTGGGTTGCCGTGCCATTGTTGTCGATCGTGTTTGGCAATTTGTGGCGGGCCATCAACCCCTGGACAGCACCAGTGCGGCTGACCCGGTCGGTGTTGGGGCGGCAGGGTGGAGTGGGCCTTTCGCGTCTGGGGCATTGGCCAGCGGTTGCAGGATTTGCGGGCTTTAGCTGGTTTCAGATGGTGTCTTTGGCCCCCGATGATCCCTTCATTCTGGCGGTCTTGCTGGGCCTGTATTGGATGCTGATCTACCTGTTGGCGGTGGCCGAGGGCGAGGCGTGGCTAAAGCAGGGCGAGTTCCTGACAGTCTTGATGACCTATCTGGCCAAGGTATCCCCCCTGTGGCTGGAAATCGCCGACAACCGGGCGCGCTTGATGTTGGGGTGGCCGGGAACCCAGATCTTGAAGATGCCACCCCTGTCGCTCTCGGCCATGGCTTTTGTCACAGTGGCCCTTGCCTCGCTGACATTCGATGGGCTGCACGAAACCTTTTGGTGGATGGCCGTGATCGGGGAAAACCCGCTAGAGCCGACGGGCCGATCAGCGGTGATGCTGGCGAACAGCCTTGGCCTGTTCGGCGTTTGGGTGCTGACGGTGGTGATGCTTGGCCTTGCGCTTGCATTGGGGCGCAAGATCGGGGGGCATGGTTTTGCGGCGGGGCCTGTCATGCTGTCGTTTCTGGCGATTGCGGCGGGCTATCACGCGGCACATTACCTTGTGACCTTGCTGACAACGGGCCAATACACGCTGGCCGCCCTGAACGATCCTTTGTTTCGGGGCGACAGTTTGCTGGGGCTGCCTGCCTTTTATGTGTCATTCGGGTTTCTGACCGATGCGCGGGGGATGTCGCTGATCTATGCCGCCCAGTTCTGCGCCATTCTGAGCGCGCATTTGTTGGCGGTGTTTCTGTCTTTGCGGCTTGTTGGTGTGGGCATGCGGTTTTCTGCGCATCTTCCGATGACGGCGTTGATGGTCGCCTACACCGTTCTTGGCCTGTGGTTGTTATCGACGGCGCGCAGTGGCTAGAAAACCATGGACTTTTTGTTTGCATACGCCCAACCTTGATCTTAGAGGCGCGCGGCAAAAGACGCGCCACCAACAGTGGAGAGAATGATGACGACCAAAATGACAGGCTTTGCGCCGTCGCGGCGTACGCTTCTCAAGGGCGCGGGGGCAGGTCTGCTGACCAGTGCTTTTGCTGCACCTGTTTGGGCGCAGGCCGCGCCAATCAAGCTGGGGTTTCAGTTGCACCGCACCGGCATTGGCGCCGCCTATGGCCGCTGGTACGAACGCACAGCCCAAGCCGCACTTAAGCTGGTGAACGAGGGCGGCGGCATCAACGGGCGCCCGGTTGAGATTGTGTTCGAAGACGATGGCACCGACCCAAAGCGCGGTGCCGAAGTGGTGGAAAAACTGACCAGTCAGCATGACTGCGATCTGATTTTCGGGCCCCTGTTTTCCCATGTCGTGATTGGCTCGGCCCCTCGTGCGGGGGAAATGCAGGTGCCCTATCTGGTCTGTTCCGAAGGCTATCACGTTGCCAGTGGAATGCTGAACCGTTGGACGATGCAGCCCGGCATCACCGATGTTCGGGCGCAGGTTTCGTCTATGGCGCCTTGGGTGCTGGCCAATCTGGGTAAGAAGGTCACAATGGTGTTTCCTGACTACGCCTTTGGCCATGATCACCGCGATTTCTTTACCGCGGCCGTGCAGGCCGGAGGCGGTGAGGTGATTGCCCAGATCGCGATTCCCCCGACGGAAACCAGCTTTACCCGCTATCTGCCGCAAATTCCGGCTGATACCGAGGTTCTTTATCATGTCATGGTCGGCCCGGCCGTTCTGACCTTTGTCAAGGAACTGGGCGAATTCTATGGCACCGGCACTCGTCCCGAAATCTTTGGGTTCATCGACTCGCTCGAGGCCGTCGATATCGCCTCGCCGGGGTTAGAGTTTCTGGAAGGCACCCATTTCTGGGAGGGCCATTGCCGCGCCAAACAGCCAGATGCCCCGGAATATGAATCCGCCTATCGCGCGGCAGTGGGGGTGGATGACACTGGCGCAAGCGTCAGTGACGCCAAAGATATCTCAACCTATGCCCATATGTTCAGCGTCTGGGAAACGCTGCATGTGATCAAGGCCGGGATGGAAGCATCAGGCTATCAGGGCACAGCTGACCGGCAAAAATTTGTCGAAGCAGTTGAGGCCATGACCGACATGCCCGCCAGCCTTGCCCATGTGCAGGGCGACAAACGGTTCAATGGCAAGACGCATCAGGTGTTTGGCCATCAGTTCATCTCAAAGGTTGAAGGTGGCAAACTGGTGCGGGTGCATACCACCAGTCTGGAAGACGGCATGTATGACGATGCGGTTGACTATACCGCGCAAAGCTTTTGATGCCATCGGGCGCGGTGGCTGACGCCGCGCCTGCCCAACTGTTTCAGGAAATGCCCTTTGGCCTTTGGACCCTTCCTCCTGCTCGCCCTGCTTGAGGGCACAACAATGGCGGCGGTTCTGGCCCTGACGGCTGTGGGCTTGTCGCTGGTCTTTGGCGTGATGCGCGTGGTCAACGTGGCGCATGGCGAATTTTACATGCTGGGCGCGGTGGTGGCCTGGTTCGTGACCTATTATCTGCCTTTTCCGCCCGCACTGGCCTGGGGGGCTGCCTTGCTGATCGCGCCCATTGTTGTGGGGGCTTTGGCGGCACTGGCTGATATTACCATCCTCAAGCGCCTGAAATACGACCCCGAAGCGACGATCGTGGCCACCATCGGCTTGCTGTATATCCTGCAACAGGCGGCGCTGACCTTTTATGGCCCCGATGCCCGCCCTGTGCCTGCGCCGTTCAACTGGCGCATTCAATTCCCGTGGTTCGGCTATTCTGGCTATAAGCTGTTTGTGGTGGCGGCGGCAGCAGCCATTCTTTTGGGGGTGTGGTTGTTCATGACCCGCACCAAGGCCGGTCTGATCATGCGGGCCACGCAGGTTGATATGGAAACCGCCCGTGCCTTTGGCATCAACGTAGATCGTGTCTATGCTGGCACTTTTGCGCTGGGCGCAGCCCTTGCGGCGGCGGCGGCAGTGCTGATCGTGCCCATTCAGCAGGCCCATTATCTGATGGGCCATGATCCGTTGTTGTTGTCGTTCATTGTCGTCATCATTGGCGGGCTTGGGTCTATTCGCGGCACGCTGATTGCGGCCCTGCTGATCGGGCTGTCAGATGGCGTCATTTCGATGTTCTACGCGCCAACATTGGCCAAGATCATCGCCACTTTGTTGGTGGCCATGGTGTTGGTCTTTCGCCCGCAGGGCCTGTTTGGGGCGCGGGCATGACGGGTGGTGCCAAGGTTCTGTGGTTGCATCTGGCCGTGGTGGCACTGCTGTTCGCGGCGCAATTCGTGTTGCCGCAGTATCATGCGACCAATCTGGCGCGGATCATGGTGCTGGCAGTCTATGCGATGGGCTATAACATCGCCTTTGGCTACACCGGGTTGCTGTCGCTGGGCCACGCGCTGTTTTTCGCGGCCGGCATGTATGCGATGGGCCTGCCGCTGTGGCATTTGGGCTGGATGCCCATTCCGGCCCTGATCCTTGGCCTTGTGGCCGGGGGGGTGGTTGCGGGGGCGGTGGGTCTTTTGGCGCTGCGCACCGCGGGCGTCAGCTTCATGATCGTAACGCTGATGTTCGCGCAGGCCGGCTATCTGACCCTGCTGTATCTGAACACGGCCACCGGTGGCGACGAAGGCTTTGTCATCGATCGCGCCAATCGCATCATCGCGGGCACTGATCTGGCCACCGACACGCCACGCTTTCTTGCGGCACTCGGTCTTTATGCCACAGCCATGCTGATCTGCCTTTGGCTGGTGCGGTCACCCTTTGGCCGTGTGATGGTGGCGATGCGCGAGAATGAAGAGCGCAGCCGGATGCTGGGCTATAATCCGTTCCAAGTGAAACTGACGGCGCTGGTCATCTCGGGCCTTTACGCCGGGGCGGCAGGGGCGGCTTACGGGCTGTTGTTTGGCTATGTCGGGGCCACATTTGCCACCATTCAATATTCCATCCTGCCGATGCTTTATGTGCTGATGGGCGGTGCCGGCACCGTTCTGGGCCCGCTGTTGGGGGCGGCAATGATGTTTTACCTGATCGACATCGCCAGCGGCTTTACCGATGCCTGGCTGTTTGTGGTCGGGGCGGCCTTGGTTGTCTTGATCCTGTTCGCGCCCAAGGGGGTGCTGGGCACAATGCGTGAAAGGGGGCTGAAATGGCTGCCCTGATGCAGACTGAACACCTGTGCCGGCATTTTGGCGGTCTGCGCGCGGTGGATGATGTCAATTTTCGTCTCGACCAAGGCGAAATCCATGCTTTGATCGGGCCAAACGGGGCCGGTAAAACCACCTTTGTCAGCCTGCTGTCGGGGCGTGTGCCCGTGCAATCGGGGCGGATTTTGTTGGCGGGCGAAGACATCACCCATCTGCCTGCCCATGCACGGGTGAAAAAGGGCATCGCCTATACGTTCCAGATTACCTCGGTCTATCCGCGGCTGACCGTGTTCGACAATGTGGCCCTTGCGGCCCAATCGGCTGGGGCCAAACCTCTGAAACCGGCGGTTGCCGCGGCGCTGAAGCGTGTGAACCTTACAGGGTTCGACGATGATCTGGCCGGAAATCTGTCATACGGCCACCAGCGCCTGCTAGAGGTCGCCATGGGCCTTGCACTTCAGCCGCGTGTGCTGATTCTGGATGAGCCGACCCAAGGCCTTGCTGCCGGAGAGATCGAGGGTTTCAAGGCTCTTGTCCGCAGCCTTGTGCCTGCCACGACGGTGCTGTTGATCGAGCATAACATGGATGTGGTGATGGATCTGGCCACCCGTATCACGGTGCTGAACTTTGGTCAGGTGCTGGCCAGCGGCACGCCGGATCAGATTCGTGCCAACCCTGACGTGCAGGACGCCTATCTTGGGGGCCATGATGATTGAGGTTCAGGGCCTGACTGCGGGCTATGGCCCCGTGACTGTGTTGCGCGACCTTGGGTTTCGGGCCGAACCCGGACAGATCACCTGTATCATGGGCCGCAACGGGGCGGGCAAGACCACATTGATGAAGGCGATCATGGGGCTGATCCCGGCCACTGCGGGCCGCATCCTGCTGAACGGCGCCGACATCACCCGCTTGCCCGCCCATCGTGTTCCCCTACAGGGGATTGCCTATGTGCCGCAGGGCCGCCGTCTGTTTGGCCCTTTGACTGTGGCCGAAAATCTGGCTGTTGGGCTGAATGCCCGCAAAAAGGGGGGCAAGACGCGTGCTGCGGTTCTTGACCTGTTCCCGCGCTTGGCAGAGCGTCTGGATCAGGTGTCCAGCACCCTGTCGGGCGGAGAGCAGCAAATGCTGGCCATCGCCCGTGCCCTCTGCCTAGAGCCCGAAGTTCTGCTGTTGGACGAACCGACCGAGGGGCTGCAACCGTCGATGATCGCACTTATCCGCGATACGGTGCTGCGTTTGCGCGATGCGGGCATGACGACGGTTCTGGTGGAACAGCGCGTGGATGCAGTGCTGAGACTGGCAGACCGGGTGGCGTTCATGGCGCATGGCCGGGTAGAGGCCGAGGTTCCCACCACCGATCTGACGGCAAAATCGTCTCTGTTTCAGCAATTTGTGGGGGTTTGAATGACGGGGCTTGTGGCCGGGGTAGATGTCGGTGGCACGTTTACCGATCTGGTGATCTTTGATCCGGCCATGGGCTCTGTGCGCTTGGCCAAGGTGCCCACCAGCCTGCCCAATCAGGCCCCAGGTGTTCTGGCGGCCTTTGATGCGGCTGGTGCCGATCTGGCCCAGATCGATCTGATCGTTCACGGCACCACCACCACCACCAATGCGGTGCTTGAGCGCGCCTTGGCCAAAACCGGGCTGATCACCACGCTGGGCTTTCGCGATGTGCTGGAACTGGGTCGCCGGACCCGCCCGCAAGCCTATGGCATGCACGGCCATTTCAAACCCATCATTCCCCGCGATCTGCGGCTTGAGGTGCCCGAGCGCATGGATGCGCGCGGCCAAGTGCTTACCGCCCTTGATGAAGAGGCCGTTGAAAAAGCGGCTCTAACCCTGCGGGAAATGGGGTGCGAAAGCCTTGTGATCCATTTCCTGCATGCCTACGCAAACCCCAGCCACGAGCGTCGCGCTGCCGAAGTTGCCGCCCGCGTCTGGCCGAATGATCACATCACCATGGGTCATTCCCTGTTGTCGGAAAGTCGTGAATACGAACGCGGTGTCACGGCGGCGGTCAATGCCAGCGTCCAGCCCCTGTTGGAACGCTACGTCTCTCGGCTGGCCAGCCAGTTGCGCGATCGTGGATATCGGCAAGACCTGTTGGTGATGAACGGCAATGGGGGCATGGTTTCGGCAGGATTGGTGTCGAAAGAGGCGGTGAAAACCGTGATGTCTGGCCCGGCTTCGGGCGTTATGGCTGCTGTCGCAACGGGCCGCCGCGCCGGTATGCCCAATCTGTTGACCTATGATATGGGCGGCACGTCAACCGATGTGGCGATGATCAAGGCGGGGCGCGCCCCCGTTTCGAATGAGATCGAGGTGGAATATGCCATGCCGATCCATGTGCCGATGGTTGATGTGCGCACAGTCGGTGCCGGGGGCGGGTCGATCGCGCGGGTTGATGCCAGCGGCATGCTGCGCGTGGGGCCTGAAAGTGCGGGCAGCACCCCGGGGCCGATCTGCTATGGCCGCGGCGGCACTCGGGTTACCATTTCGGATGCGAACCTTATTCTGGGCCGCTTGCCGGCTGAACGCTTTGGACAGGCGGCGCAAGCGGCCCATCAGGCTATGGCTGATCAAATCGGCACGCCCCTGGGCCTTGGCGTAGAGCAGGCGGCCGAGGCCGTCTTGCGTATCGCCAACACCCACATGGCCGGGGCCATTCGCATGGTCAGTATTTCGATGGGTGCTGATCCGCGTGATTTTGCGTTGTTTGCCTTTGGTGGGGCGGGGCCGCTGCACGCCGTTGCGCTGGCGGCAGAACTTGCTGTGCCGCAGGTGCTGATCCCGGCCCGACCGGGCATTACCAACGCCTTGGGCTGCGTCGTGGCCGACTTGCGCCAGGATTTCGTCCGCACGTTGAACCGCCCGTTAGACAGCGTTGATATCGGCACTGTTCACGCCATTTTGGCAGAACAACAGGCCGAAGGCCGCCGCTTGATCGGGCAAGAGCAGATTGCCCTGACCGGGGTTCATGCCGAGTATTCGGCCGATATGCAGTTCATCGGCCAAACCCACCTGCTGCGGGTGCCCCTGCCCGGCCCAACCCCCAGCCGGGATCAGTTGCAACACCTGTTCGAGGCAGCCTATCACGCACGGTTTCGCGTCGATCTGCCAAGTATTCGTGCCAATCTGGTCAATCTCAACACCTCGGTCATTGGCACCCGGCCAGAGATGGATCTGTCAACGTTGATTGATGCCTCGGGGCGTCAGGCGCGAGCGGTGCCAAAAAGCTATCGCAAGGTCTGGTTTGGGGGTTGGGTCGAAACGCCTGTCTATTGGCGCGACCACTTGCCGATCGATCTGGCACTGACGGGCCCTGCCATCATCGAACAGATGGATACGACAATCATCATCGACCCCGGTTGTTCTGTGGTCTCTGATTCCGATGGCAACTTGATCGTAACGGTGCCCCATGCCAACCAAGCTTGACCCCATCACCCTTGCCGTCATCCAGGCGGGCCTGCAGCAGGTCTGTGATGAAATGGACCTGACCTTCAGCCGCGCGGCCTTTAGCCCGGTGATCGCCGAGGCGGATGATCGGTCTGACGGCATTTACAGTGCCGAAGATGGCAGCCTGATCGCCCAAGGATCAAAGGGTTTGCCGGTGTTCGTCGGGGTGATGCAGTTTTCGACCCGCACTCTGATTCAGCGTATTGCTGCGGGTGAAACAGCGGCGCCTCAGCCGGGCGATATCTATATCGTCAATGATCCCTATCTGGGCGGCACGCATCTGATGGATGTGCGTTTTGCCATGCCGGTCTGGCGTGATGGGCGCATCTTTTGCTGGTTGTCGAATACCGGGCATTGGCCTGACACAGGCGGTGCCGTGCCCGGCGGTTTTTCCGCCAGCGCCATCAGCGCCGAGCAAGAGGGCCTGCGCCTGCCGCCTGTCAAACTGTTCAAGCAGGGCCAGCTGGATACCGAGATCTGGCAGATCATCTGTTCCAACGTCCGCGTCAGCGAACAGCGCATCGGCGACGTCAAGGCGCAGGCCAGCGCGTTGCTGGTGGGGGCCGAGCGTCTGGGCGGGCTGTTGGATCGCTATGGCGACGCGACAGTAACCACGGCAATCGCCCGGATGCGTGATCTGGCTGCCCGGCAGATGCGCGCGATGATCGGATTGATCCCCGATGGCTGCTATCAGGCCCAGGCGGTGGTCGATTCCGATGGCGTGGTGAACGAGCCACTGAAAATTGCCTTGTCTGTGACGAAATCGGCCGACCAGCTAAGGTTTGATTTCACTGGATCGTCACCCCCTTGCCTTGGCCCGATGAATTCGGTCAGGGCCACCACCTTTTCCTCGGTCTATCTGGCGATGCGCCATATTTTCCCCGATGTCCCGATCAGCGCCGGGGCCTTCGACCCACTTGCAATCACGGGCATCGCGGGCACTTTTCTTGATGCTGCCTATCCGCGGCCCGTTTCGGGCTGCGCGGCCGAGGTCAGCCAGCGCATCGCCGAGGCGGTGTTCACTGCGCTGGTGCAGGCCCTGCCAGACCGGGTGACGGCCGCGCCAGCGGGCACCAGTGGTAATTTCGGCCTTGGTGGGCACGATCCGGCCACGGGCGCAGATTATGTGATGTATCAGATCTCGGGTGGTGGCTATGGCGGTTTTGCCGGGGGTGATGGCATCGCCAACGGCTGTTCGACCATTGGCATTTCCAAGGCCCCACCGGTCGAGATCATGGAGCAGAAGTTCCCCGTTCTCTATCGCCGCTATGCCCTGCACGAAGGGTCGGGTGGCGCGGGGCAGCATCGGGGCGGCTTTGGGCTGGATTATGAGATTGAGCTGCTGCGAGGAGAGGCGCGGGCCAGTTTCGTGATGGATCACGGCCGCACTGGCCCCCCCGGCGCATTGGGCGGGCAAGATGGTGCCGTGAACCGGGTGCAGGTTTGGCGGGGCGATGCGGCATGGGTGCCGCCGCATCTGTCAAAGGCGCAGGATGTGACGCTAAAGCCCGGTGACCGCGTGCGTGTTTGCACCCCCGGGGGTGGCGGCTATGGCCCACCGATGCAGCGTGATCCTGCCCTGATTGCCGAAGATGTCAGGCTGGGGCGCTATAGCCCCGAACAGGCACGCGCCTTGTGGAATTGGCAAGAATAGGGGCTGTTGAGGCCCGGACTTGGGGTTTGAACCGCCCAGTTTGTAACCCCCTTTGGGCCCATACCTGTTGGCCCCCGGCAAGCCCCATAGACGCCGACCAGGCCTGTCAGGCCAGCTTTTGGCCAGCAGTCCACACCGCGCGCAGTGACAGATCATCAGCCAGATGCACGAAAGTGGCTGCACCACCGGGTTGGATGCGGCCCAGATCAGGCCGGCCAATCAGATCGGCGGGGATACGGGTGGCCATCGCCAGAACGCGGGGCAAAGGCACGCCCACCTCGCCCGCCAAGATCGCCATGGCCCGAGGCAACGTCAGGTCGGCCCCGGCCAGCGTTCCATCCGCCAGCGTCAAGCGCCCGTCGCGGCGCAGAATTTTGCGCCCGGCCAGAGTGAACTCGACCAGATCCGTGCCCGCCACGGCCATGCAGTCAGAAACCAGAAAGACCCCATCTGGTTTGGCGGCAAGGGCCAGTTGCATGGCCTGTGGATGCACATGAATACCGTCGGCGATCAAGCCGCAGGCCAGATGAGAGGTCAAGACCGCTCCGACAAGGCCCGGCTCACGATGGCCGATCTGACTCATGGCGTTGAACAGATGGGTGGCGCATAGCGCCCCTGCCTCTATCGCTTGCCGTGCCTCGGCCAAGGTGCACTCGCTGTGGCCCAGGCTGACAATCACACCGGCTTTGGCCAATGCGCTGATCTGGTCGGGCGTTGCCGAGGCGGGGGCCAGCGTCACCATCAGGGCGGGCAGCGCCTGTGTCGCGCGGCACAGTTTGTCAACGTCAGCCGCCTGCATCGGGCGGATCAGGGCTGCATCATGGGCACCCTTGCGGCGTGGGTCCAGATGGGGGCCTTCCAGATGCAGGCCCAGAAATCCGGGGGTGCCCTTGGCCTTTATCCCCGCAGCAATGACCTGATCCGTGGCGGCGTCCGTATCCGTGATCAGCGTTGGCATGATACCGGTGGACCCAAGCCGGGCATGCGTGGCGCAGATGGCGGCAAGGTCGGCGGCTGTGGTCGTGCCATCAACCATTTGGCCACCACCGCCATTCACCTGCAGATCGATCAGCCCTGGTGCCAGAATACCGCCGGACAATGGTATCTCGGTTGCCCCAAAGGGCACCGTTTCAACTATGTCCAAGACGACTCCGTCCTGAACCACCACCACGCCCGCCCGCAGGCTGTGCCCATCAAAAACCTGCGCTCCGCGAAAGGCCTGTAGCATCATCTTGTCTCTGTCACTTTGCGCAAATGCCTAGGAAGATCCGGGTCATAGCCGCGCTGCCGCGATAGTGTCTCGACAAAACCGTAAAATCCCACAGCCAGAACCAAGGGTGCCAACAAGGGGTGAACACCTGTCACAACTGGCAGCGTGACTGCCCTGGCGGCGTTTGCCCCCGTGAGAAACACATCGGCCCCTTGTGCGACCAACCGTTGTGCCGTGGCAACGACATGCGGCAAAGCGGCGTCCTCGATAGCAAAGGCCAACACTGGAAACTGTGCCTCAACCAAGGCAGCCGGGCCGTGCAGCACTTCGGCGGCGGAATAGGCTTCGGCGTGCAGGCCGCAAGTCTCTTTGAATTTCAGCGCTGCCTCGCAGGCGATAGCAAAGGCAGGACCGCGCCCCAAAACAAATGCCGAACTCGCGTTTTCCAACCGCTGTGTCAAAGGCGACCAATCAAGTTCAAGGGCGGCCGCAAAGGCCCGTGGCGCCTGTGTCACGGCTTGTTGCAATGCAATATCTTCTTGCCATTCTGCCAACAGTGCCAGCCCTGCAAGAATCGAGATGACAAAGGTCTTGGTCGCGGCCACGCTCTGTTCGGTTCCCGCAAGAAGGGGCAGGCAATAGGTGCTGGCCTGTGCGATCGGGCTGTTGGCGTGATTGGTAATAGCCAGCCCCAACCCGCCGGCTTGCATTGCTGCGCGCATCATCGCCACGATATCGGGGCTTTGTCCCGATTGCGAAATGCCAATGCAAGCGGCCTGACGCAGGCGCAAGGGGCGGCCATAAATGGATGCAACCGAAGGACCAACGCTTGCCACTGGCACCCCGGCCAACAGCTCGATTGCGTATTTCAGATAGCTGGCGGCGTGGTCAGACGAGCCGCGCGCCACGGTGATTACCAGATCCGGGTCGGCCGCCCGAAACGCTTCTGCAGCAGTCTGGACTGCTTCCCTTGACTCGGTAAGAAAGCGCGTGGCAGCCAGCGGGATTTCGGCAATCTCGCGCGCCATGTGAGTTCGTGTCATGCTGTTGGGACCTGTGGTGCAAGGGTTAGTTCCACGGCAAAATCATAGGCATCGCCTCGATACAGCGACCGGGTGAATTCCACCACCCGACCCGAGGGCAGATAACCGACACGTTCAATCCGCAGCCCGGCTGCACCCACATGTACGCCCAGAAGATCAGCATCGCGTGCGCCCAAATTGGCCGCAGAGATGCGCTGAACCGCGCGGACGGGGCGCAGGTCGCGCGCCTCAAGCATCTTGTACAGGCTTGATTGAACCTGCATCGGGTCAGGCAGAGCGGTGGCTGGCAGAGCCGCACATTCGATTGCCAGCGGCAGACCATCTGATCGGCGCACGCGTTCCAGCCGCGCGACGCGATCACCCGCGCCCAATCCCAGTGCCATCGTTTCTTCTGGTGTGGGGGCGGTGATCTGACGGGCCAGCCACAATGAATCAACGTTCTTGCCGCGCCGCGCCATATCTTCGGTAAAGCTGGTCAACAGCGACAGCGCCTGTTCCAGCTTTTCGACCCTTGGCGCGACATAGGTGCCTGATCCGCGCCGTTGCACCAATTGCCCGCCGGCAACCAGCGCTTGCACCGCCCGCCGGACAGTGACTCGCGAAAGGCCCGTCAGTGTGGCCAGATCGCGCTCAGCTGGCAGGCTGCGGCCGGGGGGAAGGGTGCCGTTAGCGATTGCCTCGGCAATCTGTCTTTGCAATTGCAGATACAGTGGCCCAGCGCCCGTCTCGATAAAACCTTTGGGTGAAAAGAGCGAATTCACCCTAGGCGGTCCCACCATCGCGCTGGCTGTCGCATATGCGAATCCTCCTCTGCGGCTACAGACCAATATAATACCATCTGAAAGGCATGGCGAAAACATCTGCTGTTTTCGCCTGCTAAAGGGGCGGGTGTTCAGTATTTTCTTTACTATTGGTCTTATTTTGGCATGGATTCGACAGACAAGAGGAATCAGTTGGCCCTGCCTGACCTCAAAATGAACACAACATGCCAAGGCCACAAATGGCTAAGATGCCACCAATTGGGAGAAGACCATGAAAAAGACCCCCATTCTTGCGCTGTTGGCCAGTACGGCACTTGCTGGCCCGGCATTGGCGCAAACCACGCTGACGATCGAGAGTTGGCGCAACGATGACCTGACGATCTGGCAAGATCAGATCATTCCAGCATTCGAGGCACAAAATCCCGACATCAAGATCGTTTTCGCTCCCACGGCCCCGGCCGAATATAACGCGGCGCTAAATTCCAAACTGGCTGCCGGCAGCGCGGGGGACCTGATCACCTGCCGTCCCTTTGACGCTTCGCTGCAGCTCTATACCGACGGCCATCTGGCCAATCTGTCGGATCTTGCCAGTATGGCGAATTTCTCGGATGTTGCCAAATCGGCTTGGCAGACAGATGACGGCAGCGCCACCTTTTGCGTGCCGATGGCAAGTGTGATTCATGGTTTTATCTATAACGCCGACGCTTTTGCCGAGCTAGGCCTTGAGGTTCCAGCGACTGAGGATGAGTTCTTTGCCGCGCTGGACAAGATCAAGGAAGACGGCACCTATATCCCGATGGCCATGGGCACGAATGACCAGTGGGAAGCGGCCACCATGGGCTATAACAACATTGGCCCGAATTACTGGAAGGGTGAAGAGGGCCGTCTGGCACTGATCAAGGGCGAGCAGAAGCTGACCGATGACGCTTGGGTTGCGCCCTATCGCCAACTGGCGCGGTGGAAAGACTATCTGGGCGATGGGTTCGAGGCACAAACCTACCCCGACAGCCAGAACCTGTTCACCCTTGGTCGTGCCGCGATCTATCCTGCCGGGTCATGGGAGATTTCAGGCTTTAATGCCCAAGCTGGCTTCAAGATGGGGGCGTTCTCACCGCCGGTACAGGCTGCGGGGGATGAATGCTATATCAGTGATCATACCGATATCGCGATTGGCCTGAACGCAGCCTCGCCCAATGCCGAGGCGGCGAAGACCTTTCTTGACTGGGTGGGCAGCCCGGAATTCGCCGCGCTTTACGCCAATGCCCTTCCGGGGTTCTTTAGCCTGAACGCAACACCCGTCGAAATGGCCGATCCGCTCGCACAAGAGTTTGTATCCTGGCGGCAAAAGTGTAAATCGACGATCCGCTCGACCTATCAGATCCTGTCGCGAGGCACGCCTAACCTGGAAAACGAGACCTGGAATGCCAGCGCCAATGTGATCAAGGGCACCGAGTCGCCAGAAGACGCGGGAAAGCGCCTGCAAGACGGGTTGTCCAGTTGGTATGATCCACAAAAGTAAGCGCAGTTTGCGCCTGAGGGCTCCGGTGGGGCTGACTGCCCCTCTGGAGCCCTCTAAGGATATTTGGACCAGATGGAGGGCAAAGCCATGGCGCCGCGACGGCCTTTCCGATGGCATATCGTTTTTTTTCTAGCACCGGCAGTGCTGGTCTACACGGCGATCATGATCATTCCCCTTTTTGGAACGCTAGGTCAGTCACTGTTCAACAAGGGCGAGGCTGGCGCGGTCTTTGTGGGTTTTGGTAATTTCGGCACCTTGTTCGGTGATGCACGGTGGTCGGACGCCTTTTGGAATGCGCTTGGCAACAACCTGTGGTTTTTCGCGATTCACATGATTGTGCAAAACCCGATCGGTATTGCCTTGGCGGCGATCCTCAGCACGCCGGGCCTGCGGATGGCAGCATTTTACCGAACCGCGATCTTTATTCCGACCATCCTGAGCTTTGTGATCGTGGGCTTTGTCTGGAAACTGATCCTGTCGCCGATTTGGGGCATTGCACCGGGAATGCTGGATGCCATCGGGCTCAAGGCCCTGTTTGCGCCATGGTTGGGCAAGGAAGCCTATGCGCTGACCACTCTTGCGCTTATTTCTGTCTGGCAGTTCGTCGGCATCCCGATGATGCTGATCTACGCCGCCCTGCTTTCAATTCCAGATGAGGTAATTGAGGCTGCCGAGATGGACGGTATCACCGGCATGAGCCAGTTCTGGAAGGTCAAACTTCCACTGATCCTGCCCAGTATCGGGATCATTTCGATCTTGACATTTGTGGGCAATTTCAATGCGTTTGACCTGATCTATGTCGCGCAAGGGGCTCTGGCGGGGCCTGATTTCAGCACGGACATTCTGGGCACTTTCCTGTATCGCACCTTCTTTGGCTTTCAGTTGCAGCTTGGCGATCCTTATATGGGATCAGCCATTGCGGGGGCGATGTTTGCCATCATTCTGATCGGGGTCTGTATCTATTTGTTTGGCATTCAGACCCGGCTTACAAGGTATCAGTTCTGATGGCCCGGGCACGTCTGTCACGTGTTCGCGCGATTGCGGCACATGCGGCGCTGATCACATGGACCATCATCGCGCTGTTCCCCGTGTTCGTGATTGTGATCAACAGTTTCAAGTCGCGGCGCGCGATTTTTGCCGACCCCTTGGCGCTGCCTTGGCCTAAGCATTTCGATCTGATCGGCTATACCACCGTGCTGAAGCAGGGCGATTTCTTTGCCTACTTCCAGAACAGTATGGTTGTTACTGTGGCCAGCCTGTTCTTTGTGCTGTTGTTTGGGGCGATGGCGGCCTTTGCGCTGTCGGAATATCGATTTCGGGGCAACAGCTTGATGGGCTTATACTTGGCTCTGGGCATCATGATTCCAATCCGGCTGGGCACTGTGGCGATTTTGCAGATCATGGTGGCAGGGGGGCTGGTCAACACGCTGACCGCGCTGATCCTTGTCTATACCGCCCAAGGCCTGCCGCTGGCCGTGTTTATCTTGTCAGAATTCATGCGGACGGTGTCGGATGATCTAAAAAACGCTGGGCGGATTGATGGGCTCAGCGAATATGCGATCTTCTTCACACTTGTCTTGCCCTTGGTGCGTCCAGCCATGGCCACGGTAGCGGTGTTCACCATGATTCCGATCTGGAACGATCTGTGGTTTCCTTTGATCCTTGCACCCAGCGAAGAGGTCAAGACCATCACGCTTGGATCTCAGGTGTTCATCGGCCAATTTGTTACCAACTGGAATGCGGTGCTGGCGGCGCTTAGCCTCGCTATTGTTCCTGTCCTGATGCTGTATCTTATCTTTTCGCGGCAGTTGATCCGCGGCATTACGGCGGGGGCTGTGAAATGATCCGAACTATGGTCGCGGGCCTTGGCACCATGGGGCGCAGTCATGCGCTTGCCTACCATCGGAACCCGGCCTTTGATCTGGTCAGCTTGGTGAACCGCTCAAAACCTGCGCTGGACCCCTGCTTGGCCGAGTACGAGGTTGAGCCAGACTTCAAGCAGGCTCTGGTTCGGATGCAACCTGATCTGGTGAACATCTCTACCTATTCTGACAGCCATGCCGATTATGCTGTGTTGGCGATGGAACAGGGCGCGCATGTCTTTGTTGAAAAGCCCTTGGCGACGACGGTGGCAGATGCCCGCCGCGTGGTCGACTGTGCCCGTGCCAACAACCGCAAATTGGTGGTTGGCTATATTTTACGCCACCATCCCAGTTGGCAGCGCATGATTGTCGAAGCGCGTGCCTTGGGTGGGCCTTATGTGTTTCGTTTGAACCTGAACCAACAATCCAGTGGGCCGACATGGCAGGTGCACAAGACCTTGATGCAAACCACCAGCCCCATCGTCGATTGTGGCGTGCATTATGTGGATGTGATGTGCCAGATCACCGATGCGAAACCGGTTGAGGTGCGCGGCATGGGTCTGCGACTATCTGAGGAAATCGCGCCAGATATGTATAATTACGGCCATTTTCAGGTGTTGTTCGAGGATGGTAGCCTTGGCTGGTATGAGGCAGGTTGGGGTCCGATGATGTCGGACTCGGCTTTTTTCGTAAAGGATGTCGTTAGCCCGAATGGCGCTGTATCGATCCGTATGCCGGAAAATGCGAAGTCTGATGACCATGACACCCATACAAAAACGGCGACACTCCGCATTCATCGTGTGGGTCAGCCGGATCAGGACCTGAACATGGCCGATGAGCCGGGCCATCAGGACTTGTGCGAACGCGAACAGGCCTTCATGGCCCGCGCCATCACCGAAAATCTTGATCTATCGCGCCATATGGAAGATGCAGTGCAGTCTTTGGCCATTTGTCTGGCTGCCGACCAATCGGTGCGCACCGGCCTTGCCGTGAAACTCTAAAGGGGGGGCGGCATGGGCGCGCTGGAATTGAAAGGCATCACCAAAAGCTTTGGCGTGGCCACTGTGATCAAGGGTGTCGATCTGACTGTCGCAGACGGTGAGTTCTGCGTTTTTGTTGGCCCGTCGGGGTGTGGAAAATCCACTCTTCTGCGTATCATCGCGGGGCTTGAGGATGCCACCAGGGGTGACATCCTGCTGGATGGTCAGCGGATGAACAACATTGCCCCTGCCAAGCGGGAACTTGCGATGGTGTTCCAGTCCTATGCGCTCTATCCCCATTTGACAGTGCGCGACAATATGGGGTTGGCGCTGAAACAGGCGGGTCTGCCAAAGGCCGAGATCACCGCAGCCACCGACAAAGCGGCCGCCATGCTATCACTTGATGATTTCATGACCCGACGCCCGGCCGAACTGTCGGGTGGCCAGCGCCAGCGTGTTGCCATCGGTCGCGCCATTGTCCGTCGGCCCAAGCTTTTTTTGTTCGATGAACCCTTGTCGAACCTTGACGCTGCCCTGCGTGTTGCCACCCGGATCGAGATTGCCCGGCTGCATCGCGACCTTGGGGCCACGATGGTCTATGTCACCCATGATCAGGTCGAAGCGATGACCTTGGCCGATAAGATCGTTGTTTTGCGGGATGGTCAGGTGGAACAAGTGGGCAGCCCGATGGAGCTGTACAACAATCCTGACAACACTTTTGTTGCTGGCTTCATTGGCAGCCCGCAGATGAACTTCCTGACCGCGGCAGCTTTGGGCCATCGCGGCGAAACCACTGGCATTCGGCCTGAACACATCGCCATCGGGCGTGGGCAGGGCGCATTTCCCGGCACGGTCAACCATGTTGAAAAGCTTGGGGGTGAAACCCTGATCTATGTGCGCAGCGATGTGCATGGCCTGCTGACAGTGCGCCTTTTTGGAGAACATGACTATGCAGTGGGCGAAAAAGTCAGCCTGACCCTGCAGGAAGGCCGCGCTTTTCACTTCGATTCAACCGGAAGGCGGCTTCGCTAGGGCGACGGGCCACGAAATATGGCGCTTTCGTGGCGCTTCTGGGCAACACTTAAGGATTTCAACGCAATCCGCGTCAATGCTCATCTAAAACCCTAGATTCGGGCGCGTGTTGCCTGTAGGGTTACCCCAAATGCACCCTAAAAAATTGGGGGCTGATAACAATGCGGGACCAGTAAGGGACCGCGATGAGGCGGAGTAGTAATAATGGTTTCTGCGATTAATTTCGCTGTCCGCGATTCCGTGGGCGGTCGTCAACTTGGTACCATCGCGGGCGAGGGCCAAGGCAATTTCATTCAGGTCGGAACAGGCGATCATATTTCGCTGAATGTCGCACCGCGCAGTGTTCTGGCTTATGAGCAGCAGGGACGCGACTTGGTGATCCAGCTCGCCGATGGGCGTGTGATCATTCTGGCTGGATATTTTGATGCGCCAGATGCGCAACTTTACCTAAGCGCCGACGGCACGATCACACCGGTTGACTTCACTGGTGATGGGTCGGGCGTTCTTTCGGCTCAATTCGGTCAGGTGCAGGGTTTTGAAAAATGGAGTCCTCTGGACGACCTGCGCTTTGATCAGGCCGACATGATTGCTGACAATTCCCCCGTCTCTGACGATCCGGCTACTATGGGGATCTTCGCTCCTGCTGCACTTGCTGGCATGGGTGGTGCTGGCTTGGCCGGTGCGGGTCTGCTGGGCCTTGGCTTGCTTGGCGGCGGCGGTGGTGGTGGTGGCGACACAGGCACTGGCGATGGCGACACCGGAACGGGCGGTGGTGACACGGGCACGGGCGGCGGCGATACCGGCACCGGCGGTGGCGATACCGGCACGGGCGGCGGTGACACGGGCACAGGTGGCGGTGATACCGGCACAGGTGGCGGTGATACCGGCACAGGCGGTGGTGACACGGGCACAGGCGGCGGTGATACCGGCACAGGCGGTGGTGACACGGGCACGGGCGGCGGTGACACGGGCACAGGCGGTGGCGATACCGGCACGGGTGGCGGTGATACCGGCACAGGCGGTGGTGACACGGGCACAGGCGGCGGTGATACCGGCACGGGCGGCGGTGATACCGGCACAGGTGGCGGTGACACGGGCACGGGCGGTGGCGATACCGGCACGGGTGGCGGTGACACGGGAACAGGTGGCGGTGACACGGGCACGGGCGGTGGCGATACCGGCACAGGCGGCGGTGACACGGGCACAGGCGGTGGTGACACTGGCACAGGCGGCGGCGATACCGGCACAGGCGGTGGTGACACGGGCACAGGCGGTGGCGATACCGGCACCGGCGGCGGTGATACCGTCGAGGTTTCGGTCACCGAGGGGACCGAAAGTGTTGGCCATGTCGAAAACCTGGAAGATTACAGCAACGGCGTCACGATTGGCGGCGAAGGCGAAACCGGATCGACCATCACGGTCACCATTGACGACAGCACCCAGACGACAACCGTTGGTGAAGACGGCACTTGGACAGTGACCTTCCCACCCTCAGACATTGAGGGAGGAGAGCGTTCGACCGAAGTGACGGTTACCGCAACAGGGCCGACTGGCGCGACGACGACAGTGACCGAAACGCTGGTTCTGGATACGATTCCCAACCCGATCGGCATCTCGCCTGTCACGGGTGACAATACGGTGACTGCGGCTGAATATGACGCGGGCTTTACGATCAACGGCACAACGGCTGCTGATGCCACTGTAACCCTGACTGTTGCGGGCATTACCCAAACGGTGACAGCCGATGGCAATGGCGCCTGGTCCGTGACCATCAACCCCGGCGCCATCGAGGCGGGCACCTATGAGGCGACGGTCACAGCCACCACGGTGGATGCGGCGGGCAACAGCTCTTCCTCGACGCGCACCTTTGATATCGACACCGAAGTGTCGGTGGCCTTTGCCCCGAACCCGATTGAGGGGGACAACATCGTCAATCTGGCCGAAGCGTCAGATGGTGTGACGATGACGGGCACAGCCGATCCGGGCACCACGGTGACGGTTGAATGGGGCGGCACGACGCTGCCCGCCACCTCTGCCGCCGATGGCAGCTGGACGGTGACCTTCCCGGCAGGCCAGGTGGCCGCAGATGGGAACACCACTGCCACGGTCACGGCCACCGATTCCGTTGGGAACACCACGACGGCAAGCCGCGATATTGTGGTTGATACCGTTCCGAACCCGATCAACATCGGTGCAGTCACTGCTGACAACGCGGTGTCGCAGGCTGAATATGATGCCGGGTTCAGCATTGGCGGCACCACAGCGGCGGGCGCGACCGTCACGCTGAGTATCGCAGGTGCGACCCAAACCGTAACGGCAGGTGCAGACGGCGCCTGGTCAGTCGCGTTTCCTGCCGGGTCAATCCCGGGCGGCACCTATGAGGCAACGGTCACGGCCAGCACCGTGGATGCTGCCGGCAACCCATCGTCCTCGACCCGCACCTTTGCGGTTGATACCGAAGTGACGGTGGCGTTCGCCCCCGATCCGATTGCCGGTGACAACGTGATCAACATGGTCGAGGCCAGCAATGGCGTCACCATGACGGGCACGTCGCAGGCGGGTTCGGTGGTTTCGGTTGAATGGGGCGGCACCACCTTGCCCGCCACAGCCGATGCCGCAGGCAACTGGACGGTCACCTTTACCGGTGCCCAGATCCCGGCCGACGGCACCGCAACAGCCACTGTGCGCGCCACGGATGCCATCGGCAACAGCAGCACCGCGACGCGGACGCTGGTTGTCGATACGCAAACCGATGTTGATCTGAACCGCGTTGCCGGCAATGATGAAATCTCGGGCGGCGAACGCAACGCCGGGGTCAGCATCACCGGCACGGCCGAGGCTGGTTCGGCCATCAGCGTTGTCTTCGATGGGGTGACTCACACCACCACGGCCGCCGCAGACGGCACATGGACGGTCACCTACGCCACCAACGAAATCCGCTCGGGCTTTTATGAGGCGGGCGTGCAGGTCACGGCGACGGACCCGGCAGGCAACATTGCCACCGATGCGCGCATGGTATCGGTGGATACCGAAACCTTTGTGTCGGTCAATGCGGGCCAAGTGGGTGGCGACAATGTCATCTCGGGCGCCGAACGCATGGCGGGTGTCACGCTGACGGGGCTTTCCGAACCGGGCGCCACAGTTGCGGTGACACTGGCGGGCACCACCCGCACGGTCACGGCCAGCGCAAGCGGGGAATGGAGCGCAAGCTACACAGCCGCGGAAATCCCGGCGGGCACCTCGTCGCAAACCGTTTCGGTGCGCGCAACGGATGTGCTGGGCAACACCGCGACCACCACGCACAGCATCGGAATTGACACCGAAGTGGTGCCGCTGACCCGCCAAAGCCTTGGCGCAGGTGCAGATAACGTGGTGAACCAGGCCGAGGCGCTGGGCGGGATCACCATCACCGGCACGGTTGAAACCGGATCGACAGTGATGGTGCAGTTTGGCTCTGGTGCACCGGTAGCGGCCACAGTGGCTTCGAATGGTGCTTGGTCGGTGAACATCCCAGAAGGTGATATTCCAGCGGGTGAAACCTCGGCCAACCTGACAGTCACGGCGACCGACCGTTACGGCAACACCAGCACGCATAGCGAAGCTGTGGCCGTTGACCGTGTTGTGCGCAGTTTTGGCCCGGCGAATGCCGAATTGGCAGGCGATGGCTATCTGAACGCAGCCGAAGCGGCACAGGGCCTGACCGTGAATGGCACGGCTGAACCTGGCGCAAGTGTGGTGATCCGCATCGCCAACGGTGGCACGATGACCGTAACCGCCGATGCGCAGGGAAATTGGTCCACCGTGTTCAGCGGTGCCAACCTGCCGCGGGGCGAGTTGGAAACGACTGTCAGCGTCACGGCAACCGACCATGCGGGTAACGTGGCAAGCTATAGCCAACCGCTGGTGATTGACACCATCGCCCCGGGTGCACCCGATGTGATGCAATTCACCCGCAACGCCATGGGTCTGACCCGGATCGAAACGGATGAAATCAGCGAAAGCTATGATTTCACCCGGATCGATGCCAATGGCAATGTGACCGAGATCGACGCTGTCCGCACCATTGACGAGGTGTTTGGCACCCAGAACGTCAGCTTTGGATCGTTCAACGGGAACAGCTTTACCTCGACGCCCGTGCCCGATGGCAGCTATCTGGTGGTGAACACAACCGACATCGCGGGCAATGAAAGCTCAACCCTGATGGTGGTGAACAACACCAACGCGCCGGATGTTGATCTGTCTCGCCCCGGCCTGTCGAACTTTGACCTGTCGGCAATTGATCTGACCTTTGCACCAGATGCAGCCCTGACGATCACCGAGGCGCAGATCCTGTCGTTGACCGGGCCTGACCATACCTTGGTGGTCAAGGGTGGGGCCGACGACCATGTGTCGCTGGTCAATGCCACGGCAACCGGTGCAACGCAGGAAATCGACGGCGAGCATTACAACATCTACACGCTGGGCAGCTCTGGCGCGACGGTGCTGCTTGACGACGATATCACGGTTGTTTGACGGGCCAGAGTCATGCCCAAGGGGACAGTCAGGAAAATCAGGTTCGGGGCGTTCCGCCCCGGCCTGATGATGGCGGCCCTGTTTGCACTGACGGCCTGTGTAAATGGTGCTGGTTTTGATGTTGCGAAAATGGGGTTTGGCCGCGGCGATGCCCCCTCTGATCTGCCCCGCCCTGAACTGACACGTCAGGGGCAGGTTGAATCCGTGCTGATCGCCGATCTGCGCGCCCGCCGCTCTTTGCTTGATCCTGCCGGCCCCTATGGTCAGGTCGCCTCTGCGGTGCTGGATGCCGGGGCGGGCGTGGCTGCGGCTGAATTGCGCGTGGCCCGGCTTAAGGCGCAGGCACGGTCAAAGAACTGGCTGCCCAGCATTGGGCCCGATGTCTCGCTGACCTCGCTTGGCTCTCTGGCGGCCAGCATTCTGGTCGATCAGGCCCTGTTTGATGGTGGCGCGCGCAAAGCCGAACGCGCCTATGCCGCTGCCGATGTCGAAGTGGCCGCGATCACGCTGGCCAGCGAAACCAACCAGCGTGTCTATGATGGCCTGAAACACTATCTGACCGCCCAGCGGGCGACAGATCAGGCCATCGTGTCGGAACGCTCGGTCAGTCGTCTGGCTGAATTTGAACGCATCATGCGCCTGCGGGTCGAAGGCGGCTTGTCAGATCGCTCGGAAGAGCGGGTTCTGGGGCAAAAGCTGGCGGAAATGCAGGCCATGGCCAGTGCCGACCGACAGACGGCCGCCATGGCAATGGCCGAACTGTCGGCGATGACGTCACGCCCGTTGACCGGGCTTTCTGGGCTGCAAACCCTGCCCCCCGATCAGGCCGCGCCGGAACCGCTGTCGGTGTTGCGGGCAAGGGGGGAAGGTGCGCGCACCTTGGCCGAGGCTGATCTGGCCCGCGCCCAGATGCTGCCGGGGGTTACTGCGGAGGTCAGCCTTGGCACCGAAGGCGTGGATAGCGGGCTTGGCCTTTCGGGCGGAAACTTCGGCTTTGGCAGCACGGCACAGCGTCAGGCCATTGACGCCACGCCTGATCTGGTTGCCCGCCGCGCTGCCAAGGCTGCCGAAGATGCTGACCGCCGCATCGTGACCTTGGCCTCCGAGATTCAAAGCCTGCAAAGCCGCGAAGCGCAGGGCGCCGAGGTTTTGCGCCAGACGGGGGCAAACCTTCAACTGTTCACCGAACAATACAAGGTTGGGCGCAGGTCGTTGCTGGAACTGGTTCAGCAATACGAATCCTTTGCCCATGCCGAACGCGATCAGGTGGCACTGAAATATCTGGCGGCAGATTTACGATTGCAGATCGCGCTTGAAAGGGGGGCCCTGGTGGACGGGGCAAGGATGTGACAGCAGATCGTGTCATCTCTTTCGACATGAATGCCAGCCGGGCGGCGCAAGCCAGCCCGGCTTCCGCACGTCCGGCCCCTGCCGCCCGCAAATCGCGCCCCCGCCACACCAGCCGCGCCATGAACCGCGCCCAGCTTGCCAGTGTCTATGCCGGCGTTTTGGGGGCAGAACTGGCCGTGGGCGATTTGCTGGAACATATCCAGATCGCGGCAGGCGCTGGCAAGCTGGGCTTGGATGAAATCGCCTTTGCGCTGAACGGCATGGGCCTGTCTGCGCAGGTTGGCAAGCTGACGAAACCGGCCCCCGATCATTGGCCCGCCTTGGCCGAGATGACCTCGGGCCATATCGTTCTGGTGCTGTCGCAAACCGAAGACGGCTTTGATCTTTACGACCCCTCGGTGCCCGATGCCCGCGCGGAAGTGCCCATGGCTGACTTTCTGTCGGTCTATGCGGGCCGCATCCTGCGCGCCCGCACCACGATGGCCGAGCTGGAGGCCCGCCATTCCGTCAAACAGGGCAGCCATTGGTTCTGGGGGGAATTCGCCAAATACCGCCGCGCCCTGATCGAGGTGGCGGCAGGCTCTTTGGTGGCCAACCTGCTGGCTGTGGCTGTGGCGCTGTTTTCGTTGCAGGTCTATGACCGTGTCATCCCGCATCAATCAGAGCCCACGCTTTGGGTGCTGGCCCTTGGCGCATTTCTGGCGATCTTCCTTGAGGGCCTGCTGAAACTGGCACGCTCGGGGCTGATGGATCTGACCGGCCGCCGCATCGAACTGGCGGTGCAAGACCGGCTGATGCAGCGCCTGTTGGGCATGAAGGCCAACCCGCAAGAACGCCGGCCCAGCCAGATCTTCAACGCCATGCGCGAATTCGGATCGGTGCGTGAATTCTTTACCGCCTCGACCATCGGCACGGTGGCGGACCTGCCCTTTATCCTGATCTTCCTGGCCCTTGTCGCCACCATTGGCGGCAATCTGGTGTGGGTTCTGGTCGCTGGCGGCATCTTGATGGTGGTGCCCGGCTTCCTGATGCAAAAGCGCATGGTTGCGATGACGCAAGCCACCCAAGGCGCCAGCACAAGGCAAGCCAAACTGCTATATGAAGCCGTGTTCGAGCAGGAAACCGTCGCCATCACGCGCGGCGAAGACCGCATGAAACGGCTGTGGTCTGAACTGGTGGCGCTTTCGGCCACCAAGACATCGGATCAGCGCAAACTGACCTCGCTGCTGACCTATTGGGCCCAAGGGGTACAGCAGGCCACCTATGTCGGCGCGGTGATGGTTGGCACCTATATGGTCTTTGCGGGCAATTTCACCGTGGGCACGATCATTGCCATTGGCATTCTGACCGGGCGCACATTGGGCCCGCTGTCACAGCTTTCCGCCACCATGGCACGGTGGTCGAACGTCAAGGCTGCGCTGACCGCGCTAGAGGCCATTGCCGACGCAAAACAGGCCGAGGAAGCCGACCGCAAATATCTGCGCCGCGAAAAGCTGACCGGCGCCTATGAATTGCGTAACCTCGACTTCCGTTATGATCCGAACGCCTCGCCCACAGTCGATATTCCGGCCCTGTCCATTCCGGCAGGCCAGCATATTGCCGTCTTGGGCACCAATGGTTCGGGCAAATCCACGCTTTTGCGCCTGCTGGCGGGGCTTTACGATCCAACGGGCGGGCGCGTTCTGATCGATGGTGTCGATCTGGGGCAGGTGCACCCGCGTGATCTGCGTCGCGGCATCGGCTATCTGGGTCAGGAAGTGCGGTTGTTCGCGGGCACCTTGCGCGACAACCTGAACACCACCCAGCTAGAGCGTGACGATGATCGCCTGCTTGAATCGCTTGATTTCGCGGGCCTTGGCCAGTTTGTCCGCAATCACCCGCGTGGCCTTGATCTGGAAATCAAGGAAATGGGCGAAGGCCTTTCGGTCGGCCAACGCCAATCCATCGGTTGGGCCCGCATCTGGCTGCAAGACCCGGCCGTTGCCATTCTTGACGAACCCACAGCCGCGCTGGACCAGACACTGGAAACCACGCTGGTCAGCCGTCTGCGCACCTGGTTGCAGGGCCGCACCGCCATTATTGCCACGCACCGCGTGCCCATCCTGCAACTGACCACCCGCACGGTTATCTTGCAAAACGGCAAGCTGGCGGTCGATGGCCCGCGGGATGCC
This sequence comes from Pseudotabrizicola sp. L79, assembly GCF_036553525.1. NCBI lineage: Bacteria > Pseudomonadati > Pseudomonadota > Alphaproteobacteria > Rhodobacterales > Paracoccaceae > Pseudotabrizicola > Pseudotabrizicola sp. L79. Next base: position 35,339 of record NZ_JAZHDA010000040.1, on the reverse strand, counting down.
GTTCTGGCCCATCTGATGAAAACGACGCCTGCAGCGGCCGGGGGCGCACAATGACCACGTTTGATCACCGCTTTGACGAAAAGGCCCGTGGCCCCAGCCTGACAATCTGGGCGATTGCTGCCGCTGTGGCCGTGTTCTTCCTTTGGGCTGCCTTTGCCTGGGTGGCCGAAATCGTGCGCGCCCAGGGTCAGATCGTGTCGTCGTCGCGGCCCCAGATCATCCAGAACCTCGAAGGCGGTATTCTGGCCGAACTGAACGTGGCCGAAGGCGACGTGGTCGAGCCGGGCCAAACCCTTGCCCGCCTCTATGGCACGCAATACCAATCGGCGGTGGATGATCTGACCGACCAGATCGCCACATTGGAAGCCCGCCGCCTGCGGCTAGAGGCAGAACTGGCGGGGGAAACCGATTTTACCGTGCCCGAAGACATCATGGCCCGTGTGCCCGCGGTTGTGGCCTCGGAACGGGCCTTGCTGACGGCGCGCATGCAGGAATCCTCGGCCCGGATCGCCGGGGCAAAGGCGGTGCTAGAGCAAGCGGCCAAGGAACGCGAACTGCTGGAAAAGATGTTCAAGCAGGAAATCGCCCCGCTGATCGAAGTGACGCGCGCCCGCAAGGCCGCGTCGGATGCCGAGGCCCAGTTGTCCGAGGCCCGCACAAAGGCCGAACTTGACCGCGCCAACTCCTATGCCGAAACCCAAGCCGAGCTGGCCTCGCTGCGTCAGCGCCTGAAGCTGAGCCAAGACCAACTGTCCCGCACCCATCTGGTGGCGCCCATGCGCGGCGTGGTCAACAAGCTGTCAATCACCACAATCGGCGGCGTCGTGCGCTCGGGCGAAGAGATCATGCAGATCATCCCGCTGGACGAAGAACTGTTTGTCGAGGCGCAGGTAAAACCGCAAGACATCGCCCAAGTCACCCTTGGCCAACCCGCCGCGATCAAGCTTTCGGCCTATGACTACACGATTTATGGCAGTCTTCATGGCGAGGTGGTCTTTGTCTCGGCGGATACGTTCAAAGATGAACGCTCTCGCGCGGCGGATGGCGACCCGCATTACAAGGTAACACTGAAAGTGGATCGCAGCCACCTGACCGAACGGCAGCGCAATCTTGAAATCCGTCCGGGCATGCAGGCAACCGTCGAATTGCAGACCGGGGGCAAAACCATTCTGACCTACCTGACAAAGCCGCTGTATAAGGCGAATGAGGCGTTCCGCGAGCGTTGATCGCGCGGCCCGCCCATTGGTGCGGCCTGTCTGTCAGGCCCTTATGCCCTGATTTTTACGCCTTCCGGGTCATACAGTGGGGTCAGGCTTAGGGTGGCAGGCGTTTCTTCCCCGGCGATCACCAGATGATAAGTGCCCGCCTCGGCCCATGCCGGTGAAACGCCGGATTCGTCTCTGATATAGCCGAATCCGATGCTTTTCCCGATGCTATAGCCATATCCGCCCGAGGTCAGATAGCCCACAGGCTTGCCATCGCGCAAAACCGTTTCGCGCCCCAGCAGCACCGCATCCGGCGCATCGACCGTAAAGCCCGCCAGCATTTTTCGCAAAGGCTGGCCCTGCGCGGCCTCAAGCGCGGCCCTGCCCAGAAACGGCATATCCCCCCGCATCTTGACCGCCCAACCCAGCCCGGCCTCGAACGGGGTGTCATTCGGGGTGATGTCGGATGACCAGGCCCGATAGCCTTTCTCCAGCCTCAGGCTTTCCAGCGCCCGATAGCCGACGGGTTTCAGATCGCCGTCAGCCGCCATCAGCGCATCATAAACGGCCGCCAATTGGCCAATCGGGCAGTGCAATTCCCATCCCAATTCGCCCACATAGGTCACGCGCAGCGCCCGCAACTTTGCCCCGGCAATCTCTATCTCTCGGGCCCAGCCAAAGGCAAACCCAGCGTTCGACACATCATCGCCCGTGACCTTGGCCAGAATATCCCGCGCCTTTGGCCCCATCAAAGACAGCGTGCCCCAGTCTTCGGTGACATCGCGGAACGCAACGCCCTTGTCTGGCAGATGATCGGTGATCCAGCCCGCATCATGGGTGCGAAAGCCAGTGCCGGTAACGATATAGAATTGATCTTCGGCCAACCGTGCCACGGTCAGATCGCATTCGATCCCGCCGCGCGAGTTCAGAAGTTGCGTATAGGTCAGCCGCCCGACATCCCGCGCCACGCGGTTGGCGCAGATCCACTCCAGCGCCTGGGCCGCCTTGGGGCCAGTGATTTCGTATTTCGCGAAACTTGACTGGTCAAACAGCCCGGCATGGGCGCGCACATGGGCATGTTCCTCTCCCACAGCGCCAAACCAGTTTTGCCGCCCCATCGAGTAGATGTCCTTGCCTTCACCCCCGGCGGGGGCAAACCAATTTGGCCGTTCCCATCCCAGTTTAGACCCGAACACAGCCCCCCGCGCCCCAAGCCGATCATACAGCGGCGAGGTGATGCGGGGCCTGCCACTGGTGTATTCCTCATGCGGGAAGGCCACGGTGTAATGCTTGCCATAGGCTTCCAGCGTGCGTTCAGCCACCCAGTCACGGTCACGGTGCAGCGCCGAAAACCGCCTGATATCAACGGCCCACAGGTCCAGCGGGGCCTCGCCGCGCATCACCCATTCGGCCAGAACCCACCCGGCCCCGCCGCCTGACGCGATGCCAAAGGCGTTAAACCCCGCGCCCACGAACATATTGGCGCATTCAGGGGCGGGCCCAAGGATGAAATTTCCGTCCGGGGTAAAGCTTTCAGCCCCGTTGATCATCTGCTTGACGCCAACCTTTTCCAGCGCCGGAACCCGGATCATGGCCTGTTCCATATGCTGGGCAAAGTGGTCGTAATCGTCACCAAACAGGCGGAATTCCCAGTTTTCGGGGATGTTTCCTGTCACCCAGCCTTGCGGGTTCGGCTCATAGCCGCCCATCACCAGCCCACCCACTTCCTCTTTGAAATAAGTGCGGCGATCCGGGTCGCGCAGGGTGGGGGCATCGGGCGACAGGCCCTCGATCCGGTCAGTGATGATATATTGGTGTTTGACAGGGTGCAGCGGCACCGCCACCCCGGCCATCGCCCCCACCTGTCGTGCCCACATGCCCCCACAATTCACGACAGTTTCGCAGGCAATGTCGCCTTGGCTGGACTGCACATGGGTGATGCGCCGCCCATCCATGACAAAGCCCGTGACTTCAACGCCCTCGACAATCCGGGCCCCATGCATCCGCGCGCCCTTGGCCAGACTTTGGGTGATGTCAGACGGGTTGGCCTGCCCATCGGTCGGCAGCCAACTGGCCCCGATCAGGTCACCCACCTCCATCAACGGCCACATCCGTTTGACTTCGGCGGGCGAGATCAGATCCATCTCCATGCCAAAGCTGCGCGCGGTTGTAGCCAGCCGCTTGAATTCGGTCCAGCGGTCAGGGGTGGTGGCCAGCCGCAGGCACCCCGTCATCTTCCACCCCGTGTCCAGGCCGGTTTCTGCGGCCAGCCCTTTATACAGATCGACCGAGTATTTCAGCACCTTCGTGATACTGGCCGAAGACCGCAACTGCCCGACAAGGCCCGCCGCATGCCAGGTGCTGCCGCTGGTGATCTGGCCCTGTTCCAGCAGCAAGACATCGGCCTTGTGATCGCGCGCCAGATGATAGGCGGTCGAGCAGCCGATGATGCCGCCGCCGATGACGATGATTTGGGCATGGGTGGGCAGGGTCATGTTACGGGCTTTCGTAGGTTTGGGTGAAATCGGCCAAAGCCGCTTCAAGTTTTGTCAGATTTTCGCGGGCATAGAGCCGATAGTCAGCCCCCGGTGCCGCAAGATGCAGATCAGAAACCATGGCCCACATCGCCTCACGCAGCAGGCTGGCGCATTGCATGGCCGCAAAGGCGCGGCGAAAGGCCGGGTCGGGGGGGTGGCCCAGATAGGCCAGCAGCAGGGCCTCGGTCTCGGCGCGGCCCATTTCGGCATTTGACGCCGCGCCCGCCAGATCGAACATGGCGGTGCCAAAGCCCGCATATTCATAATCAATCAGCCACAGCTTTTCGCCCTGTTCCAGCAGATTGGCGGGCAGCAGGTCGTGGTGCCCAAAGATGATCGGCAAGGCAATCTGGCTGCGCTGCAACCGGTCAGACAGTGCCAGAAACCGGGGCAGATCGGCGGCAAAGGGGCTGTGTCCCGCAGCAATCGTGCGGGCATAGTCACGAATGACGTGAAAGGGCCAGAACAGATAGGCCTCGCCGGTGATATGCGCGGCCATGCTGTCGTGAAACTGGCGCAACAGCGCCCCCAGCCGATCTGGCGCGGCGCGCATGTCGGCGGCTGTCCAGGTGCGGGCGGGCAGGAATTGCACCACGCACACCCCCGGCGCGGCATATTCCACGGCGGGGCCAAAGCCCGCGGCATGGGCCGCGCGGGCCGTCATCACCTCTCGCGCCCGGTTCACATGGTGAAAGGGATAATCGCGGCCAAAGCGCACCACATGCGCGCCCGCTGCATCCACCACCTTCCAGCTTTCGTTTGACAGGCCACCTTGCAACGGGCTGGCGCTGATCTCGCCCTGCCAGCAGGGCAGGGCGCGGATGGCGTGCAGACTCATGACATGCCCCCCAAGCCCAGCTTGGACCGTTGCGCCTGTGCTGCCGCTGCCAGCAAGCGGTCGGCGATGATGGCGATAAAGGCAATCGCAAGGCCGGCCACAAGGCCGTTGCCCGGATTGGCCTTGGTCAGGGCAATATAGACATCCTGCCCCAGATCACGCGTGCCCACCAAGGCGGTGATCACCAGCATCGACAGGGCAAACATGATGGTCTGGTTCAGGCCCAGCAAGATCTCTGGCAGCGCCAGCCGCAAGCGGATGCGGGTCAGAACCTGCCAACGCGTGCAGCCCATGGCCCGACCGGCCTCGATCAGCCGCGGATCAACGCCTTGCAGCCCCAGCACGGTATAGCGGATCGAGGCGACCACGGCATAAGCGACGACGGCGATCATCGCGGTGAAATCGCCCACACGGAACAGCATGACGATGGGCATCAGATAGACAAAGCTGGGCAGGGTTTGCAGCGTATCGATGACCGCCCGCGTCACGGCCCACCACCGCTCACGCTCGGCCACCCAGATGCCGATGGGCAGCCCGATGGCCATGGCGACAAGAACGGAAACGCCGCACAGATAGACTGTGATCATGGCCTTTTCCCACTGGCCTGTGGCCGCGATCAGAAATGACAGCCCGCCACACAACACCGCCAACCGCCACCCGCCCAGCCGCCAGCCCGTCAGCGCCAGCATCGCCACCACCACCAGCCAAGGCAGCCCCAGCAGAAACCGCTTCACCGGCACCAAAAGCCAAACCAGAAAAAAGGTCTTGATCGCCTCTAATGTGTCGAAAAAGGTGATGTTGATCCACTGCACCGCTGCCGCCCAAAAGCTGCTGGTCGAAAGCTGGGCACCCGGCGGATAGCTTTGAACGATCGGGAACAGCAGTGCCAAAAGCGCTGTGACAGAGACGAAAACCACCCCCGCCAGTGCATAGGGGTGGCGCCGTGCCAGCCCACCCAGGGGCAGGGCCGGGGCCGCGCGATGCGCCACGGCTTGCGACAGCCGATCCAGCGCGATGGCCAGCGCGACAATGGCAAAGCCAGCCTCAAGCCCGGTGCCGAAATCAAGGCGGCGCAGGGCGTTCAGCACCTCAAACCCCAGGCCCCCCGCCCCGATCATCGAGGCGATGATGACCATGTTCAACGACAGCATGATCACCTGATTGACACCCACCATCAGCGGCTCTCGGGCCGAAGGGATCAAGACGCGCCACAACGTCTGCCGTGGGGTGCAGCCCACCATCCGCGCCAGATCGCGGGTTTCTTCTGGCACCCGTTGCAGCGAAAGGGTGGTGATGCGGGTCATCGGGGGGGTGGCATAGATCAAGGTTGCGATCACTGCGGCAGTGGGGCCAAAGCCGAACAGGATCAGGATCGGCACCAGATAGGCAAACACCGGCATGGTCTGCATCAGGTCAAGCAGCGGGCGCAAAGCCCGTTCCAGCCAGGCGTGGCGCCACGCCAGAATGCCAAGGCCAAGGCCGATGGCAACCCCAAGCGGCACCGCCACCACAATAGAGGCTAGCGTCACCATGGCGGCATGCCACTGGCCAAAGACGGCGACAAAGCCAAAGCAGCCCGCCGTCAGGATGGCCAGCCCCGGCCCCCCGGCCCAAAGCCCGAACAGCGCAATCCCGCCCAGAACGGCCAACCAAGGCAGGGGCGGCACCAGTTGCAGCACCTGCCCGGCCTCTTGCCGTTGCACCCCATCGGCCAGCAGGGCAAGTGCCGCCTGATAGGGCAGATCAACCGCTGCGGCAAAGGCGCGGGTCAGGTCGGAAAAGGCCAGCGGGCCGATGGCGGCGTCTTTTACCAGCCATGTGATGGCATCGCCAATCCAGCGGGCGGCCGGAATCTCCCATGCCTTTGGGTAATCAAAAGCCAGGGGCACCAGGGCCTGCCCCCACAGCCACACAGCCACCGACAGGGCCACAGCCACGGCCCAGATCAGGCGCCCGTGCAAGGGTGGCGCCAGGGTGGCGGGAACAGATGTCATGCCCCACCCCCCAGCAGCAGCCGGATCACATCATCCCGCGCGACTGTGCCCAAGGGCTGGCCCGCATCTTCCACCCCAATCTGCACCGCCCCCGAGACAAAGGCCGGCGCGGCCTCGGCCACGGTTGCGCGGGCCGACAGCATGGCAAGGCCCGGCGCCACAGGGCCGGGCGTCAGCAAAGACCCCAACCGCACCACCTTGGCCTTGGGCACGGCTTGGGTGAATTCGCGCACATAATCGGTGGCCGGGTTCAGCACCAGATCTTCGGGCGTGCCGCATTGCACCACCGCCCCGTCCTTCATGATGGCAATCCGGTCGGCCAGACGGATGGCTTCGTCAAAATCATGGGTGATGAAAACGATCGTCTTCTGCAACCGGCTTTGCAGGCGCACGAACTCGTCCTGCAATTCGCGCCGGATCAGGGGGTCAAGCGCCGAAAACGGCTCATCCAGAAACCACAACTCTGGCTCGACAGCCAAAGATCGCGCGATCCCGACCCGCTGTTGCTGGCCCCCCGAAAGCTGCCGGGGATAGGCGCCTTCCCGCCCCGACAGGCCCACCAGCCCGATCATCTCGGCGGCCCGCACCTCTCGCGCCGGGCGGGCCATGCCCTGCACCTCTAGCGGAAAGGCCACGTTTTCCAACACGGTCAGATGCGGCAACAGCGCAAAGTGCTGAAACACCATGCCCATCTTGTGCCGCCTGATCTGCGTCATCTCGGCCTCGGATGCCGTCAGCAGGTTCTGGCCGTTGAACAAGACCTCTCCTGCTGTGGGTTCGATCAGCCGCGACAACAGCCGCACCAGTGTCGATTTGCCAGACCCAGACAGGCCCATGATCACAAAGATCTCACCTTGCCTGACCGTCAGATCAACGGCGCGCACAGCGGGCACCAACCCCTGCGCCAGCAGCTTTTCGGCATCGGTGCCCGCAAGCGCCAGATGTTCAGCCGCGCGCGCGCCAAAAACCTTCCACAGGTTGCGGCACACCAGGGTCGGGGGGCGGTCGGAAAGGGCAGAGATGTCAGACATCAAGGGGCACGCCGGAATGGTGCCCGGCCCTGATACGCTCATACAGGGCCGGGGGGGGGGTGACAGGTCAGATCACTTGGCGATCCAGCTGCTCCAGCGGGGTTCGTTGGCCGCGATCCAGTCGGCCACGACGGCGTCAACCGTTTTGCCGTTCAGATCCACCTCGGTGATCATCGCCCCCATTTCATCATTGTCGATGCTAAAAGCCTGCACCGCCTTGTAGGCCCCCGGCCATTTGTCTTTCATCCCGGCCCAGCCAACCTTCCAGATATCGCCAAAGGGTTTGCCGCAGTCATAGGCGGCATCGGGGTTTCCCCCCCATGCAGGGTCTGTGTAACAGGCGGCGTCATAGGTCGGGAACTCTACCCATTCGCCCTCAAACTTTGCGGGCGCCCAATGCGGCGCATAAACCCACAAGATCACCGGCGCCTGACGCTGATAGGCCGATTCCAGCTCGGCAAACAGCGCGGCATCGGTGCCGGCGTGAATCACCTCAAACGGCAGATCCAGCGCCTCGATGCGTTCTTCATCAAATCCGCCCCAAGTGACCGGCCCGCCCAGATACCGGCCCTTGGGCGCGGTTTCGGCGGTGCTGAAGGCCTCGGCGCAGGCAGGCTCTTTCAACGCCTCCCAATTCGGAAGACCGGGGCATTTTTCCTTCATATAGATCGGATACCACCATTCTTCCTTGGCCTGCATCCCGGTCGGCCCCAAAACCTCGACATTGCCAGTGGCGGTCGCGGCATCCATGGCCTCGCGCCCCGTGGTTTCCCAGATCTCCATCGCCACATGCAGATCGCCGGTTTCCAGCCCGGCGAATTGGGCCAGATAATCGGCCTGCACATATTCGATGTTGTACCCGCCCTTGCGCAACACCTCGCCCATCAGTTGCGTGGTGATCAACTGGCCGGTCCAATCATGCAGTGTCAGTTTGATCGGGTCGGTCGAATCCTGCGCCATGGCGCTGGTGGCCAGCAAAAGGGCGGGCAGCGAAAGGTGAAGAAAACGCATCGAAGAACTCCCTGTCATGGACAAAAGCCGCAGTGCGGCGGTCTGTTGGGTGGTAACGGGCGCTTTGGCGCGCAAGGGGCCTGCGCCTTCTGTCGATGCCTTCAGTAACGCGTCTTGCGGGGTGGGCTGTCAATAAAAATCAGGGGAATTTGTGGATGACTTGCCCATTTGAACCATAAAGCGCTAGAATACAGTCACAAATCACCAACAAAGCCACAGAAAGCCCAACTATGCTGACAAAGCGTCATGGCGCGATTCTTCAGGTGCTGCAGGTGCGTGGGTCGCTGTCTGTTGCGGCCTTGTCGCAAGAACTGGGCGTGTCCGGCGAAACCGTGCGGCGTGACATCCGCGCCTTGGTTGATGCCGGGGCCGTTGTCCGGGTGCATGGTGCGGTGGGTCTGGCAGGCCAGATCGGCGAAGCACCGTTTGAACGCCGCATGCGCGAAAACGCGGCGGCCAAGCGGGCCATCGCCCGGGCCATGGCCGACAGCATTGCCGACGGCGACTCGCTGATGCTGGATACCGGCACCACCACCAGCTTTCTGGCGCGCGAATTGTTGGGCCATCGCCGCCTGACGGTCGTGACCAACAGCTCTGATATTGCCCGCACGCTGGCCACGGTGAACGGCAACCGGGTGTTCATGGCCGGAGGAGAGTTGCGGGGCGATTCCGGTGCCGCGCTGGGCGCGTCGGCGCTTGACTTCATCCGCCCGTTTTCTGTGCAACACGCCATCATCTCGGCGGGTGCGGTCGATGCCAGTGGCATCATGGATTTTGATCTGCACGAGGCTGAATTTGCCCGTGCCGTGCTGGCCTGCGGTCAACGGCGCGTGGTCGTGACCGATGCCAGCAAATTCGGTCGGCGCGGGTTTATCCGGGTCGCCAGCTTTGATGCTGTCGATGCCTTGGTGACCGATGCCCCCCCGCCCGATGATGTGGCGGCTGCGCTGGCCTCGGCTTCGGTGCAGCTGTCGTTAGCTGCGCCGGGCGACAACGGCCAGTGACGGCACGGTGCCGCTTTCTCCGGGCATCGACACATAGGGGTCGGTCACTTCGACGATCGTCAGCCCCGCCATGCCCTGCAAGGCCAGCCTGAACCCGCCATCCCACAGCGTCGTCTTGACCGTCAGAACAACCGGCCCCCCCGGCGCGGTGATGCGCAGTAACTCGGGCAGGGCTTCGGCCCCGACATGGCCCGTGGTGAACACACCGGTCGAGATGACGGCGGCAAACTGGCCATCGGCAAAGGGCAACGCGCCACCCAGCGCCAGATGGTGCAGCGCGGCATAGGCCCCCTTGGCCCGCGCCTTGGCCAACATGCCCGCCGACAAATCCAGCCCATGAACCGGTGCAAACCCCAGAATGCCCAACCAATCCCCCAGCAGCCCCGTGCCGCAGCCGGCATCCAGCACCGGGCCAGTGCCGCGCGGCGCATAGCGCGCCAGCAGCGCCAACCCGACTGATGGGTGACGATAGCCCGCCCGTGCCATCTCGGCATCATAGGTATCGGCCCATCCATCATACAGCGCCGCCACCTGCTCGGGCGCCTTTGCCCCGTAAACAGCGCCCAGATGCCCGTCATGCTGCCCCGAACCCATCTGTAGACTCCTTGCCGTTTCACCCGTTAGCTTGGCCCAAGGCGGGCCATCACGCAACGGGGGCAAGATGCAGGATGATGTGGCAAAGCTGTTGGCCGGGGTGCCCGGTATCACGCCGGGGGGCACAGCGCAGCGGCTGGGTGGGCTGACCAACCGTGTCTATCGGCTGCGCGATTTCATCATCCGCGTGCCGGGCGAAGGCACCGAAACCTATATCAACCGCCAGCACGAGGCGATTGCCGCCCGCGCCGCCGCCGCCGCCGGGGTCAGCCCCGAGGTGATCCATTTCGACGAAACCACCGGCGTGATGATCACCCGCTTCATCGACAGCACCACGATGACTCCGCAGGGGTTCAAAACCCGCACCGGCAGCTCCGCGCGCGCCGCCCGTGCGTTGCGCCAATTGCACCAGTCGGGGCAAACCTTCCCGGCCCGGTTTGAACTCTTTGCCATGATTGACGACTATCTTGGCCATCTGTCGGGCAAGGATGTGCCGGTGCCCCCGGGCTATCCCGCCGTTCTGGCCGAGGCCGAGGCGGTTCGCACGGCCCTTGCCCGCAGCCCCGTGCCGCTTGCCCCCTGCCACTGCGATCCGCTGTGCGAGAATTTTCTGGATACCGGCAGCCGGATGTGGATCGTCGATTGGGAATATTCGGGCATGAATGATCCGATGTGGGATCTGGGCGATCTGTCGGTCGAAGGCCAGTTTGATGCCGCGCAAGATGCCGAAATGCTGGCGGCGTATTTCGATGGCCCGCCCACCCCCCAAGATCACGCGCGCATGGTGATCTACAAGGCGATGTGCGACCTGCTGTGGACGCTGTGGGGCCTGTTGCAACTGGCCAATGACAACCCGGCCGAGGATTTCAGGGCCTATGCCGACACGCGCTTTGCCCGCTGCCGTGCGCTGATGGCCACACCGGAATTCGCAGACCACTTGGCGCTGCTTCAGCGCCCGTAAATGATGATGCAGCCAAGGCCCTGACCGGCAGGGCGGCTGCAATCGGCCTGCCCGGTTTCCGAGTCAACCTGATGCGCCGATTGCAAAAAGGCCTCAACCAACCGCCGCGTTTGCCCCCTTTGGCCGTCTTGCCCCAATCTGGTGTCTGTGCTGCCGGAAATCTCGGCCAATCGCCCCGCCAGCGCCCTGCGCGAAAAGTCCAGCGCCTCAGCCGTGAACCGCGTTTCCAACAGGATCTGCGCGGTTTCAGACAAGATGTGCAGCGGGTCATAAAAAGTCTGCGCCGGGGTGTCGGCGCTCATCTGCCGGGTCAGGCTGATCAGCGCCTTGGCTTCGGCATCGGCCCCGGTGGTCGAAAACCGGTGCAGCGCCAGATAATAGCGCGCCAAAAGCACGGCCTCGGGGTCGCCCTTGGCCCGTGCCACATCAACGGCCTTGGCCAGCTCCGCTTCGGCCTCGGCCGGGTCCGACAGGGTATCGTGCAAGGCTGACCGGGCAAAGGCGATCGGCAAGGCGCCCAGACTGCCATCATCAAGCTGTTCAGCCATCGCAAGGGCCGGCAAGACAAGCCACAGCCAATCTTCCTCCAGCCCCGCACGGGCCAGCCAAAAGAACAATTCGGCAATGGCCTGCTGTTCGGTGCCGGGGTCAAGCTGCAACCGTGGCGCGCGCTGATTGGCCCAGTCATCGCCCGCCACGGCATCGGCCGCCCGCTTCATCACCGTCAACGCCTCGGCCCCGCGGCCCAGCCAAAACAGCGCCCGCCCTGTCTTGGCCGCCGCGGCGGCATTCACGCGGCGCACCTCCGCGTCCGGCAGGCCCGAGGCTTCGGGCAAAGTTGCGCGCGCCGCAATGGTCAGCGCCGCCCCATATTCGCCCCGGTTCAGGGCCTGTTCGGCCTTTTCCAACTCGGCCCGCGCCAGATCTGCGGGGGCGTTGTTGTAAATGGTGGCTTCGCTCTTGCCCCAGGCGGCAATCACCTGCAACAGATCATCGGCCATCTCGTCGCCCATGGTTGATCGGAACAGGGGTTCGGCCATGCGCCCGGCCAGACTGGCCTCGTCATACCGGCCCAGATCGGCCAGCGCATAAACGCGCGACACCTGCAAAAGGGCAGACAGATCCGCATTCTGATCGGCATGGGGGGCCAGATAGGCCAGCCCTTCATCGGCAAGCCGCAGGGCAAGGGGAGAGTTCTTGTCCTCGTTGCGCACAAAGTCGGAATAAGAGCCAAAAAGGAACGCCCATTCCGGGGGCAAGACATCTTCTTGCCGGGCGCGGCGGATCGCGGCACTCATGTATTCACGATAGCCGGTCAGATCTTCCGCGCTCCACAAGGCAAAGGATTCGTCCATCACAACCAGCGGATCGCGCAGCGGCACCTCTTGCGCCGTGGCGGTCAGCGGCAGTGCCAGCCACAGCATCATCACCCCCGCCCGCCACATCATCCGCCTTGCCCCACGATCACAAAGGGCGCCCAGGCGGACGGATGCGCAAGACTGGGGTCGCGCGTATCCTCCATCACCGCCAGCATTGCGGCCTGCAACGCCTCGGCCCGCCGCAGCCCGCCCTTGGCATAGGCCGACAGCGCCCCCGTCGTCAGCCGCGCCGCCGCATCATCGCGCACCGGCCAATGCGACACGACAATCGACCGCGCCCCGGCAAACAGAAAGGCGCGGGCCAGCCCCGACAGACCCTCGGCCCCCGGTTCCGCCCCGCCTGCGGTGTTACAGGCCGACAACAGCACCCAATCGGCATCCAGCTTCAGGTCGATGATCTCGGATGCGGTCAAAAGCCCGTCATCCAGTTTGCTGGCCCGGTCGGGCGGGGTCAGCACCAAGGCCGGTTCGGTCACACCCTGCACCTCGCCCGACAACAGGCCATGGGTGGCAAAGGCCACCACCTGCGCCGGACCGATGCCCTGCTTGACCGCCGCTTCGGTGGCCTGATCGCCCAGATACAGGCTGGTTTCGCTGGCCCCCAAGGTGGTGGCAATCGTCAGCAACTCGCGCCGTGTGGCGGGCAGGGGGGGCAGGCTGCGCAGGCGGTCAACATCGGCCAATCCTTCGGCCACCAGCGCCGCGCCGCGCGTCACCCCGCCCAGACTGCTGCCCCCGGCAAACACCGGGTCGCCAAAGCCCGCCAGCAGCGGCCGGTTGGGCTGGGGCGGGGGCAGGCGTTTGACCACGGCAAGGCTTTCAACCGAAGGCAGGGTGGTCAGCGCATGGCGGCGGATCATCCAGGGCGTGCCCCGCAGCGCCACCGGGTCATCATCGGCCCCGTCATAGGGGCCGGTCACGAACAGGGCAAAAGGCAGCGATGTCAGCGGCCCATCCGCCACCACATACACATGCCGGGCCTTGCCAAAAACCGGCTCTAACGCGGCCAGAAACACGTCATACAGCTGCGCTGCCAGCCGCCGGTCAAAGCTGGCCCCGCGCGGCGTTTCCGGCGCGGCCCCCTCTAGCGCCGCGGCCCCGCGCGTCACTGCGGTCGGGTCAAGCGTCTTGCGCAGTTGGGCCACGGCCTCGGCCGTCACCGCCGCACCGGCATTGACACGGTGCCACCCCGCGCGGTCGGGGCTGATGGCCCAGACAAAGGCATAGGTGTCGCCGACAAAGGTCTGGATCAGCGCCTCATCCGGGGCCAGCAGCGCCTGCACCGCCCCGATCGTCAGGGGCTGCGGGCGGGTCAGTTCGGCATAACGCGGGAAATCCTGCGCCAAGGTCCGGTCCAGCCCGGCCAACTCGGCCGTCAGCCCGTCAATCTGCCCGGCCAGCCCGATCTTGTCGGCGTCGGCCTTTGCAATCGCCGCCGAGGCATCGCGCAACCGTTCCTCGACAGATTGCCGATGGCGCACCAGCTCGGCCAGCGGGCCCGTGGTCGCCGCCGTGCGCAACCCGATCTGGCGAATGGCCGACCCGGCCGAAGACAGCATGGCCTCTTGCGCGGCGCGAAACCCCTCATCAATCAGCGTCTCTGCGCGCGCGGGCAGCGCGGCCATGACCAGCCAAAGGGAAAAGACGACACAGCGCAGCATGATGGGCCGATCATGCCAGCCCGCGCGCCGCTGTCCAATGAATTTTCCTGTCAGCGTTGTGTGCCCCAACCCGGTGCCGACAGCAGCAGACGCTTGCGCCCTGTCTTCGCCCCTGATCAGATCGCCCATCGCCAATGGTCTTGGGCAAGAGAACGAATGACCCCGCAACTCACCCGACTTGATCTGAAAGGAGAGCCCTTTGCCATCGGTCTGGGCCTTGGTCTTGTGGGGCGCAGCGCGGTTCAACGCCTGTTGCTGTCGCACCCATTGTGGGCAGAGGTCAACAGTGCCACCCATGCTAAGGCAGTGGCGCGCATGGCAGAGACGACACAGGTCCGCTTTCACTGGATCTGGGCCGAAATCGAAGGACTGGCGCAGGGCCTCGGCTTGCCACCTCTACAGGTGTTTGCCTGGAATTGCCGGGGTGATCTGTTGGCAATGGCACCCGATGGTTGCACGACGGTGATGCAGCCCGGGCCGACGATCACGCTTGCCCATAACGAAGATGGCTTTCCGTTTTTTCGTGGTCAGTGCTTTTTGGCCGACTTGGACCCAGATGGTCAGCCGGGGCTGACAAGCTTTGCTTATCCGGGGTCGATCGTCGGGCATACTTTTGCGATGACCCATGCGGGGTTGGTGCAGACTGTGAACAACATCCGCCTTGTCGGGGTTGCCCCTGAAATACCCCGCATGGTGCTGGGCCGCGCAGTACTGGCCTGCGAGACACTGGATCAGGCGGTTCACCTGTTGCAAACCAGCGGGCCGTCTGGCGGATTTCACTTTGGCTTGGCGCAAGCGGGGGATGACCGCCTGCTGTCGGTCGAGTTCGGCAAAGGCGGCGTTTCGGTTCATCGCGTGACCGCACCGATGGCCCATGCCAATCATGCGCTGCACCTGTCGCAAGGGCAGGGCCAGATCATCACCCAAAGCAGCGCCGACCGGCAGCTGCGGGCTGATGATCTGCTGCATTCCGGACATGATCCTTTGTCCATCTTGCGCGATGCGGCTGGGCCGGGGCTGCCGATCCGCCGTGATGCTCAGGATGACCCGGATGAGGAAAACACCATCGCCACTTTGTTGGCGCAGATCGGCGCTGACGGGGTTCGTTGGGCAGTGCATCCGGACAAAGGCCCCGCAATCTTGGGCCATATCCGGCCAGCGGGGCCTAACCGCCCATCATCCGCGCATAAAGGATAAGCTCGGGCCGATACTCGAAATGCATCCCGTCAAAATGGTGCCATTTTCCGCCCCAGACAAAGCCAAACCGCTCCATCTCCCGTACTAGGGACTCTGGGTATTGATTATCGTAACCGCCCGCATTGCCCTCGGTCGCACCCGACCAGCGCCAATAGCCACCCAATTCTGTATTGAAATCGACGGCGATGCCAAAGCTATGCGCACTCAGGCGCTGGGTTCCTGCGATCTTGCGCCAGTTGAAACTGCCACCGATGCCGGTGAAATAGCGATCCATCGTTGCGCCTTGCGCGGCAATGGCCTGCAAAGCCGCCTGCAATTGCAGGGCCGCACAGTGCTGCGTCGTCATTGAAAATCGGGCCTTCACGGCGCCCGGATAATCGACCCGAACAAGGGTTTTGGAAATGGCTCCTTCGGCATTGCCATAAAGGGCACGAAAGAACGCATCATTGCGGGCGCGCCCCGGATCGAACCATGGGTCAGACCGCGAGGTCAGATCAAAAGGCAGCGGATAGATCTGCACGAATTGCTCGGCAATCGAGGCATCTTCCAGCCTGGCGCGGGCGGGCCGGTCAGGTTTTTGCCCCAAGGGCAAACTCTGCCCATCCGGAAAGACCACTGTGCCCGCAGCGTCATTCACGATCACACCAGGATAGCCCAGCTCCAGCGCGACAGCCTCGGGAGAGCGGGTCAGGGGCGGCAAGGACAGCGCCAGGAAATCGCGCGCCGTGCAGGCCGATACGGGCAAGACTGGCAACAAGCCAAGCACCAAGGATAGCCCGATCAGGCGGGAAATCAGCATCCGTTAGCCTTTTCCAACGCCTTGATCCGGTCAACCTCGGCAGATTCCGAAGCCGAAAGCACTGGATTTGACGTGCTGCACTGGCTGGTGTCAAACACCGACTTGGCCTGTGCCGAGGTAAAGCAATAGCCCTTCTGATGGAAAATCAGATTGCGGGCATACCACAGCTGCGAACAGATATCCCCGCCAACAGCAGCAGGAACGGGCGTTGTCTGCTGCACAGGCGGCGCAGCCGCGGTGGCAAGGCCGGTCAGCCGTTCTTGCGCAATAGCAGCATAAATCGGGCAATCGGCGTATTTCCGGGCAAAGGCTTCGAAGGCCGCTTGGCTTTGCGTCGATTGCAGCACTTGCCAGTCTGCGCGGGCCGCATCGCAAGGGTCGGCGATTGGCGCAGGGGCCAGCTGGGGCACAGCAACGCCAACAGACGCCTCCAATGGCGCGGCACCGCGGTTGATCGTGCCATCGGCGTTAAAGGAAAACACCCCCGTCAACTGATCGTAATAGGCGGGAAACTGGTCGTGCTGCACCGACCTTGCCATTTCACGCACATCCTGGCGCACGGCAATTGCCAACTGGCTGACGATAAGCCCCGGCTCGCTCAGGCGAGGTAATAACGCCCGCGTAAAAACGGAATTCGGGTTTGTATCGCTGTTTGACAACCGATCCAGCGCAGATTGCCCGGTGCCGGCAGAAAACAGGATGAACACGCCTTCGGGTGGCTCACTCTGGGCAAGCCCGCGCTTGGTGCCAAGCGACCGCGTACCAGAAACGGGAAAGGGGTTGTCGCGGCAGGCATCAAGAATCAGCAGGCTGACGCGTGCCCCTTTCTGCTGCATCGTCTGCAGCACCCTGTCCACGGCGATGCTTTCACCCACGACATAATCTTCCTCGCCCGGTCGGGCAGCCGGAATATCAACGGGCAACAGGTAGTTGCGCCCGGCCACTTCGATCCCGTGGCCCGCGAAATAAAACACCGCCTCATCCCCCGGCTGGATGGCCGAGGCAAAGGTTGCAAGGCCCCGATTCATACTGGTGCGATCTGCATCCAGCAGCGTCGTGACGCGAAAGCCAAGCTGGCCAAGGGTCTGCGAAACGGCATTGGCATCATTGCGGGCTTTTTGCAGATGGGGCACATTGGTGTAGATGTCATTGCCCACGATCAGCGCATGACGCTGCTGCGCAAAACCTGTCATCGCACTGGCTAGAACCAAGATGATCGTCGCAAGCAATAGCCTCATCATCCATCCTTTCGGATCTGACCAAGACTAAGGCTAAGGCGAGAATGGCCTTTCTGACAAGTCAGGAATTCCCCGCGGTCAGCGCTTTACGCTGGCGGTGACGTAGTTCACGCTCAGATCGCGCGACGACAGGCTCCATGACCACGCGATGGGGTTGAACACCATGCCCTTGCGGTCCACCGGATCAAGCCCCGCCTTGCGGATCAGATCATACAACTCATCCGGGGTGATGAACTTCTTCCAGTCATGCGTGCCCTTGGGCAGCCAGCGCATCACATGCTCGGCCCCGACAATCGCCATCATGAAGGACTTGGCATTGCGGTTCAGGGTGGAACAGATCATCAGCCCACCGGGCCGCAGCAAGTGCTGACAGGCGGTCAGATAGGCCAAAGGGTCGGCCACATGCTCGACCACCTCCATGTTCAGCACGATGTCAAAGACCTCGCCCGCGGCGGCCATGTCTTCGGCCGTGGTATGGCGATAGTCGATATCCAGCCCCGATTGCTGGGCATGCAATTGCGCCACCGGAATGTTGCGCGGTGCGGCATCGGCCCCCACCACATCGGCCCCCAGCCGCGCCATCGGTTCCGACAAAAGCCCGCCGCCACAGCCAATATCCAGCAAGCGCAACCCCTTGAACGGCAAGGGCTGCGACAGATCGCGGTCGAATTCGGCGGCAATCTGGGTGGTGATGTAATCCAGCCGGCAGGGGTTCAGCATATGCAACGGCTTGAACTTGCCGTTGGGGTTCCACCACTCGGCGGCCATGGCTTCAAACTTGGCCACTTCGGCCGGATCTACCGTTGTCTGTTGGTCCATCTGAATTTTCCTTCCGAATGCCCTTTGGGTCGGCGCGTTCAGGTGTATATAGTGCAAGCATGGATCAAAGATCAGGCCAAAAGCGCGCAGTCGAATTTCTGTATCCGCCGATCGACCCGTTCGATCAGCGCGTGATGGATATGGGCGACGGCCATCGCGTCTATGTCGAACAATGCGGCCGGCCTGATGGCATTCCCGTCTTGGTTCTGCATGGCGGGCCGGGGGGCGGGTGCAGCCCGGCGATGCGGCGCTATTTTGATCCGTCGGTCTATCGCATCGTGCTTTTTGATCAGCGCGGGTGCGGGCGGTCACAGCCACATGCCAGCGTTGAAAACAACACCACCTGGCACCTGGTCAACGATATCGAGGTGTTGCGGCAAAAGCTGGGCATTGACCGCTTTATCGTCTTTGGCGGCAGTTGGGGGGCAACACTGGCCCTGATCTATGCGATCAGCCACCCCGATCACGTCAGCCAGCTGGTGCTGCGCGGTGTCTTTCTGATGACCAAGGCCGAACTGGACTGGTTCTATGGCGGCGGTGCCGGGGCCTTTTACCCCGACCTCTGGGCGCGCTTTGTCAGCCCGATCCCCGAGGATGAACGGCACGATCTGATCCGCGCCTATCACCGGCGGCTGTTTTCAGGCAATCTGATGGAAGAAACGCGGTTCGGCCGCGTTTGGGCCAATTGGGAAAATGCCCTGGCCAGCGTGCATCACGATGGGCAGTTGGGCGAATCTCCGGGCGATTATGCGCGCGCCTTTTCGCGGCTGGAAAACCACTACTTCCAGAACGCCGGCTTTCTGCAAGGCGACGGCTGGATCTTGCGCGAAAAGCACCGTATCCGGCATCTTCCCGCAACCATCGTTCAGGGCCGCTTTGATATGATTTGCCCGCCGATTTCGGCCCATAAGCTGGCGCAAGACTGGCCGAAATGCAATCTGCGGATGGTGCCTCTGGCCGGTCATGCCCTGTCAGAACCCGGCATCTCCGAGGCGCTTGTGCGCACCATGGATGCGCTGCGCCCCTGATGACCGAAGAGACGAAATCCCCCGAACTCACCCTGCGTGGCTTGCGTGTCTTTGTCGCGCTCGAAGAGACAGGGTCCGTGATCGGTGCCGCCACCCGCATCGGCGGCTCGCCTTCGGGTGTGTCGCAGCACATCACGGCGCTGGAAACGGCGGTCGGTGCCAAACTGTTCGACCGCAAGGCCAAGCCGGTCACGCTGACGCCGGCCGGGCAATCCCTGTCGCGCCACGCGCATCGCATTCTGTCTGCCGTATCCGAGGCCCAGACCGATCTGGCCGAACTCAGCCTGTCGGCCTTGCCGCAGCTCAACCTTGCCATCATCGACGATCTTGACGCCTCCCTGACGCCGGTTCTGGTGTCGGCGGTGCAGGCGCGGATGCCGCGGTGCTTTGTTCATGCCGTTTCGGGCCGGTCAGACCATGTCATCGAACGGCTCGAAGCGCGCGAGGCCGACATCGGCGTCACCGCCCAACTGCCCGAAGGGCTGGGCTATCAGATTCATCCCATCCTCAAGGAAAGCTTTGTTCTGGTCACGGCCAAGGGGGCGATCACGGGCGATCCGGCCGCCGCTTTGAACAGCCTGCCCTTTGTTCAATATTCTGAAACCATGCCCATCGGCCAAAAGATCGCCCGCCACCTTCGGCGGGTGCGTCTGAACCCCGAACGCCGCTTCGCGCTTGAGGCGACGCGCTCGGTGCTGACCATGGTGGTGCAAACCCGTGGCTGGACACTGACCACGCCGCTGAACCTGATGGATGCCGAACGGGTGCTGCCGCAGCTTGATGTGCTGCCCTTGCCCTTTGCCGGTGAAACCCGCCGGGTGTCACTTGTCGCGCGCGAAGGCGAGTTGGGCAAGCTGCCCGAAACGCTGGCCCGCGATTGCCGCACCATCGCCCGCCTGCGCATCGTGCCGCGCTTTGCTGTCATCGCGCCCGCCTTGGCCGGCGCGATAGAGGTGGTCGAGGAAGACTAGGCCCGCGCAAAGGCCACAATATCGGCCACCAGACAATCCATGCTGTCGGTCCATGTTCTTGGCATCAGACCATCGGTCAGCAGCGACAGTTCGGTGCAGGCCACCAGCAGGTGGTCGCATTCTGGCGCCAGATCCTCGGCCAGCCGCCGCAAAGCCGCGCCCCCCGCTGGCCCTGCCGTCACTTGCCCCGCCTTGACCTGCCGGATCAGCGCCAGAACCGGCGCGTCGTCCTTGGGCCAGACAGGCACCAGCCCCGCCGCATCGAACTGGGCCTGAAACGCCCCCGTCAGCCGCACAGCGGGCGAGGCCAGCAACCCGATCCGTCCCTTGGGCAAGGCGCGCACCGTGGCTGCGCGCATATCCAGAAACGGCAGATCGCTGGCCGCCAGGATCTGCGGCGCATAGGCATGGGCCGTATTGCACGGCATGGCCAAGGCCTGCGCGCCCGCCCGTGTCAGATCGCGCGCCATGCCCGCCAACACTGGGCCCGGGTCGTCGCCCACCCCGTCGATCAGCCGACGGATCCGGCTGGGAACGCCGGGGTTCTGATGCACGATCAGCGGAATATGATCGGCATCATCCTGCGCCGGAACGGCTGCCAGAACCTTCTGCATCAGCAGGATGGTGGCCTCTGGCCCCATCCCGCCCAGAATGCCGACCGGTCTCATGGCTTGGGCAGCACATGGGTATAGCCGGTCAGGCCGATGGCCCCGCCGGTGTGCAGGAACACGATCCGTTCGCCTTTCTTGAAATGGCCCTTGCGCACCAGATCAATCAGCCCCGCCGCGCCCTTGCCCGAATAGACCGGGTCCAGCAAGATCGCCTCTTGCCGGGCGAACAGGTCAATCGCCTCCAGCGTGCTGTCCGCCGGAATGCCATAGCCCGGCCCGACATAATCGCAATTGGCCACCACATCCGCGCGCGAAACCACACCGCCCAGCCCCAGCTTGGCCTCGGTCGCCTGCGCCAGTTTGAAGACGTTTTCTTCCTGCTTGTCCTTGGGCGCCCGCACCCCGATCCCCAGCAGCGGCAGTTGCGCATTCAGCGCCTTCAGCCCGACGATCAGGCCGGCATGGGTGCCCGCCGATCCGGTGGCCGTGACCATATGGTCAAACACGATGCCCCGATCCACCATCTGCCCCAGCAATTCCAGCGCACAATTGACATAGCCAAGCGCCCCGGTGGCATTCGACCCGCCGCCCGGAATGGCATAGGGCTTGCGCCCCTTGGCGCGAAATTGCTCGGCCACCGCCAGCAATTCGGCATTCATATCCAGCCCCGGCCCGCGATGCTCGATCGTCGCCCCGTGCAGCACATCCAGCAGCACATTGCCGTTGCTGCGGTAATTCGGCTCGTTATAGCCGGTGCGGTCCTCCAGAATGATATGGCAATCCAGCCCCAGCTTGGCCGCCGCTGCCGCGGTCTGGCGGGCGTGGTTCGATTGCGTCGCCCCTTGGGTCAGCACCATATCCGCGCCTTCGGCAACAGCCTCGGCCATCAGGAATTCCAGCTTGCGCGTCTTGTTCCCCCCGGTGGAAAGCCCGGTGCAATCATCGCGCTTGATCCAGATCTCTGGCCCGCCCAACAGGGCCGAAAGGCGCGGCATCGGCTCCAGCGGGGTGGGCAGGTGGCCAAGACGGATACGGGGGAAACGCGAAAGCTGCATGGACGGTCCTTTAGTCTTCATCTGTTCATAAATATCCCACGGGCACCGTGGATCTGCCTGCAAATCCGCCCAAGGGTGTGAAACCCCGATCGCCGGGGCATAGGCTGCGCCAGCCAGCCGATCTCAGCTGTTCTGCCCAAGACGTGCAAGCCGAATATCGGCGGTGCGCGCATGGCCTTCCATCCCTTCAAACCGGCTGATGCTGGCGGTCACGGCGGCCAGCCGGGGCAGGGCGCGGTGATCAACCTGTTGCCAGGTGACGGTTTTCAGAAACTTGTGAACCGACAGCCCGCCCGTATAGCGCGCCGCGCCGCTGGTCGGCAGAACATGGTTCGTCCCGGCAGCCTTGTCGCCAAAGGCCACAGTCGAATCTTCGCCCAGAAACAGCGACCCGTAACAGCAAAGCCGCCCCTTCCACCAATCCAGATCCGCAGCCTGCACATGCAGATGTTCCGGCGCGATCCGGTCGGCCTCGGCGGCCATCTCGTCGCGGTCCTTGCACAGGATGATCTCGCCCAAACCGTCCCAGGCCGCCTTGGCGGCGCTGCGGTTGGGTTCGGGCAGTTCCTCGGCGCACAGCGGGGCCAGGCGCGCAACCTCGGTAGCCAGTTCGGCAGAATCGGTCACCAGCCAAACCGGCGAATTCGCCCCATGCTCGGCCTGCCCGATCAGATCCCAGGCCACAACCAGCGGGTCTGCCGTGCGGTCGGCAATCACCAGCGAATCTGTCGGCCCGGCCACCATGTCGATGCCCACACGGCCATAAAGCAGGCGCTTGGCCTCGGCCACATACTGGTTGCCTGGCCCCACCAGAATATCGGCGCGCGGCAGACCGAACAGGCCAAAGGCCATGGCGGCCACGCCCTGAATACCGCCCAAGGCCAGAACACGATCCGCCCCGCACAGGTTCAGCGTGTATAAAATCGCATCCGGCACCCCGGCAGGCGCATCGGCCCGTGGCGGCGAAACGGCGGCGATATGCGGCACACCGGCAATCTTGGCCGTGGTCACCGTCATCATCGCACTGGCAATATGGCTATAGCGCCCACCCGGCACATAGCAGCCCGCCGCCTGCACCGGAATCAGCCTTTGGCCCGCCACAAGGCCGGGGCGCAATTCAACCTCGGTTTCACGAATGCTGTCGCGCTGGGCCTGTGCGAATCGAGCAATGTTTTCCTGCGCCCAGGCAATATCGTCCTTCAGCTTTTGTGGCACCCGCTTGCAGGCGGCGGCAATCGCCTCGTCGCTGACAACGATGTCACCTTCAAACCGGTCCAGGTCGCGGGCCATGCGCTGGGCCACGGCCTCGCCGCCTGTTTCCAACTCGGCCAACATACGGGCGACCGAGTCTGACAGGGCGCGGTCCTGTTCAACGGCATGGGCGGCAGAGCGTTTGATGAAATCAGGAGCAGACATGGGTGCAGACATGGGGCCTCCGGTCACGGACTGGCCTTCTTGTCGGGTGAGTCAGGCCCTTTCGGCAACGGAAATGCCCGCGCTTCAAGAAAATGGAAGACTGGCATTGTGGGCCGTGAAAGGTGCAATCTGCCCGCCCCCCCTATACAGCGCGCCCTGTTTGCTTTATGCGCCCACCCAACGGCGCGAGATTCCGCAGCCCGGGCGAGGGGGCCCGGCCAAGGGGATGGGTGGTGCCGTCAGGCTTACCGGGTGCAAAAGCACCCCCCTTTGGGAAAGATCACATGAACGATATGAACTTGGCCGCGCCCTTGGCGCAGGCCTTGACGAACAAGGGCTATGAAACGCTGACCGCGGTCCAGACCGCCGTTCTGGCCGAAGGGCTGGAAGGCCGCGATCTGCTGGTTTCGGCACAAACCGGGTCGGGCAAGACCGTTGCCTTTGGCCTTGCCATCGCGCCCGAAGTGCTGGGCAACTCCACCCAGTTGCTGTATGCAGACAAGCCGATTGCGCTGGTCGTGGCCCCGACGCGCGAACTGGCGCTTCAGGTCAAGCGCGAGTTTGAATGGCTTTACGAAATCGCCGGCGCCAACCTTGCCTCTTGCGTGGGGGGCATGGATTACCGCGCCGAACGCCGCGCGCTGGAACGTGGCGCCCATATCGTCGTCGGCACCCCCGGCCGTCTGCGCGATCATATCGAACGTGGCTCGCTGGATCTGTCGGAATGCCGCGCGGTGGTGCTGGACGAAGCCGATGAAATGCTGGATCTGGGCTTTGCCGAAGATCTGGAATTCATCCTGTCCGCCGCCCCCGAAGACCGCCGCACCCTGATGTTCTCGGCCACCGTGCCGAAAGAGATCGAAAAGCTGGCCGGCAGCTTCCAGCGCGATGCCATGCGCATCATCGCCAAGGGCGAATCGCGCCAGCACGTCGATATCGAATACCGCGCCCTGTCCGTCGCCGCGCGTGACAAGGAACATGCGATCTTCAACCTTCTGCGGTTCTACGAGGCACAGACCGCCATCGTGTTCTGCAAGACGCGGGCCAATGTGAACCACCTGTTCGCCCGTATGGTGAACCGGGGCTTTCAGGTTGTGGCCCTGTCTGGCGAACTCAGCCAGACCGAACGGATGCATGCCCTGCAGGCGCTGCGCGACGGGCGCGCCCGCGTCTGTATCGCCACCGACGTGGCCGCCCGCGGCATCGACTTGCCGGGGCTGGAACTGGTGGTCCATGCCGATCTGCCGTCCAATTCCGAAACCCTGCTGCACCGCTCGGGCCGCACCGGGCGGGCGGGCAACAAGGGCGTGTCTGCCCTGATCGTGCCCCCGGCCGAGGCGAAAAAGGCGCAGCGTCTGCTTGCGGGTGCCAAGATCACCGCCGAATGGGGCAAGGCCCCAAGCGCCGATGAAGTGCAGGAAAAAGATGACCAGCGCCTGTTCGAACATCCTTCGCTGAACGAAGGTGTGGGCGAAGATGGCGATATGGCCAACCAGCTTTTGGCCAAGTTCGGCGCCGAAACCGTGGCCGCTGCCTTTGTGCGCCAGTGGCGGGCCAACCGTTCGGCCCCGGAAGAGCTGTCCGACAGCATGCCGCCGCCCGCCGCCCTCCCCCCGCGTGAGCGTGGGGAATTCGGCCCGTCGGTCTGGTTCACCGTTTCGGTCGGCCACACCGGCCGCGCCGAGGCCCGCTGGCTGCTGCCCAAGATCTGCGAAGCAGGCGGCATCGCGAAAGACGGCATCGGGGCCATCCGCGTCAAGCAGGATGAAACCTATGTCCAGATCGCAGCCCCCTTGGCCGAACGCTTTGGTCAGACGGTCGAGCTGGATCGTGAACTGACCATGACCCGCATGGACGGCGAGCCTGAATTGGAACGCCCCGGCCGCCCCGCCCGCGAGGATCGGCCCAAGCCAGCCTATGTGAAAAAGCCGTCGCGTTTTGTCGAAGACGATGCCGCCACCCCGGCCGCCCCGGCGGCCGAGCGCAAGCCTTACGCCAAGCGCGACGACACCGAACGCAAACCCTACGCCAAGCGCGATGATGCCGAGCGCAAACCCTACGCCAAGCGTGACGATGCCGAGCGCAAGCCTTACGCCAAGCGGGAAGATGGCCCGCGCAAGCCCTATGCCGCGCGGGAAGACGGGGATCGCAAACCCTATGCCAAGCGTGACGACGGCGATGCCCCGCGCAAGCCACGGTGGTCGCCCGATGATCGGCCATCAGATCGCCCCGCCGCCCGTGCGGACAAGCCCGCCTATAAATCGGCAGGCTTCAAAAGCCACGGTGGCAGTTCCGACAAACCCGCCCGCGCGGCAGGATCGAAAAGCCACAAATCAGCCGAGGGCAGCTTTGACCGCCCCCGCCGCGACGCCTCGGGCGACGACAAGCGCACCTTTGCCCCCAAAGGCGATGACGCGCGCCCCTTTGTGAAACGCGAAGGCGGCAAGTTTGCCGGCAAACCGGCTGGCAAATCCGGCGGGTTCAAAAGCCAGGGGTCTGACAGCAAAAAGCCCTATGCCGCCAAATCGGCACCGGCCAAGCCCAGAACCGATGCCCGCGACACGTCCAAGCGGTTCGTGCCGCCAAAGGCCAAGCGCTAACCTGAAAAAGGCCGGAAAACACCCCGTTTTCCGGCCTTTTTCAACTGTGCCCATCTGTGCCCATCTGTGCCCATCTGTGCCTAGGGGCGCAGCCTGTGCATCAGCGCCTCATGCAGCCCGGCTGCGGTGGCAAGAACCCCATCCGTTTGCGCGCCCGGCCTGTTGAACCGCAACGGCGCGCCCCGGCGATCTGTCACCTTGGCCCCGGCGCAGGCACAGATCAGTGCCCCGGCGGCAATATCCCATTCCCATGTCGGGCGAAACGTCAGCATGCCGTCATAGCGCCCTTCGGCGGCCAGACACAGCCGATAGGCCAACGAAGTGCGAAAGCTGCGTTGCAGATCCGGCACGCCGCCCGGCCAATACTCGGTGGCCATGTTCGCCTTGGTGGCCAGAACATGCGCGCCGTCCAGACGATCCAGCCCCGAAGCCGTGATCACCGCCCCATCGCGCCGCGCTACCCCGCCTTTTTCGCCCGTATAAAGCCGGTTTTTCGCAGGCAGCAGAACGGCGCCTGCAATCACCTCGCCCGCGTCGGCCACGGCAACCGAAATGGCGAAATTCGTCTCGCCCGCGATAAAGGCCCGCGTGCCATCAATCGGGTCAACGATGAACACCCGCTGGCACGACAGGCGCGCGGCATCGTCGGGGGTTTCTTCCGACAACCAGCCATAGTCGGGCCGCGCCGCCCGCAGTTGATCTTTCAGAAAGCTGTTCACCGCCAGATCGGCCTCGGTCACCGGGCCATGCTCTCCGCCCTTGTCCCAGACCTGCGGATTGGCGCGGAAAAAGCGCATGGCGATGCGCCCCGCCTCTGTCACCGCCTGTGACAGCAGGTCAAGATCACGCGCCGGCAAGGGTCATCCCGTCAATCAGCAGCGATGGCACGCGGGTGGAAAGATGCGCCCGCGCGTCATTGGCCGGAATGATCCGCAACAGCATGTCGCGCAGATTGCCCGCGATGGTGCATTCGTTCACCGGATGGCTGATCTGCCCGTTTTCCACCCAAAAGCCCGCCGCCCCGCGCGAATAATCACCCGTCGTGGCGCTGATGGTGGACCCGATCATCGAGGTCACCAAAAGCCCGGTGCCCATCTGGGCGATCAGATCATCGCGGCTGACGCTGCCGGGCGTCAGATCGATGTTCGACGTGGCGGGCGAGGGCGGCGATGAAACACCCCGCGCCGCATTGGCGGTTGACGACATGCCCAGCTTGCGTCCGGTGGCAAGGTCAAGGGTCCAGCCCATCAGAACGCCGTCTTCCACAATCATCCGCCGCGCGGTTGGCAGGCCCTCGCCGTCAAAGGGGCGGCTGGCCGAGATCCGGGGGCGGTGTGGGTCTTCGATGATGCTCAGCCCCTTGGGCAGCACCTGCGCCCCCAGCGCATCGCGCAGCCATGTGGCCCCGCGCGCCACTGCCGCCCCATTGGCCGCCGACAAAAGATGCCCGATCAGGCTTGACGCAACGCGTTCGTCAAACAGCACCGGAAAGGTGCCGGTCTTGGGCTTGATTGCCCCGGCCCGCTGCAAGGCGCGCTCGCCCGCCAACTGGCCAATGCCTGCCGCCCCCGGCATATCGGCGGCAAAGATGCGGCCTTCGGCGGCCCAGTCCCGCTCCATCCCGGTGCCCTGGCCGGTAAAGGCCACAGCCGACAACGAATGAGACGTGCGGCCATAGCCCCCTGAAAAGCCGTTCGATGCCGCCAGATGCATGGCGCGGCGCGAATAGGCGCCCGAGGCTTCGACCTGCGTCACACCCTTGACGGCCATGGCCGCCGACTCAACCTCTCGGGCTGCGGCTTCCAGTTTTGCGGCCGTGGGTTCGGCGGCGGGGTCCGCCATTTCCAGCGCGTTCAGATCCCAGCTTTGGGCAATCTGGCCCGGCTCGGCCAACCCGGCATAGGGGTCAGCGGGCGCCTCACGCGCCATTGCCACGGCGCGTTCTGCCAGGGCCCGCACCGTCGCATCCGAAATATCCGAGGCCGAGACACAGGCCTGCCGCCCGCCGATCAGCACCCGCAACCCGATTTCAATGGCTTCTGATCGTTCGGCGGTTTCCAGTTTGCCCGCACGAATGTCGATGGCGACCGAGGTGCCAGACACCGCCAGGGCATCGGCCTGATCGGCCCCCGCCGTTTTGGCTGCGGTCAAAAGGGCATCGGTCAAGCGGGCAAGATCGGTCATCGCACCATCCTTTTTGTTCCCGTAGCAGGTAGTGCGTCACACCCATGGGTGCAAGCCATCACGTTTTCCTGTCCGGGGGCCTCTCGGCGCGTCTGTCTGCACGGGGGGTGTACGCAAGGTGTACGGGTGGTGCGGGGGGGCTGACAGCCCCGAACCCCCCCCGCTGAACCCTGTGCCGGGTGGCTTTGCCCTTATTGCAGACGCTGGCCGTTGGCGTAAAAACCCTTGTCCTTGAACTCCAGAACCGATGTCAGCACATCAGGGTTTTCCCCCGGTTTTGCCAGCATCGCCAACATCATCCGCATCCCCATCGCCTCTTCCGACGGGATCAGCCCCATGGCCACCAGCTTGTCCAGCAACCCATTGCCCCCCGACAAGGTCAACTCGATCTTGCCGGTCGGCGCAGGGATGCCGTCAAACGTAGTCAGGTCATTGTTATCAAACGTAAAATCACCCATTCCCGTCAGCGCCGCCCCTGCCGCTTTGGCGGTGATCTGGGTCAGCGTCAGCGCATGAAGATCACCCGGAGCAGCCTCGCCCAAGGCCTCCATTGCGGCCTCGTCGAACAGATCGGTGGTCAACTGCACCTTGCCTTTGGCATCAACAATCAGCGTTGCCGGATCACGCGGCAGGGTGCCGGTCGGGTCCATCATCCCCCAGATCTCGTCTGATACGGCCAGATCCACAATGCGGGTCAGCAGGCTGAAATCAACCGGCACAGCCGTCTTGGCAACCGGGATCATCATGTCAAAAGCGGCTTCCCCATAGCTGACCTTGACCTGCGGAAACGGTATATCCCCCCCCGAAAGCGTAAGGTTCATCCCCGTTCCACCAAGACCATATCGCAGGGTTTCCCCATTCAGCGCAAAGTCAAAACGGCCGCTTTCATTGGTGGCCAGAACAGTGGTTGGCACCCCGCCTTCGGTGCCGTTGATGTCAAAACTGCCTGCCCCATAGCTCAGCGCGGTGGTGAACGACATGCCGTCCCGCAGCGCCTTTGGCAGGTCTTCCATCGCCTCGATGCCAAGGAACGTGCCGCCACTGGCCAGCTTCAGTGCGGCGATATTGCCTGTAAGTTCAAAGGTGTCGGCCTTGTCTTGGGCCGAAACAGCAAAACCCAGCGTTTGCATATCCATCGCCAGATCGGCCTTGATGACATCGGCCGCCGTCGTAAACCGATAGAGCGCGGTCAGCCCCGCAGCCTTGGCGGTGATATCGGCCAGGGCCACCCCATTTTCCAAAGCCTGAATGGCCAGCGACATATTGGGCAGATCATAGGTGTAAGACGTCTCGGGGCCATTGCCCGCAGCGATCACACGCATGCCCGGCTGACTCAGCGTGATGTTCAGGCTGTCGGCGGTGCCATCTTCTGCGGGCATCACGACTTGCATCACATAGCTTTCTGACGCCGTCGCCTCGACCGTGCCGTCCCCCAGATCGCGGAACCGAACCTCATCCAGCGCCCCTGTCATGGTGGCGCCATCTTGGGCCATGCTGGTCTTGACGCCCTTGACCACCAGCGTATCGCCTTGGCGCGTGACACTGTCAGCGACAAGGGCCTGACCATAGCTCGCGCTCAGTTTTTGCCAAT
The DNA here is from genome assembly GCF_036553525.1 of Pseudotabrizicola sp. L79. Taxonomy (NCBI): domain Bacteria; kingdom Pseudomonadati; phylum Pseudomonadota; class Alphaproteobacteria; order Rhodobacterales; family Paracoccaceae; genus Pseudotabrizicola; species Pseudotabrizicola sp. L79. The sequence continues at coordinate 5,615 of NZ_JAZHDA010000040.1, read as the reverse complement.
TCTGCCAGACTTGTTCCGGCGTCACCTGCGCCTGCGCCATGGCGGCACCGAACAAAGCGACCAGTGCTGTGCTGGTGGCCAATCTCAACTGTGCCATGATCTGTCCTTTCCCTCGCATGCTGCGACATATCCTTTACCCGTGGCCGGTGTCGGTCAAGGCTTTCCCAAGGCGGTTGGAATGCGGTAACCAACAGGAAATGCCAAGAGGGAGCGCGTGATGACGATGAAAGTGGTGGCGATCACGGGGGCAAGCCGCGGCATCGGGGCCGCAACCGCGCGGGAATTTGCGGCGGCGGGGTGGCGTGTGGCCTTGATGGCGCGCAGTGAAACAGACATTGCCAAGATCGCCGATGATCTTGGCGATGCGGCCATGGCCCTGCGCTGCGACGTGGCCGATTACACCAGCGTGCAAGCTGCCCTGCAAACCGTGGTGGCCCGGTGGGGGCGGCTGGATGCCCTGATCAACAACGCTGGTGTGATTGATCCGATCTGCCGGATTTCCGAGGCAGACCCAAAAGACTGGGGGCGCGCCATCGATATCAACCTGAAAGGCGTGCTGCACGGGCTGCGCGCGGCCTTGCCACAGATGAAGGCGCAAGGCGGTGGCACGATCATCACCGTCAGTTCGGGGGCAGCGCATAACCCGCTGGAAGGCTGGAGCAGCTATTGCAGTTCAAAGGCGGGGGCGGCCATGCTGACCCGTGCTGCCCATCTGGAGGAAGCCGCGAATGGCCTGCGCATCATGGGCATGTCACCCGGAACCGTGGCGACCGAGATGCAGGTGAAGATCAAGGCCAGCGGCATCAACCCTGTCAGCCAGCTTGACCCCGCGGTGCATATTCCCGCCGATTGGCCAGCCAAATGCCTGTTGTGGATGTGTGGGCCCGGCGGGGATGACTGGTTGGGCCGCGAGGTCAGCCTGCGGGACGAAGCCATCCGCCGTGCCATTGGGGTGATCTGATGATTGACCAAAGCTTTGAAAACGGCTTGCTGACGCTGACGCTGAACCGGCCCGAAAAAGCCAATTCGTTGACCAAGGTGATGCTGGAACAGTTGGACGCCGCGATTGCCGATGCAGGCGCCGCCCGGGCGATGATCTTGACCGGGGTGGGCAAGGTGTTTTCGGCTGGGGCGGATCTGGAGGAAGCGCAGGCCGGTTTGGCCACCGATCCGGTGTGGGAGAGGCTATCAGCCCGCCTTGCAGCGCTGCCCTGCCTGACCATTGCGGCGCTGAATGGCACCTTGGCAGGGGGGGCGATGGGGATGGTTCTGGCCTGCGATCTGCGCATCGCTGTGCCAACGGCCAAGCTGTTCTATCCGGTGATGAAGCTGGGCTTTTTGCCGCAACCTTCTGATCCGGCCCGGATGTCTGCCCTGATCGGCCCGGCCCGCACGAAGATGATTTTGATGGCAGGGCAAAAGGTTGAGGCGGCCGAGGCGCTGTCTTGGGGCCTGATTGATCGCATCACCCCGCCCGAGATGTTGCTGGAAACGGCGCAGGCACTGGCCGCTGACAGCCTTGCCGCGACGCCTGCGCATGTGGCCGGGATCAAGCATCTGGTTCCGGGCCTCGCCAAGGGCTAGCGGTGGTCAGGCCTTGCGGATCGTATCGCCCAGATCAATGGTGGGGGTCAGCTCGATCACCTCGCCACCAATCACACCCGGATGCTTGCCCGAGATGATTTCAGCCGCCGCGCGCCCGATTTCCAGACGACAGGCATCCATCGTGGCAAGGCGGCGCGGCAAACCTGCCAGCAGTTCAACCCCGTTAAATCCGGCAAGACCCACCTTGCCGGGCACATCAATGCCAGCGTCCAGGCAATACAAAAGCCCGCCTGCACCGATCATGTCATTGGAGTAATACAGGAAATCGACATCGGGTGACCGGCGCAACACCGCCTCGGTCATCTCGCGCCCCTTGAGTAGTGCCGAGCCGCCAGAATAGAACTCTTGGTCAACAAGGGCCAATCCGGCCTTGGCCAAAGCCTCTTCAAACCCTTCAAGCCGCTTTTTGGCGCGATGGTCATTGGGCATCTGGGTGCCCAGAAAAGCAATCCGGCGATAGCCCGCCGCGATGATGGCCTCGGCCATCTGCCGCCCGGCCCTGCGGTGCGAAATGCCAACGGCCGAGTCGACGGGCGTGCCGTCGATATCCATGATCTCGACAATTGGCACACCGGCCTGCGCCAGCATCGCATGGCTGGCCTCGCTATGTTCAAGACCGGCCAGAATCACACCCGAAGGCCGCCAGCTGAGCATTTCATAAAGAACCGATTCTTCACGCTCGGGCAGGTAATTCGTGACACCAACCACCGGTTGCAGGCCGGTATCTTCCAGAACGTCTGAAATGCCGGTCATCACCTCGGGGAAGACCATGTTCGACAGCGAAGGGATGATGACACCCACAAGATTGACGCGCTGGCTGGCAAGTGCGCCGGCGATCTTGTTTGGCACATAGCCAAGGTTGCGGGCCGCTTCCAGAACCCGTTCCCGGGTGGTTTCGCTGACATCGCCACGATTGCGCAAAACCCGGCTGACCGTCATCTCGCTGACGCCCGAGGCTTCGGACACGTCACGCAATGTCAAAGGGCGGCGGGGATCGGGTGAACTGGGTTTGGCGCTTGTCGGTTTGGACACAGGGCGGGCCTTTGGTTGGGCAGTTGTCACATTCGTTGTTAGCGCCAAAGCCCCCCCTTGTCCAAGCCAAGTTTTTGCGCTATGTTATCGCTAACAATCTGTGCAGACCCAGTGCAGACCCAGTGTCGGCACAGTGATCCGATCCAAAGCGTCCTGCAAGCTCTCAACCCAGACGCAATGGACCAAAGGGGGGAGTGGTGGGCCAAAATTCACTCCCCCTACACCTTTTCAGACCAACCCTGCTTGAAGTGGCGCCAGAATTTGCCCATGAAGAAGCTGTGGTCCCGTGGCTCAACTGGATAGAGCAGCCCCCTCCTAAGGGGCAGGTTACAGGTTCAAGTCCTGTCGGGATCACCAACAAAAACCCATATGTTTACAAAGACATATTTGCAAATTCGCACACTTGCATCAAAGGTCTGGGCGAGATGCTGCTGCTGCGCATATCCTGTCATCGACTCGCGTCCTGCTGTTTTAAGCGTTCTCGTGCCCGTCGGATGACCGGCACGACAGCTTTGGCCCTACCCTCCGGTCAAAACTGCAAGCTGCGATTGGGTGCGCAGAGCAGGTCTGCGCGGCAGGATTTGTTTAGGTTCACGGCAGAGCAGATTCCGGCCAGCCCGGTGACAGCGATTCAACGTGGCGGCAGAGAAGTGTCGCAATAGCGCTCGACCATCGGGCGAAGCGCGATGCAGGCGCGCAGCTTCGTCGCCATCAGATACATTCCGGCGATCTTGCGATGCAAGAACAGCGTTGCAGCGGGGGGCACATGCGCAAGCTCTCGATCGCTACCGATGGCAAGGCCCATGTGGCGCAGACGCTGCAACAGCTCGCTTTGCCCAAAGTCGAATGGGCCTTGTTGCCGCAACGGGCCCATAGCGAATTGAAACATAGACTGGATCAGGTCTTGATGATGCGGTGCCGTGGTGCTGTCAAAATAGCCGATACGCAGCATTGCGTCGCGAGTTTCGGCCGCATTGCCGTTAAGCGCTACCCGTGCAAGCGCGCGAAAATCTGCGGCCAGTTCGGGCGAAATGGGTTGGACTGCACCGAAATCGAGAAGCACAATGCGGCCAGTCGTGGGGTCGAAACGGTAGTTGGCAAGGTTGGGGTCGGTCTGCATCGCGCCAAAAACGAACAATTCGCGCAGCACCAGATCAATCAGCGCAGAGGCAACACGATTACGTGCGGACTGCGGGGCATCGACCAAACTGTCGAGCGGTGCGCTTTCCATGTAGTCCATGGCCAACACCTGCGGTGTGCAGAGTTCCTTGTGCAAGACAGGCAGGACAAAGGTTTCAGAGTTTTCCAGCAAGGTCGCGAACCGGGCCAGATGGTCAGCTTCGGCCAGGTAGTCGGCTTCTGCATGCAGTTGGCGTTTAGCCTCGGTCAAGACGGGGGTAATGTCCATGCCGCGTGGAAGGATCCCCGGAAGGCGCAAGAGGGTGGCCACATTGTTGACATTGCTGTCGATGCTGGCCTGTACGCCGGGATATTGCACCTTTATCGCAAGCTCTTGGCCATCGTGGGTTATGGCACGATGCACCTGCCCGATCGATGCCGCCGCAAAGGGGCGCACGTCGAACCGGGCAAAGCGGCCATACCAACCGGTTCCCCATTGGGCATTTAACACGGTTTGAAGCTGTTTGGGGGGCATGTGACGTGCATCATCCCGCAGTCGCCCCAGAATGACCGTCAACTCATCAGGCAAGACAAGCCCAGTATCCATCGACAGCATTTGCCCAAGCTTGAGTGCTGCACCCCGAAGATGTGACAGCCCGTCTGTCAGCCGCAAGGTGTTGGCTGGCGTCAGAATCAGTTGCGCCAGATCTGGACGTCTGCCGCTTGCAAGCGCCCGCAGCCCTCCAGCCGCAACATCGCCTGCGATTCCAGAAGCCATGCTACCAAACCTGAGAAGTCGGCTTGCACGACCAGTTGGCACCGCAGCGCCTTTGTCGCTCTTGTTCTGAGACATGGCTCGTTTCCTGTATCCGTTCGGGCCATAGCTAGTCCTGCGGTTCCACTGTGGCAGGTGGTGAAGATAGAAAAGACGGCAAAAGGAATATGTGCCGTGATCTTTTCAAAGCCTGTCCAGATTCCGTTTTGGGATGCTCAGTAATTCTTGGGTTAAAGCAGACGACTATCTCTGAACGCTGGATGAGGCACAGCTTCTCTGATCGGTCTTGCCCAGAACCCTCGGAGTGACTTTGCCTCCTTGTGGCCTGTGCCCAAGGCAAGAGATGTGTTGGCCAGGTTCGCGAGTGTTGCGAGACCGAGACAGCATTATTGCGCTGCCCACCATGCACGCGCGACACTGCACTATAAGGCTGCGTATGAGATTCTCCCTTTGCTCTGCGAGTGGCGGAACGAATTTTCCAAGATCCGGCGCCAGAGGCGAAGTGTTAGCCGTCGAAGCAAGGCCGTTGAAGCAAGAACGTATCGCAACAAGACTGCGATCGCGGTGGACAGTCGTCGTTGTTGTTCAGATTCGGTCCAGCTCTGTCGGACGCAGAGGATCTTTCACCATGCCCGTGCGTCTTTGATCGTCCTTTTGGAAATCTGTCCGATGGCTGCCGATAACTTGGACAAACAAGAAATGACCAGCGGACGAGGGCCGCTCTGAACGAAGCCGAATCTGGCGAAAGATCCTGGTATTGGTCGAGATTCGGCTGCAGACGCGGGAGGATTCGCACGCTGCGAGGTGAGATACGGAGGCATGTGACTGCTAAAAGGCAGCGGATTCAGTTTATTCATAGGCGTTTTTCCCAATAAAACTTGGGGTTCGCAAATTTTTTTTGCCTTTCGTGCTTTTTCCTCTGGCGGCTCCCGAAAACTACGCCTAAACACCGCCTCACCGAAGCGGACGGGCTGACGGAAGTTGGACTGGACGGTGAGGCGGCGGCGGGATTGGTTGGATCTGATCTTGGTGCTGGACGATCTGGAGGCAAGGCGGCTCGGGAAGCGCTAGGAGACTGGCGCCT
>NZ_JAZHDA010000032.1:0-18856 GCF_036553525.1 Pseudotabrizicola sp. L79 | reverse complement strand
ACCGTCAATCTGGTCATAGGCGCGGAAATCGCCAAAATACTTCGTGATCGCCGCCGTCAGCGTCGTCTTCCCGTGGTCAACGTGGCCAATCGTGCCAATGTTGACGTGCGGTTTGTTCCGTTCAAACTTTGCCTTTGCCATTAGGGCAACTCCTCATTCTCTTTCGGTGATGCCGGGGTCACCCCCGGCCTACGGGCGGTAGGGCGGGGTTCCCCCCGCCACACCGATCAGGCGTATTTCTTCTGGATTTCCTGGCTGATATTCTCAGGCACAGCGTCGTAATGGTCGAATTCCATCGAGAACACGGCGCGACCCGAAGACATCGAGCGCAGGTTGTTGATGTAGCCGAACATGTTGGCCAGCGGAACCATCGCATTGATCACGTTGGCATTGCCGCGGCTGTCCTGGCCCGTCACCATGCCCCGACGCGAGGTCAGGTCGCCGATCACGCCACCGGTATATTCTTCCGGGGTCACGACTTCGACTTTCATGATGGGTTCCAGCAGCTTGGCGCCGGCTTTCTTCAGACCTTCGCGCATAGCGGCCCGCGAAGCGATTTCAAAGGCCAGAACGCTGGAGTCAACGTCGTGGAACGCGCCGTCGATCAGCTGAACCTTGAAGTCGATCACCGGGAAGCCTGCCAGCGGACCCGAGTCCATGACCGACTTGATGCCTTTTTCGACGCCGGGGATGTATTCCTTCGGCACCGCACCACCCACGATCTTCGACTCGAACGAATAGCCTTCGCCCGGTTCCGTCGGCGTGATGATCAGCTTGACGCGCGCGAACTGGCCGGTACCACCGGTCTGCTTCTTGTGCGTGTAGTCGATCTCATGCTCGCGGCTGATCGTTTCGCGGTAAGCCACCTGCGGCGCACCGATATTCGCCTCAACCTTGAACTCGCGACGCATACGGTCAACAAGGATGTCGAGGTGAAGTTCGCCCATGCCCTTCATGATCGTCTGGCCCGATTCAAGATCGGTTTCCACACGGAAGGACGGGTCTTCGGCAGCCAGACGGGCCAAAGCGATGCCCATCTTTTCCTGGTCAGCCTTGGTTTTCGGCTCAACCGCGATCTCGATCACCGGGACCGGGAAGGTCATGGTTTCCAGAACAACGGGGTGGGCCGGATCACACAAGGTGTCACCCGTGGTGGTTTCTTTCAGACCGCCAAGCGCGATGATGTCGCCCGAGAAGGCTTCGGTGATTTCCTCACGCTCGATGGCGTGCATCATCATCATGCGGCCAACGCGCTCTTTGCGCTGCTTGGTCGCGTTCATCATCGCATCGCCCTTGGCCAGTTTGCCCGAATAGATCCGGGTAAAGGTCAAGGAGCCGACGAAGGGGTCGTTCATGATCTTGAACGCCAGCGCCGAGAAGGGCTGCTCGTCATCGGCCGAACGGGCGATGTTGCGGGTTTCCGACTCGTCGCCCGGCGCAAAGCCCATGTAGGGCGGCACGTCCAGCGGCGACGGCAGATAGTCGATCACGGCGTTCAACAGGGGCTGCACGCCCTTGTTCTTGAACGACGAACCAGCCATCACGGGGATGAAGTCGATGGCCAGAGTGCCCTTGCGGATCAACTCGCGCAGCTTCTCCGGGCTCGGCTCGTTGCCTTCCAGATAGGCTTCCATCGCCTCGTCGTCCTGACCAACAGCCGTTTCCAGCAGGTTCAGGCGCCACTCGTCGGCTTCGTCCTTCAGTTCCGCGCGGATCGGCTGACGCACCCAGGATGCGCCCAGATCTTCGCCCTGATAGACCCACTCTTCCATGGTCACCAGATCGATGATGCCTTCCAGACGGTCTTCCGCGCCAATCGGCAGAACGATCGGAACAGCATTCGCGCCGGTCCGGTCCTTGATCATGCGAACGCATTTCAGGAAGTCAGCGCCGGTCTTGTCCATCTTGTTGACAAAAACGATACGCGGAACCTTGTAGCGGTCAGCCTGACGCCAAACGGTTTCGGTCTGGGGTTCAACGCCGGCGTTACCGTCCAGCAGAACCACAGCACCATCCAGCACAGCCAGCGAACGTTCGACTTCAATGGTAAAGTCAACGTGGCCGGGGGTGTCGATGATGTTGAAGCGGAACTTCTCGTTCGGGTTGCCGACAGTGCCGGAATCGACCTGACGGTTCCAGAACGTGGTGGTGGCAGCAGAGGTGATGGTGATCCCACGCTCTTGCTCTTGTTCCATCCAGTCCATCGTCGCGGCGCCGTCATGGACTTCGCCGATCTTGTGGGACTTGCCGGTGTAGTACAGGATGCGCTCGGACGTCGTGGTCTTGCCCGCGTCGATATGGGCAATGATCCCGAAGTTACGATAGCGCGTCAGCGGATAGTCGCGTGCCATGTTAACCCCTTACCAGCGGTAATGGCTGAACGCTTTGTTCGCGTCGGCCATCTTGTGGGTGTCTTCGCGCTTTTTCACTGCGGTGCCGCGGTTGTTGACGGCATCCGACAGCTCAGCGGCAAGACGCTCTTCCATCGTGTTTTCGTTGCGCTTGCGGGCAGCGGTGATCAGCCAGCGGATCGCCAGAGCCTCACGGCGCTCGGTGCGCACTTCGACGGGAACCTGGTAGGTGGCACCACCAACGCGGCGGCTGCGCACTTCGACCGAAGGCTTCACATTGTCGAGTGCTTCGTGGAAGCATTCGATCGGTTCGCGCTTCAGACGGGTCTGAACCCGCTCAAGGGCGCCATAAACAATGCCTTCCGCGACGGACTTTTTGCCGTCCAGCATCAGGTTGTTCATGAATTTGGTCAGAACGCGGTCGCCATACTTGGCGTCCGGGAGAATTTCGCGCTTCTCTGCGGCGTGACGACGGGACATCTGTTAAACCCTCACTTCGGACGCTTGGCGCCGTATTTCGAACGACGCTGACGACGATCTTTGACGCCCTGGGTATCCAGAACACCGCGCAGGATGTGGTAACGCACACCCGGAAGGTCTTTTACCCGGCCGCCACGGATCAGAACCACAGAGTGCTCCTGAAGGTTGTGCTTTTCACCGGGGATGTAAGAGATGACCTCGAAGCCATTGGTCAGGCGCACTTTGGCAACCTTACGCATAGCCGAGTTCGGCTTCTTCGGGGTGGTGGTGTAAACGCGGGTGCAAACCCCACGCTTTTGCGGGCAGGATTCCAAGTGCTGAGACTTGGACTTCCGCACATTCGCTTCCCGGGGCTTCCGGATCAGCTGTTGGATCGTCGGCATGCACGTTCCTCGTGTTGCTCTGTCAATACTCGCCCCGAACCTCGGGACACCTCTTCTCGACGTGTGCCTTGCACGCATTGCAAAACACAAAACCGCCATCATCCCCAAGTCAGGGATGACGCGGTGGAATTCCAGAGGATCGGGGCCAAGGCCCGGATCGTGACCACATCAAGCATTATGACCCTTGCGGACGGAATACGCCCGGTCAGGTAGGCGGGCGTATAGGGGGAGTCGCGGGCAATGTCAACACAAGCAGGGGTTTTGCGGGGTTTGCGGCCCGGTCTGCGCCAACTAGACGCGGGGGGGCAATTGCCGCTTCTTCATGCGCCGCTCGCGCAGCAGGGTAAACACGCCCGAGGCCACAACAAGCGCCGCGCCCAACAGCGTCAGGCGGTCGGGGAAATAGCCAAAGGCCCACCAGCCCAGAACAATCGCCCACAACAGCGCGGTATAGCGAAACGGGGCCACAAAGCTGATATCGCCCACGCGCATCACCATCACGGCAAACAGATAGCCAAACAGCAAGAAGAACGCCGCCTGCCCCACCAACAGGGCCTGCGGCACCGTCACCGCCTGCCAGCCCGTGCCAGCCGTCACCATGCCCCCCATCAGCGTCACCGCAACCGAGGCCCAGACCGCCACATTCACCGAAGGCACATCGCGCGACAGGAACCGTGTCGAAAGATCGCGGATCACGACACAGCCCACCGAGATAAGGCCCAACAGCGACCAGATTTCAAATCCCTGTGGGCCGGGCCGGATGATGATCAGCACACCCACAAAGCCCACGACAATCGCCACCATGCGCCGCCAGCCGACGCTTTCCTTCAAAAACACCGCCGCCGCCAGGGTCACGGCCAGCGGCAGCGCCTGCATGATCGCAGACAGATTCGCCAGGGGCAGATGCATCAGGGCCGCCAGAAAGCTGGCCGTGGCACCCAATTCGGCCAGCGACCGGATGGCAATCACCCACCTGTCCTTGCGGGGCAGCGACCAGCGCAAGGCCCCCATATAGACCCCCAGGCCCAACAGGCCCGCCGTCGTCAGCACGCCACGCAGCAAGATCGCCTGAAACAGCGGCATGCTCTGCGTCAGGGCCTTCATCGCAGTATCGTTCAGCGTGAACGCCGCCATGGATCCAACCATGAACAGCGCGCCGCGCGTATTGTCCGAAATTGCCACCCAAGCCTCCTGCCTTGGCCTGTCTCTACGCCTGTGCCCGGCGCAGGCAAAGCGAAACCCTGTGCCAGATACAATCTGGGGGCTGCGGGGCGTGGGGCGCAAAGAGGAACAGATCGTAAATTCAGGCGGCCAAGTGTCTGTTTTTGTTGGGCACGACTGGTGTCTCTGCCAGAGACAGCCCAAAAGAAACCCCCCGCCGATCCTGCGACCGGCGGGGGCAAAGTCTTGGTCAGTTCAACGCCGCTCAATCACGGCTGTCGAACACATCATCCACCAGACCTGCGTCTTTTTCGACGTCGATCACATCATCCATCGGGGCCGACAAAGCCGCCGCTTCCAATGCATCGCTGCGCCGCGCCTCGATCACGGCACCGTCACGATCCGCCGCAATCTTCTTGACACGGCTGGTCGCGCCACCCGTCCCTGCCGGGATCAGACGGCCCACGATGACGTTCTCTTTCAGGCCCACCAGTTTGTCGCGCTTGCCCTGAACCGAAGCCTCGGTCAGCACCCGCGTGGTTTCCTGGAACGACGCTGCCGAAATGAACGACCGGGTCTGAAGCGAGGCTTTGGTGATGCCCAACAGCACCGGTTCGGCCTTGGCCTCACGCAGACCACGGGCCCGCGCCTTGGCGTTCTCTTCGTCCAGCTCGATCTTCTCGACCTGCTCGCCTTTCAGCAAGGTGGTGTCACCGCTGTCCAGCACTTCCAACTTGACCAGCATCTGACGCACGATGACTTCAATATGCTTGTCGTTGATCTTCACGCCCTGCAGTCGATACACGTCCTGCACTTCGTCGATCATGTAGTTGGCCAAGGCCTCGACACCCATGATGCGCAGGATGTCATGCGGCGCCGGGTTGCCGTCCATGATGTAGTCACCCTTCTGCACGAAGTCGCCTTCCTGCACCGGAATATGTTTCCCTTTCGGGATCATGTATTCCATGGGCTGCAACGTCTCATCGACCGGTTCCACGGTGATGCGGCGCTTGTTCTTGTAGTCCTTGCCGAACCGCACATAGCCATCGGCCTCGGCGATGATCGCATGATCCTTCGGACGACGGGCTTCGAACAGTTCCGCCACGCGGGGAAGACCCCCGGTGATGTCCTTGGTCTTGGCACCTTCGCGCGGAATACGGGCCACAACGTCGCCGGGGCGAATGTCTTGGCCGTCTTCCACCGAGAGAATGGCATCCACCGACATCGGGTAGGAAATCGGGTTGCCATTGTCTGCCCGCACCGGCTCACCCGTCACCGGGTCCATGACGATGATCTCGGGCTTGAGATCATTGCCCTTGGGGGCCGAGCGCCAGTCGGTCACGATCTTCTGGGTCATACCCGTCGCATCGTCAGTCTCGTCGCGCACAGAGATGCCCGAGACAAGGTCAACGAACTTGGCCACACCGCCCTTTTCAGCGATGATCGGCAGGGTATAGGGGTCCCATTCGAACAGCTTGGCGCCACGCTTGACGGCTTGACCGTCCTTGACGTGGATCTTGGCACCATAGCTCAGCTTGTGAACCGCCCGGTCAGCGCCGTTTTCATCGACGATGGCCAGCGACATGTTGCGCCCCACAACGATCTGGTCGCCAAGCGCGTTTTCCAGAAGGTTGGCATTGCGGAACTCGATCTTGCCTTCCTGGCTGGCTTCGAGGAACGACTGCTGACCACCCTGGGCAATACCGCCGATGTGGAACGTCCGCATCGTCAGCTGGGTGCCCGGTTCACCAATCGACTGCGCGGCGATGATGCCGACAGCTTCACCTTGGTTCACCAAGGTGCCGCGCGCCAGATCACGACCATAGCACATGGCGCAGACGCCCTCTTCGGCCTCACAGGTCAGCGGGCTGCGGATGCGGGTCGACTGCACCTGCGCCTGGTCGATCAGATCGGCCCGGCGTTCGTCAATCAACTCACCAGCCTTGACGATCACCTCATCCGTTCCCGGAACCAGAATGTCGTCAGCCGCCACACGGCCCAGAACCCGGTCAGCCAGAGTCTGGATCACTTCACCATCATTCACAGCCGCTTCGGCAGTGATCGCACGATCCGTGCCGCAATCATGGGCGCGCACGATGCAATCCTGCGCCACGTCCACCAGACGGCGGGTCAGATACCCCGAGTTGGCGGTTTTCAGCGCGGTGTCGGCCAGACCCTTACGGGCACCGTGGGTCGAGTTGAAATACTCGAGCACGGTCAGACCTTCCTTGAAGTTCGAGATGATCGGCGTTTCGATGATCTCGCCATTCGGCTTGGCCATCAGACCGCGCATCCCGCCCAACTGCTTCATCTGGGCCGGCGAACCCCGCGCACCCGAGTGCGACATCATATAGACCGAGTTCGGCTCTTTCTCGGCACCGGCGTCGTCATAACGCACGGCCGAGATTTCGCCCATCATCTCGCCGGCCACCTTGTCCGAGCATTTCGACCAGGCATCGACAACCTTGTTGTATTTTTCGCCCTGAGTGATCAGGCCGTCCATATACTGTTGTTCGAATTCTTTCACCTGATCGCGAACTTCGTTCACGATGGTCCACTTCGATTCCGGGATCAGCATGTCGTCCTTGCCGAACGAGATACCGGCGCGGAACGCCTCACGGAAGCCAAGGCCCATGATCTGGTCACAGAAAATGACCGACTCTTTCTGGCCGCAATAGCGGTAGACGGTGTCGATGACGTTCTGCACATCTTTCTTGCGCAGCAAGCGGTTGACCAGTTCAAACGGCGCCTTGGTGTTCAGCGGCAACAGGTTGCCCAGACGCAGACGACCGGGGGTCGTCTCGAACCGCTTCCACACTTCATTGCCGTGCTCGTCGATCTGCTTCAGGCGGGCCGTGATCTTGGCGTGCAGATGCACCGCACCGGCGGCCAGCGCGTGCTCGACTTCCTCGATATCGCGGAAGATCTTGCCTTCGCCGACCATACCTTTGCGTTCCATGGTCACATAATAAAGACCAAGAACCATGTCCTGCGACGGAACGATGATCGGCGCGCCGTTGGCGGGCGACAAAACGTTGTTCGTCGACATCATCAGAACACGGGCTTCCAGCTGGGCCTCAAGGCTCAGCGGAACGTGCACGGCCATCTGGTCACCGTCGAAGTCGGCGTTAAAAGCCGAACAGACCAGCGGGTGCAGCTGAATGGCCTTGCCTTCGATCAGGATCGGCTCAAACGCCTGAATGCCCAAACGGTGCAGCGTCGGCGCGCGGTTCAACAGCACGGGATGTTCGCGGATGACTTCATCCAGAATATCCCAAACCTCGGGGCGCTCTTTTTCGACCAGCTTCTTCGCCTGTTTCACGGTGCTGGACAGGCCCTTGGCCTCCAGCCGCGAATAGATGAAGGGCTTGAACAGCTCCAGCGCCATCTTCTTCGGCAGACCGCACTGGTGCAGCTTCAACTCGGGGCCGGTCACGATGACCGAACGGCCCGAAAAGTCCACGCGCTTACCCAAAAGGTTCTGACGGAACCGGCCCTGCTTGCCTTTCAGCATGTCAGACAGCGATTTCAGCGGGCGCTTGTTGGTGCCCGTGATCACGCGGCCACGGCGGCCGTTATCAAACAGCGCATCCACAGCTTCTTGCAGCATCCGCTTTTCGTTGCGCACGATGATATCGGGCGCACGCAGTTCGATCAGACGCTTCAGACGGTTGTTGCGGTTGATGACGCGGCGATACAGATCGTTCAGGTCAGAGGTCGCGAAACGACCGCCATCCAGCGGCACCAGCGGGCGCAGTTCCGGCGGGATCACCGGCAGAACGGTCAGCACCATCCACTCGGGGCGGTTGCCCGATTCAAGGAAGCTTTCGACGATCTTCAAACGCTTGATGATCTTCTTGGGCTTCAATTCGCCCGTGGCTTCCTTCAGATCCTCGCGCAGCTGGTCGGCTGTCGACTCAAGGTCGATATTTGCCAGCATTTCGCGGATCGCTTCGGCACCGATATTGGCGGTAAAGGCATCGGCACCATACTGGTCTTGCGCGTCCAGATATTCGTCCTCGGTCATCAGCTGGCCATAGGTCAGCTCGGTCAGACCGGGTTCGATCACCACATAGTTCTCGAAATAAAGAATACGCTCCAGATCGCGCAGCGTCATGTCCAGCATCAGGCCGATGCGCGACGGCAGCGACTTGAGGAACCAGATATGGGCCACGGGCGCGGCAAGTTCGATATGACCCATGCGCTCGCGGCGCACCTTTTGCAAGGTGACTTCCACGCCGCATTTTTCGCAAACAACGCCGCGATATTTCATGCGCTTGTATTTGCCGCAGAGGCATTCGTAATCCTTGATCGGCCCAAAGATACGCGCGCAGAACAGGCCGTCACGCTCGGGCTTGAACGTGCGGTAGTTGATGGTTTCGGGCTTTTTGATCTCGCCGAACGACCACGACAAAATCCGCTCCGGCGACGCAAGCGAGATCTTGATCTCGTCAAAGGTCTTAAGCGGGGCAACCGGGTTGAACGGGTTGGTGCTGAGTTCCTGGTTCATCTTCACATCCTTGAAAGTGGGCGGTGGGCAGGCCGGGCTGAAGCCCGGCCCACAGGGACCGTAGGGCGGGCTTCAGCCCGCCATCCGTTCACTCCTCCTCCGCATCCAGGAGTTCCATGTTAAGGCCGAGGCCACGCACTTCCTTGACAAGAACGTTGAACGATTCCGGCACGCCGGCTTCGAAATTGTCCTCGCCCTTGACGATGCTTTCATAGACCTTGGTCCGGCCGGCCACGTCGTCCGACTTGACCGTCAGCATCTCTTGCAGGGTATAGGCGGCACCATAGGCTTCCAGAGCCCAGACCTCCATTTCCCCAAGACGCTGACCACCGAACTGCGCCTTACCACCCAGCGGCTGCTGGGTCACAAGGCTGTACGGGCCGGTCGAGCGGGCGTGCAGCTTGTCATCGACAAGGTGGTGCAGCTTCAGCATGTACTTCACGCCGACGGTCACCTTGCGGGCGAACTTGTCGCCCGTGCGGCCGTCAAACACCTCGGACTGGCCCGACTGATCGAACCCGGCCCGACGCAGCGCGTCGTTCACATCCACTTCCTTGGCCCCGTCAAAGACCGGCGTCGCAATCGGCACGCCACGGGTCACAAGCGCGGCCTTCTCCAGCAGCTCTTGTTCTTCCATGTCGCCAAAGGCTTCGGCATAGGTTTCGTCGCCATAGCCGATCCGCATCGCCTCACGCACCGGGGTCATGTCACCCGACCGGCGATACTCTTGCAAAGCCTCGTCGATCTTCAGGCCCAGACCGCGCGCGGCCCAGCCCATGTGGGTTTCCAGAATCTGACCGACGTTCATCCGCGACGGCACACCCAGCGGGTTCAGAACCAGATCAACCGGCGTCCCGTCGGCAAGGAACGGCATGTCTTCCATCGGCACAACCTTGGAAATCACACCCTTGTTGCCGTGACGACCAGCCATCTTGTCGCCCGGTTGCAGCTTGCGCTTCACCGCCACGAACACCTTGACCATCTTCATCACGCCCGGAGGCAGATCGTCGCCACGACGGACTTTTTCGACCTTGTCCTCAAAGCGGTGCTCAAGCGCACGCTTCTGGGCTTCGAACTGGTCGTGCAGCGCTTCGACTTCCTTGGCATCGGCTTCTTCGCCCAAGGCCAACTGCCACCACTGGCCGCGCGACAGCGTGCCCAGCAGATCCTCATCAATGGTCGAACCGGCCTTGATGCCCTTGGGGCCTTTCACGGCGGTCTTGCCCATGATCAGGGTCTTGAGACGCGAATAGATGTTGCGCTCAAGGATCGCCATTTCGTCGTCCCGGTCACGGGCCAGACGCTCGACTTCCTCACGCTCGATCTGCAGGGCGCGTTCGTCCTTGTCCACACCGTGGCGGTTGAACACACGCACTTCAACGATCGTGCCAAAAGCCCCCGGCGGCAAACGCAACGAGGTGTCGCGCACGTCTGATGCCTTTTCCCCAAAGATGGCGCGCAGCAGCTTTTCTTCCGGCGTCATCGGGCTTTCGCCCTTGGGGGTGATCTTGCCCACCAGAATATCGCCCGGCTGCACTTCGGCACCGATGTAAACGATGCCAGCCTCGTCAAGGTTGCGCAGCGCTTCTTCACCGACGTTCGGAATGTCACGGGTGATTTCTTCCGGCCCCAGTTTCGTGTCGCGCGCGGCCACTTCGTATTCCTCGATGTGAATCGAGGTGAACACGTCGTCCCGCAGGATGCGCTCGGAAATCAGGATCGAGTCTTCGTAGTTATAGCCATTCCACGGCATGAAGGCCACGACGACGTTCCGGCCCAGGGCCAATTCGCCCTGATCGGTGCAGGGGCCATCGGCCACCACTTCGCCGCGCTTGACCACATCGCCCACCTTGACCAGCGGACGCTGGTTGATGCAGGACGACTGGTTGCTGCGCTTGAACTTGCGCAGACGATAGATGTCCACGCCCGCTTCGCCCGGCTCCAGCATTTCGGTGGCGCGCACAACGATACGCGTCGCGTCAACCTGATCGATCACGCCAGCCCGGCGCGCCATGATGGCGGCGCCAGAGTCGCGGGCCACAACGGCCTCGATCCCGGTGCCAACAAAGGGCGCATCCGACTGCAACAGCGGAACGGCCTGACGCTGCATGTTCGAACCCATCAGGGCGCGGTTGGCGTCGTCATTTTCAAGGAACGGAATCAGCGAGGCTGCCACCGACACCAACTGCTTGGGCGACACGTCGATCAGATCCACCGCCTCAGACGGGTTCAGCATGAATTCGCCGGCTTTCCGGGTGGAAACCAGATCGTTCACGAACTTGCCGTCGGCATCCAGCGTCGCGTTGGCCTGCGCCACCGTGTGCCGCATTTCCTCGGTGGCCGACATATAGACCACGTCATCGGTCACCGCGCCATCAACCACCTTGCGATAGGGGGTTTCAATGAAGCCGTATTTGTTGACACGGGCAAAGGTGGCCAAGCTGTTGATCAGACCAATGTTCTGACCTTCGGGCGTTTCAATCGGGCACATCCGGCCATAGTGGGTCGGGTGAACGTCGCGCACCTCAAAACCGGCACGCTCACGCGTCAGACCACCCGGCCCAAGGGCCGACAGGCGGCGCTTGTGGGTGACTTCCGACAGCGGGTTGGTTTGGTCCATGAATTGCGACAGCTGGCTGCTGCCAAAGAATTCACGCACCGCAGCCGCAGCCGGTTTCGCGTTGATCAGGTCTTGCGGCATGATCGTGTCGATTTCCACCGACGACATACGCTCTTTGATCGCGCGTTCCATCCGCAACAGGCCAACGCGATACTGGTTTTCCATCAATTCGCCGACCGAGCGGACACGACGGTTGCCAAGGTGATCGATGTCGTCAATCTCACCCTTGCCGTCGCGCAGTTCCGTCAGCGCCTTGATGCACGAAATGATATCTTCGCGGTCCAGCGTGCGCTGCGTATCGGGCTTGCCCAGATCAAGACGCATGTTCATCTTGACGCGGCCAACAGCCGACAGATCGTAACGCTCTTTATCAAAGAACAGCGTGTCGAACAGTTGGCTTGCCGCTTCAACGGTCGGCGGCTCGCCCGGGCGCATGACGCGATAGATATCCATCAGCGCCGTGTCGCGACCCATGTTCTTGTCGGCGGCCATGGTGTTGCGGATATAGGGGCCGACGTTCACATTGTCGATGTCCAGCACCGGAATGTCGGTCACGCCCTGATCCAGCAGAACCTTGACCGAACCGCCCTTGACTTCACCGTCACGGTCCAGTTCCCAGGTCAGCTCGTCACCGGCTTCGACCCAGATCTCACCGGTTTCTTCGTTGATGATATCCTTGGCGACATAGCGGCCCAGAATATGATCGAACGGCACCAGCAAGTCCTTGATCTCGCCGTCGTCAATCCACTTCTTCACCATCCGCGGCGTGGCTTTTTCGCCCGCTTTCAGGATGACTTCGCCCGTGGCGGCATCGACCAGATCATAAGACGGGCGGGTGCCGCGCACACGCTCGGGGAAGAACTTGGTGACCCAGCCCTTGTTTTTCAGATACTTGAAATCAACGGTGTCGTAATACGCATCCATAATGCGCTCTTGGTCCATGCCAAGCGCATACAGCAGCGTCGTCACCGGCAGTTTGCGGCGACGGTCGATGCGCGCGAACACGATGTCCTTGGCGTCGAATTCGAAATCCAGCCACGACCCGCGATAGGGAATGATCCGGCAAGCAAACAGCAGCTTGCCCGACGAATGGGTCTTGCCCTTGTCGTGGTCAAAGAACACGCCGGGCGACCGGTGCATCTGGCTGACGATCACGCGCTCGGTGCCGTTCACGATGAACGTGCCGTTCGGCGTCATCAGGGGCATGTCGCCCATATAGACATCTTGTTCCTTGATGTCCTTGACCGACCGGGCCCCGGTGGTTTCATCGACATCAAACACGATCAGACGCAGCGTCACCTTCAGCGGTGCCGCATAGGTCAGATCGCGCTGCATGCATTCTTCAACATCGAACTTCGGCTTTTCGAGATCGTATTTCACGAACTCCAGCACAGCCGTTTCGTTGAAATCCTTGATCGGAAAAACCGACTGGAACGTGCCCTGGATGCCTTCGCCATCCAGCGGCTTGTCGCTATCGCCTGACCGCAAAAAGAGGTCATAAGAAGATTTCTGAACCTCGATCAGGTTCGGCATTTCCAGAACTTCACGAATCTTGCCGTAGTACCGGCGGATGCGTTTCTGGCCAACGTGGGTCTGCGCCATGCTCGTCGTCACCTTTGTCTCACGTGTCGCGGGCGAATGGCCGTCGGGCCACGGGCACTCGCCGCTGGCGAAGGGGGGAAAGGTTCCATTCATGCGGCCCGTCCCGTAGGACCGCTCCCGAACCAGTCACCGCACCTGGGAAAAGGCTTTGGACAAAGCCCTTTTCAAGACGCGTTTGGCTGAGGGCAGAATCACTCTGCCCCCAGCCAGAAATCACAGCTTGCGGAAAACCCGCATGCCCGATTACTTCAGTTCGACCTTGGCGCCAGCCTCTTCGAACTTCTTCTTCATCGCTTCAGCGTCAGCTTTCGAGATGCCTTCTTTGACCTTGCCACCGGCTTCGGTCAGGTCTTTGGCTTCTTTCAGGCCCAGACCGGTGATTTCGCGGACCACTTTGATCACGTTGATCTTGTTGGCACCGGCTTCGGTCAGGACGACGTCGAATTCGGTCTTTTCTTCCTCGGCTGCAGCAGCAGCACCCGGAGCGGCAGCCATCATGACGGCGCCACCGGCGGCCGGCTCGATGCCATACTGGTCCTTGAGGATGGTTTTCAGTTCCTGAGCCTGCAGCAGGGTCAGGCCGACGATTTCTTCGGCGAGTTTGTTCAGATCAGCCATTTTGCTCATTCCGTAAGTTAAGATGGGTTCCAACGACGTGGGGTTCAAGCCACGCGGACACAAAGATCAGGCGGCTGCCTTTTCTTCGATGGTCGACAGGATGCTTGCGATGTTCGAAGCAGGCGCGCCAATGGCACCGGCGATGTTCGAAGCAGGTGCACCGATGCACGAAGCGATCTGAGCAAGCAGCTCTTCGCGCGACGGCATTGCAGCAACAACTTTGACACCAGCGGTATCCAGAACGTCCTTGCCCATGGCACCACCAAGGATCTGGAACTTGTCGTTCCCCTTGGCATATGCCTCGCAGACCTTGGCCGCAGCCACTGGGTCTTCCGAATAGGCCAGAACAGTCATCCCTGTCAGGAGATCCGCCATCTTCGCAGACGGCTTCCCTTCCAGGGCAATCTTGGCGAGCGTGTTCTTGGCAACGCGAACGGACCCACCAACGTCGCGCATTTTCGCGCGCAGGTCCTGCATCTGTGCAACCGTCATGCCCGCGTAGTGGGCAACCACTACGACGCCAGAGCTTTCGAAGATTTGGCCGAGTTCCTCGACCACTTTCTCTTTCTGGGCTCTATCCACAGTTTCACTCCAAGTATGGGGGTTTCCCCCCGGCTCATGTTTGCCCCTGTGTTGCAAGGGCGTCGGGTCCGTTCAGGGTTCCGATGGCCAAGATCACCCAAGGGTGAAATTCGTCACGTTCCCCATCTCAGGAAGGACATTAAGGCCCGGGGGCCACCCTCCGTCTCGGACAGGACAGGGCACGAATGCCCCGCCATCCCCGGGGCCAGAGGCCCCGGAAATTCTTGTCAGGCGTTGGTCGAACTCAGGTCAAGCGAGACGCCCGGACCCATGGTCGAAGACAACGACACTTTCTTCACATACGTGCCCTTGGCACCCGTCGGGCGGGCCTTGGTCACGGCATCCACAAAGGCGCGGACGTTCTGCGCCAAAGCTTCCTCGGTGAACGAAACCTTGCCGATACCGCCGTGGATGACGCCGGCCTTTTCAACCTTGAACTGCACTTCGCCGCCCTTGGCCGCGTTCACAGCCGTGGTCACGTCCATGGTCACGGTGCCAACCTTGGGGTTCGGCATCAGGTTGCGCGGGCCCAGGATCTTACCCAGACGGCCGACCAGCGGCATCATGTCCGGGGTGGCAATGCAGCGATCAAACTCGATCTTGCCGCCCTGAATGGTTTCCAGCAGGTCTTCGGCGCCAACGATATCCGCGCCAGCAGCCTTGGCTTCATCAGCCTTGGCGCCACGGGCGAACACGGCCACGCGAACGGTCTTGCCGGTGCCGTTCGGCAGCTGGACAACACCACGAACCATCTGGTCAGCGTGACGCGGGTCAACACCCAGGTTCATCGCAATTTCCAGCGTCTCGTCAAACTTGGCCGAAGCGGCCTTCTTGATCAGCGAAACGGCATCTTCAACCGACAGGTTGGACTTGCCTTCGAACAGGGCGACAGCGGCCTTGGTGCGCTTTGCAATCTTTGCCATGATATCAGCCCTTAATTTCGATGCCGCAGGACTTGGCCGAGCCAAGGATGATCTGCATCGCCGCTTCGATCGAATTGGCGTTCAGGTCTTTCATCTTGGTTTCGGCGATCTGGCGGATTTGTGCCACGGTCACCTTGCCAGCCACATCACGGCCCGGCTTTGCCGAACCCTTGGCGCGGTTGCGCTTGCCAACCGGCGGCAGACCAGCAGCCTGCTTCAGCAGGTAAGAGGCCGGCGGGGTTTTCAGATCAAGGCTGAACGACTTGTCCTGATAATAGGTGATCACGGTCGGGATCGGGGTGCCCGGCGCAAAGTCAGCCGACTTCGCGTTGAACTCCTTGACGAACGCCATGATGTTCAGGCCGCGCTGACCCAAAGCCGGGCCCACTGGGGGCGACGGGTTAGCTTGCTGCGCCTTGACTTGCAGCTTCAGGCTGCCGATGACTTTCTTGGCCATTTGGCCTCTCCTTCATTCACTGCATCCGAAGATGCGGTTTAGTGGTGCGGTCCGTCACGCCCAAGGGCGCGCTCGCCTTCCACGCGATACACTCAGACCCCTTTGGTGACCTGAGTGAATTCCAGCTCCACCGGCGTGGCGCGACCAAAGATCGACACCGACACTTTCAGGCGGCTGTTGTCTTCATCAACTTCTTCGACCATGCCGTCAAAGCCTTCAAACGGCCCGTCGGTGACCTTGACCTTTTCGCCAATGTCAAAGCGGATCAGGTTGCGCGGCTGCGCCTCGCCACCCTCGACGCTGCGGTTCAGCATCGCATTCACTTCGGCATCGCGCATCGGCATCGGCTTGCCCTGCGGGCCCAAAAAGCCGGTCACCCGGTTGATCGACGAAATCAGGTGATAGCCCCGGCTCGTCATTTCCATATGCACCAGCACATAGCCGGGCATGAAACGGCGCTCCGACGTCACCTTCTTGCCGCGACGAACCTCGATCACCTCTTCGGTGGGGACCAGCACTTCATCAATCTCGGCTTCCAGACCGGCATCGGTGACTGCGGTCTTGATCTGTTCGGCAACTTTCTTCTCGAAATTCGAGAGAACGCTTACCGAATACCAACGCATGGCCATGCCCGTCACTTCCTGTCTGTCCGGGCCGCTTGAACCCGTTGAAATTCTACTATTCCGGCGCGCAGACCACAGTTCACCCGCCCGAGAGGAACAAAAAACAGCGCGCAACACGAATCATTGCGCGCCGGTTTGCCCTTGAACAGGCTGCGGCATACAGCCGGCAGCCCGCAAATTCAAGTGCTAACCCGCCGTTGGCAGATCAGAACATCCCCAGCACAGCCCGCAGCCCCGACCGGATTCCCAGATCGACAAGGCTGAAGAACGTGGCGGTCAGCGCCGCCATGATGAACACCATGATCGTGGTCAAGATCACTTCACGACGGCTGGGCCAGACAACCTTGCCCACTTCCGTGCGCACTTGCTGAATGAACTGAAGAGGGTTGGTCTTGGCCATGACGTCGATCCGATAGCTGGGGTTCAACCGCGGCAGATACGCCCTTGAACCCCTGAATTCAAGTCCCCATGGCCATGGCCCTCCAGGACCCATGGTGCCCGCACGCGCCATCGGCACGCCGTGCACCGGTCTTTCGGCCCGCGCCCCTGATGCAAAGACAGGTGGTTTTCTGGCAACGGCGTTGCCTGCGGGCACCACGGGATCTTCCGCTGTAGCGCGGGCTTCAGCCCGACTTTGCCCCCAGATCGAGCCGAAAAGTTCAGAAATCCTAATGCCCCACGCGCACCCCCTTGATTCCAAACCGCCCAAAGGGCGTCTCTGGCAGAGACAGGGAAAGGTCGGCGATTTTTGGAAAGTGGCAGGGGCAGCAGGGTTCGAACCCGCGACCTACGGTTTTGGAGACCGTCGCTCTACCAGCTGAGCTATACCCCTAGGCCTGAGCCGTGGGTTAAGCCAGGCCGCGCGGCCCGTCAAGGGGCAATCCAGCGGATTTGGCCACCAGATCCAGCAGCAGCCCCATCCAGGGCCGCCCGTCCGCCCTCTGCCCGCTCAACAGCAGCTCCAGCTGACGGACATGCCCGGCCTCGCCACTCTCGACCAGCGTCAGCCGCGCCCCCACCCGCGCCGCCCGCTCTGCCGCCAGCCGGGCGTCTTGCAGCGGAATGATCCGATCCCGGCTGCCATGCAGCATCACACAGTCCGGCCCCCCGGCCCGCAGACACCACGGCTGCACCATCGCGGCCGATACCGCCAGCACCGCATCAGGGGCGGCCAGACGCGCCTGCCAGACGCGCGGCGGAAAGGCCAGCGACAGGCCAAGGATGCCCCCGGCACTCATCCCCAGAACCACCACCGGCTTGCCCGCCGTCGCCGCTGCCACCCCCCCATTCCGCAATTCGGCC
Organism: Pseudotabrizicola sp. L79; assembly: GCF_036553525.1. Taxonomy (NCBI): domain Bacteria; kingdom Pseudomonadati; phylum Pseudomonadota; class Alphaproteobacteria; order Rhodobacterales; family Paracoccaceae; genus Pseudotabrizicola; species Pseudotabrizicola sp. L79. Next base: position 1,244 of record NZ_JAZHDA010000032.1, on the reverse strand, counting down.
ACGGCCCGTGCGGCATCCCACAGCGCCACCAGAAAGGCCGGCCCATACAATCGCCCGGCCAATCCCAAGCCACTGCGGGCACTGGCCCCCACCAGCCGCCGGGCCACGGGCCGATCTGTCGCCGCCAGATCCTGAAAGGTGCCGTTCAAGCGATAGCTGGCCGAAGCCAAGGCCACCCCATCCCCAGCCAGCCGCGCCGCAAATCCGCCCAGAAACGGCTCTGCCCGACTGCCCCTGCGAAAGCCGCCCCCATGCAGATACAGCACCGTGGCCTTTGGATCGCCCGCAGGCAGCCACAGATCAATCCCCGGCCCTGATGAAACTGAAACCATCCCTGGGTGCCGCCCCACCTGCCCTGCCCTGCCTAGGCCGAGCGTTTCACATATTGGCACAGGATGACAATCTGCTGGCCGTTCACACGCCCCTCGATCTGATCCGGATTGTCGGCCACCAGCCGGATACCGCGCACCGCCGTGCCACGCTTGGCCACCATCGAGCTGCCCTTGACCGGCAGATCCTTGATCAACGTCACCGTGTCACCCGCCGTCAGCAGGGCACCATTGCTGTCCCGATGCTCGACCAGGGTCGCCGATGGCGCAAGCCCGGCCCTTGCCCGCGCCAGAACATCATCGGCCAGATAGACCGTCTCCAGCAGATCTGCGGCCCAGGCCTCGTCCGGCAGCGCAGACAACACGCGATAGGCCGCGATCTGGGTGGCGGGGTCTTCCGACCAGATCGCATCTGCCAGACATCTCCAGCGCGGCCCGGCGGCCACATCGCCCAGAACGGCAGCCGCGCACACCGGGCACAACAGCACCGCATCGTCACCCGGGGGCAGATCAACCCGGGCAAGGCCCGCAGGCTCGGAACACAAGGCACAGGCAGTCATCGGGTTGATCCTTTCCAGAAACGAAAAAGGCGCGCGGTGATCCCGCGCGCCCATGGTTTTCACTGACCCAACAGATCAGGCGATGATCTTGGACACAACGCCTGCGCCGACGGTGCGGCCGCCTTCGCGGATGGCGAAGCGCAGTTTTTCTTCCATCGCGATCGGGGCGATCAGCGTGACGTTGAACTTCAGGTTGTCGCCCGGCATCACCATCTCGGTGCCTTCCGGCAGTTCAACCGTGCCCGTCACGTCGGTCGTGCGGAAGTAGAACTGCGGACGGTAGTTCGCGAAGAACGGCGTGTGACGGCCGCCTTCTTCCTTGGTCAGGATATAGGCCTCGGCTTCGAACTTGGTG
>NZ_JAZHDA010000013.1:0-393 GCF_036553525.1 Pseudotabrizicola sp. L79 | reverse complement strand
GAGGATGTGGGGCATTATCTGTCGTCAAAGCTGTTTGACATTCCCGGCATCAGCCGGACGCTGACCACCATGACCTTCAAGGCCTTTTGACGCCGGGCCGGGGGGGGGGGGGGGGGCCCCGCCCCCGGGGGGGGCGCGGCGCCCGCCCCCCCGCCCCGACGGTGAGAATCCGGCCGGCCGCGCGGGGGCGGGGCGGCCGGCGCCGCGCCGGCCCCCCCCCCCCCGCCCCCCCCCCCCCCCCCCCCCCCCCCCGCCCGGCGTCAAAAGGCCTTGAAGGTCATGGTGGTCAGCGTCCGGCTGATGCCGGGAATGTCAAACAGCTTTGACGACAGATAATGCCCCACATCCTCATCCTCGGGGATGTAAACCTTGGCGATGAGATCATATTCACCA
>NZ_JAZHDA010000009.1:0-321 GCF_036553525.1 Pseudotabrizicola sp. L79 | reverse complement strand
GGATGCAAAGGGCGGTGCCCGGCGCCCGGAACGTATATCTTCCAAGGCTGGGCTGGACTGGGCTTTTGCGGCTGTCAGGCGAGGGGCGTCACGGGGGGGCGCGCGGCCCACCCGCGGGGCCGCAAATAGCCCCCGGGGGGGGGATGTGCCCCCACCCACACACAACCCCCGGGGGGGTGGCGGGCCCGCCCCCCCCCCGGGGGGTGTGCGGGGGGGGGGCCCCATACCCCCACCCGGGGATATTTTCTGGCCCGGGGCGGGGCGGCGCCCGCGCCCGTGACGCCCCTCGCCTGACAGCCGCAAAAGCCCAGTCCAGCCCAG
>NZ_JAZHDA010000006.1:0-307 GCF_036553525.1 Pseudotabrizicola sp. L79 | reverse complement strand
GCGGATGCGCGCGCCCGTGGCCCCGGCACCGGCTGCGGCAATGGCGGGCAACGGAGGGGTGATCCCCGTTTCGCCCACGACCCGCACGACATAGGTGTGGCCGGTGTTTGGCAACTCGACGATCACAGTGTCGATCATCGGCCGTTCTGATGCGACTGGGATGCTATAGTAAAGAAAAGCCGCATTCTTCAACCGCCCGTCAGGGCAATATAAATATTCCTATTTCATCGCCCATCCGAAGCCCTGCTCGGACCAGCCGAGATACTGCCATACGACATAGGACGCGAGAAACGCCGAGCCAGCATCT
>NZ_JAZHDA010000002.1:0-315 GCF_036553525.1 Pseudotabrizicola sp. L79 | reverse complement strand
ATATACGGCAGATTGTAAAATTAAACCGAACACCTTGCATAAAAAAACTGCAGAGACTTTAATGGTAATTGACTAAAATCAACCATAAAGGATCTGCAGCTTATGTCTTCTAGTTTATCAGCTCACGAACGTTCTGTCATTGAAACAATGATCAAACTTAATCATTCAACTCGAGAAATAGCCCGTTTCTTAAAGCGTTCTCCTGCAACTATTACCTACGAGTTAAATCGAATTAAACCATACAATGCACAACAGGCTCATCATTTAGCCCAGTGTAATCGGCACAAACACGGTCGCCATCCGACCCTAACACCT
>NZ_JAZHDA010000035.1:0-25180 GCF_036553525.1 Pseudotabrizicola sp. L79 | reverse complement strand
AGGTTCCGGGTGAACCTGACCAAAGCGGCAGGGCTGTGAAGCTCAAGAAACTTGACGCGTTGGTGAAGCGCTAAGGTGAAATTCCAGCGCTTCAGTTTCAGCTTACTGCTTCAATTGAAATCGGGAACTAAACGCGACAACCACAAATCGTCTTCCGATCTTTCCTCGGCCTCTTCCACCCCGGTCAGAGGGTCATCAAAACTATCATGTAGAGCAGATGCTTGAGGCTTCATATGTGCAAAATACGCGCGTTTTGCACATTACCCAAGGGTTTTCTCGGGGTGCGTCTGCACTCCTTATATAGCACGCGCGCGCGACTGCCTGCGAGATCTCTCTGATCGCGCGCAGCCTCAGGAAATCAAGGGCATTTCGCTGACCTCGGCCATAGAGAGCGCCCTTGCATCCGTTTACAAACGGTCGTTTATTGGCAATATATTAAATTGCAAACGGCCCAGTTTCATGCCCCTGATTGGCTATGCGCGCGTCTCCACCGAGGATCAGACCCCCCTGCCCCAGTCTGAGGCACTGCAGTCTGCGGGATGCGCCGAGATCTTTGAAGAGCACGCCTCGGGCGGCAATCGCGCGCGGCCCGTGCTTGCACGTGTGCTGGAGCGGATTGGCAAGGGCGACACGCTGGTCGTCGTGCGGATCGACCGGCTTGCGCGGTCTTTGTCGCACCTACTTGAGGTGATCGAAAGACTGGAGGGCAAGGGGGCGTTCTTCCGCTCGCTCCAGGACCCGATCGACACTGCCTCGCCCCAGGGCAAGTTCACGTTGCAGGTTCTGGGCGCTGCGGCTGAGTTCGAACGCGATCTGATCCGCGAGCGCACCAAAGCCGGACTTGCCTCGGCACGCTCAAAGGGCCGCGTCGGCGGCAACCCAGGTCTTCGCGCCAAGGACCCTGAAGCGCTGCGCAAGGTGCGGCTGGCGCGACAGGACGGCTACATGGAGCGCTTGAACGAAACTGCGCAGGATTGGGTGCCCCATGTGCGCCGTTTGCGCCCCGATATGGCTTGGGAAGACGTCCTCCGGATCATCAATGGCCCCCTGCCCCATGATCGGCGCTGGACGCAAAGCCGCCTGCTCCGCGCCGTGAAGGCATACGTGGCGGACGGATTCCTGCCCGCTGAAGTGCTTGGACGCGCTGGACGTCGCGAAACCGACGATCGCCTGCCTGCGATTGTCGCCGCAATCAAAGGTGCTGACCCCGAGATCACCTTGCAGGCAATCTGCGACCGACTGGAATCCATGCGTGAGCGCACCCCTCGCGGTCGCACCAGCTGGCAGCCTTCCTCGGTCAGAATGCTGCTGGAGCGTGCTGAAAAGCTGGGGCTCCTCTGAGGATCACACTTGTGTTGGCCTAACCGATTGCCACTAAATCTAGAAAGTGCTTGCACGAATCTGGTTGGTCGGGCAATAGTCTCGAAAAATAACGCGCGGTCACATAAAAAACGCGCCCACGGATCGGGGCAGACATGAGCGAAGCAGAGCAGGATCTAGACATCGCCATCGGGCACTACGCGGAACTTCTCGCGTCGAACCTGCATGCTCAGCGCGCCGCACACTTCCCTCCGGATGCAAAGAAGGTGATGCGCACTTTGACCAGCGGCGAAGCTGCCGAGCTCCTTGGCGTCGACCATACCTATCTTCGGAAGCTTCATCGAGAAGGAAAGATCGTTGACGTCGAGACGACGGCTGGAAGTCATCGTCGCTATACTCTCGACGATATCTGGGAAATCCGGCAGACGCTTGAAGGAAACGCAAAAAAGTCTGGAACTTACGTGCCTGGGCGTCGCGACGGTGACGAGCTTCAAGTTATTTCAGTGGTGAACTTCAAGGGCGGGTCCGGCAAAACGACGACGTCTGCTCACCTCGCTCAGCGCTTGGCGCTCAAGGGGTACAGGGTTCTTGCGATCGATCTCGACCCCCAAGCATCTCTTTCGGCTCTTCACGGAATCCAGCCAGAACTCGACCTTATGGAGGGCGGAACCCTCTATGATGCCGTTCGCTATGACGATCCGGTTCCGATCGCCGAAGTGATCCGCAAGACCTACATCCGCGGCCTTGATCTTATCCCGGGCAACCTTGAACTCATGGAGTTCGAGCACGAGACGCCTGCTGCTATCCAGCGAGGCGGAGCGAAAGCGTTCTTCGCGAGAGTTCATGACGCACTCGATAGTGTTGAAGCGAACTACGACGTTGTTGTGATCGACTGCCCGCCGCAGCTTGGTTTCTTGACGATGTCAGCACTTTCCGCGTCCTCGGGTGTCCTCGTGACGGTTCACCCGCAGATGCTTGACCTCATGTCGATGTCCCAATTCCTGCGAATGACCGCGGATCTCCTGGGAGTGATCAGGGATGCAGGCGCAAATCTGCGCTTCGATTGGCTGCGCTTTTTGCCAACGCGATACAAAGTCGGCGACGCGCCACAAACCGAAGTCATCGCTTTCATTCGCGGACTGTTCGGGAGGTCGGTCCTGACCAATCACATGGTTGAATCGACCGCAATTTCTGATGCCGGCTTGACCAAGCAAACGCTCTACGAAGCTGACAAGAAGGACTTCACGCGTCAGACGTTTGATCGTGCGATCGAATCCATGAACGCAGTGAACGATGAGATCGCTGAAATCATCCAGAACACATGGGGGCGGCATGGCAAGAAAGCCTAAACTTGGCCTGCCGCTGCAGACCCTTCGCAACGCTCCTGACGCTCTTGAAGGGCGCCGACTGCGTGGCGGTGTATTTGAGATCGATCCGGCGCAGATTATTACCGAAGGACGATTGGATGACAGGCTTCAGATTGAAGTTGAGGGCCTGAAGAATTCAATCTCCAAGAACGGTCAGCGTGTGCCTGTCTTGGTCCGCCCACTGGAAGGCGATCGCTACAACCTGATCTATGGCCGCAGACGCCTGGAAGCATGTCGCGAACTCGGTATCAAAGTTCGAGCCATCGTCACGGAAGTTGATGGTGATCAAGCGCTTCGAGATCAGCTTCTCGAGAACCAAGAGCGTCGTGATCTGAGCTTTATTGAACGGGCGCTTGTTGCGACGGCGCTTCTGGACGGCGACCATTTGGAAGGGGCGGAGCGCACCAATCGAGGTGTCGCTGAAGTCCTTAACCTCCACGAAGCTGGGGTTTCACAACTCTTGAGTGTCGTTCGGACGGTCGGCGAGGATCTCATCCAGGCAATTGGTGCAGCTCCTGGGATTGGTCGCCCGAGATGGGAAGAGCTCAAAAAGGCTTTGGGTGCCTACGACGGTGATCGGGACCAACTGCTAGCCATAGCTCATGCAGCGAAGTCCGAAAGTTCCGGCTCGGTCGATAAGGTTTCTGAGCGTGCGTTTCTCGCAGTTCTGGCAGCTGCGAAGAGCCCAGAGAAGAAAGCAAACCCGTCTAGAAAGGGCGTGCCTGCTTTGGCGATCCCCGGTGTCGGAGCTGCGACGGTTAAGACCGGCCGCCAAGGCAAGCAGCTTAAACTCGATCTGACTACGGATGAACCTGATTTTATCAGCTGGTTGGAGGGCAATGCCCCAAAGCTGATTACCGAGCTTCATGAGCGCTGGAAGCGTTCAGGAGACTGAGGAAGAGCAACCAACAAGAAGGAGGCACGATACAGGCAAAAAGAAAAAGGCCCCGAGAAGCTAGCTTCACGAGACCTTTGTAAGGTTTCGCACCGGGATCAGCCCGCTACAAAATCTCAGTTTTCGCACCTCTGAATGTAGCGTTCTGGCCCCTACCCCGCAAGCGCAAAGCGATTCGCGGGCCGCAGAAATTTTGCCTTCGTGAACGTTTTCATGGAGTACACACCGATTTCGCCGTTTATGCGGCCGATCTCGCACGCCCATCTGCGCGTGATCGAGCGACCCGAGGCATCTGTTCCGGGCAGACCCGTCAACAAGTGGGAACTCCTGCGCGAGCTCTCCAAGGCGCAAGCGGCCTTTGGCGTGTCAGAACGTGATCTAACTGTTTTGCAGGGGCTCCTCAGCTTCTTTCCAGACGATGCACTTGGCGGGAACGCCGAGATGGTAGTCTTCCCCTCGAACAAGGCGATCTGTGAGCGCCTGAATGGTATGCCCTGCTCCACTATGCGTCGTCACCTCGCGCGTCTTGTCGAGGCTGGTTTGCTCCAGCGGCGTGATAGCCCCAATGGAAAGCGCTATGTCCGCAAGCACGGCGAAGAGCGCGTCGCCTTTGGCTTCGATCTTTCCCCGCTCTACTGCCAGTCCGAGGAGATAGCACGGGCCGCAGAGGCCGTACGTGAGGCTGAGGAGCGCGTCAGGCGTCTGAGAGAGGTTGTAAGCCTCATGCGGCGTGATCTCGCGGCCCTCGCGGAGTTCGGAGACGAGATGCAGCCAGGCCTAGGCATCTGGGACCAGCTTCGTGACAAGGCTATCCTCACAGCGCGCGCGCTTCGCCGCAAGCTTTCAATTGAGGACCTCGCGGCCTATCGAGCCGATCTTGAAGCTCTCCTCGATCAGGCACGCAACATCATTGATGGCTCTGAAACAGAAGAAATGAACACCAATGATGCTCGATCTGAGCGTCACCATCATAATTCAAATAAAGAATCTATAGATCTTGAACCTGCTTTAGAAAAAAGCGGGGCGGCGGCCGGCGTGCCAGATGTGGACAGGGATGAGCCCGTGGCTGACGTCGATGAACAGGACACAAGACACCTACCAAAGATCCCGCTGCACCTGGTGATCGCGGCATGTCCCTCGCTCAAGACCTTCTACCAAGGCGAAATCCGGCATTGGCACCAGCTTTTCGATGCAGCATGCCATGTGCGACCAGCCATGGGGATCAGTGCATCTGCATGGGAAGAAGCGCAGCGGTTCATGGGTCCGGAGCAAGCGTCGATTGTCGTTTCTGCCATGCTGGAACGCTTTGAGGACATCAGATCGCCTGGTGGATACTTGCGAGCTCTGACTGCCAAAGCTGTGGCCGGTGAGTTTTCCTGTGGGCCGATGGTCATGGCATTGATTGGACGACGATCTGCAGCTTAACAGCTGTTAAGGTTGAGAGACTGCGTACCGTTCCGCCACCTCGGGACTGACGACTTAACAGCTGTTAAGGTCCCGTCTCGGGAGCGTCAGAACAGGAGAGGGAAAGGTTTGTTGGTTTGAGGGGTGACGGGAAGTGAGATCGGGAGAGTGGCTTCCGGCGCCCGTCGTGGAGAAGATCTGATGGCGAAATCTGCCCAGAAAGTCACCCTGTCCCCGTCCCGGGACATTCCCTTCGACAAACTCGTGCTGAGCCAGTCCAACGTCCGGCGCATCAAGGCCGGCATCTCCATCGAGGAACTGGCCGAAGACATCGCCCGCCGCGGGTTGCTGCAGAGCCTGAGCGTTCGACCCGTTCTGGCGGATGATGGTTCCGAGACCGGCAAGTTCGAAATCCCCGCTGGCGGTCGGCGCTTCCAGGCCCTGTCTCTCCTGGTGAAGCAGAAACGCTTGGCCAAGACCACGCCCATTCCCTGCATCGTGCGGGATGCCACTTCCGCGATCCTCGCCGAAGACGACTCGCTCGCTGAGAACATGCAGCGCGCAGCCCTGCATCCGCTCGACCAGTTCCGCGCCTTCGTGGCGCTTCGGGAGAAGGGTCAAGGCGATGAAGAGATCGCAGCCGCCTTCTTCGTCACGCCGCAGGTGGTGAAACAGCGCCTGAAACTCGCCGCCGTGGCCCCTGCCCTGCTCGAGCTCTATGCCGAGGATGAAATGACGCTGGAGCAGCTGATGGCCTTCACGGTCAATCCGGACCACGAGCGTCAGATTCAGGTCTGGGAGGCGATCAAATCGTCCTGGAACAAGGAGCCCTATCAGATCCGGCGCATGCTGACGGAAACCTCCGTGCGGGCCTCTGACCGGCGCGCCGTCTTTGTCGGCGTCGAGGCCTACGAGGCGGCGGGCGGCACCATGTTGCACGACCTCTTCCAGGGCGACGACGGCGGATGGCTGGAAGACCCTGCCCTGCTCGATCGCCTGGTCAGCGAGAAGCTTCAGGCTGAAGCCGAAGCCATCGCGACCGAAGGTTGGAAATGGATCGAGGTCTCGCTCGACCTGCCCTATGGCTACAGCCACGGCCTGCGACGGCTCAACGGTAATCCGGCGCCGATGTCGGATGACGAAGGCGCGGCCCATGCCAAGCTGCTCGCCGAATACCGGGCGTTCGAAGAGGAGTACGAGGGCCAGGACGAATTCCCTGAAGAGACCGACGCCCGCCTTGGCGAACTCGAAGTCGCGATGGAGAAGCTCGAGACGCGGCCGCTGATCTTCGACGCGGAGGAGATCGCGCGGGCAGGGGCCTTTGTGACGCTTGATCGCTCTGGCGAGCTTTCCGTCTATCGGGGCTTTGTGCGGCCGGAGGATGAACCTCGGACAGAGGCCGACGTCCACAGCGGTGAACAGGCGGCAGACAGGCAGGGCGCTGAGCTTTCGGCGACGAGCAACGTGGATGGTATCGGCCATGGCACGGTGATCACCTCTGCTGGTCAAGCGCTCGGGGCGGGTCTGTCGGACGAAGAAGACGATGGTGCCTTGAAGCCCTTGCCCGAGCGGCTGGTCATGGAGCTGACGGCGTACCGCACCTTGGCATTGCGCGAAGCTGTCGGGCGTTCTCCCGACATCGCGCTGACGCTGCTGCTCCTGAAGCTCGTCAACGACACTTTCCGGATGTCGAGCGCTTCAGGCGGGTGCTGCGAGGCATCGGTGCGTCACGTCTACATGTCGGCGCAGGCCAGCGATCTGAAGGACAGCGTGGTTGCCAAGCTGGTGGACGATCGCCACGCGGAGTGGGAGGCCGACCTTCCGCTTGGCGACGATGCCGCTCTCTGGGAATACCTGACCTCCCTCGATCAGGTGAGCCGGCTGTCCTTGCTCGCGCATTGCCTTAGCTTCGGGATCAACGCGCTCCACGAGAAGGTGAACCCCTACGGTGCCGGTATCTCCGCCAGTGGTCTGACCCGACGGATGGCGCAGGCCGACTTGCTTGCACAGGCAGTCGATCTCGATATGGTCGAGGCTGGCTGGGAGCCGACGGCCGATACCTACCTGAACCGCGTGCCCAAGGCCCGGATCCTTGAAGCCGTGCGCGAGGCAAAAGGGGAGGGGACGGCGCAGCTCCTCGATCACCTGAAGAAGGCCGAGATGGCGACCGAGGCCGAGCGCCTTCTGAAGGGCAGCGGCTGGTTGCCGGAGGTGCTTCGCCGTCACGATCTGGCGGCACTCGAAGGTGAAGAAGGGCAGGGGGCGTCTGGTGACGTTCCCGACACCGAGTTGTCCGAGGATGTCGATCTGCCCGCCTTCCTCACCGCTGACCTGCCGGGTGATGATGCGTCGATGATGGCCGCGGAGTGATCCGCTCCATCCGAGGGCGGGGAAACCCGCGCTCAATCACATAAAATACAACAATATCAATAAGATGAATGCAAAATGACGCATTCAGGATGAGGAATCATGTCTCCAACCACCATTCTCGAAACCGCGCCCCTGGGCGCGCTCATTCGCTACACCGATAGCACAACGAAACCGCCCGCCCGGTTCACGAAGAAGCTCGCGGCCTGGGGGCGCTCGAACGGCGTCGGCCGTCTCGTCAAGAAGGAGCCGGCGCGACCCTATCCGACTTGGACTGCGCCGGCGTCGTTCACGCTGCACGAGGGGAACTTCTCTTCGGACGGGGTCATCCTCGTCACCATCATGCGAACGCATTCGGCTGACAGTGCGCTGACCTTCGAGGTGGCTGAGGAGCCGAAGCCCGGACAGGTGCGCGTCCTGCTGGATTTCGGCGGTTGCACGGAGCTGCTCCACCTGGCCGAGTCTGTCACGGCTGCCGAACTCTGGATCGCCAAAGAAGGCTATCGCAACGCGCGGCTGGAGATCGTCGGCAGCGAGGACGGCGATAGGGCAGGGGGCGCGGAGCTTGCCGCCTGAGCCCATGTAGAACCCAAGGGGCCCGCCAAAGCGCGGGCCTCTCACCCATCACGACCCTTTCCCGCGAAATCGCGGGGCACCATAGAATCCAATCCAACACGGAATGACGTATTCCTTGAAAAGCCTGCCCGGGAGGCTGGCACCGATGGCATCAGCGGGACACCCGGCTCCAGTCAGCGGTCGCACCATCCCCCGCTCGCCATTCCCTTCCTTGCCCCGAATCCTGTCTTCGAGATCAACCCGCGAGGGGTCGGACTACGGGCGAACCCGTGCCGCCGGGTGGATTCGGACGAGCCGAACGCACCCGGTGATGTCAGCCAGTCTTCGGGCCTGCGGGGTCCTGTCGCGCGGGGGATGGTCCTCCGCCTCCAAGACAGGAGCCAAACAGATGTCCCGCAAAGATGCTCACGCCTTCGCCGCTTCCCTCGCCGCCACGCTCATGGTCTCGATCGTCGTCTTCCAGGCAGGTGATGGAACCTATGGTGCCGTCCCCGCCGATGAAATCGACGGAGACGAGGTCGTGATCGTCTCGGAATACGATCCCTTCGGGTGAGGCTTCGGCCTCACTTCCCGAGGGCCCAGGCGTGGCACAGGTGTGCACCTGGGCCTAGTAATGCCCCCGTGACCGGGGATAGTCAGTCGGCTAACAATCGCTTCCGACAGTCTGCTTCTACCATGTTCGGGAAGCCTTTTCGTCGACCATCCCTATATGCTGGAAACAGCGGTCACCCCCATGGTGAGCGCTGGTTACATGACGTTCATCAGCGCGGGGTCCATTCCGAACAGGCTGCTGGCGCTGTGCGCTGCCTTTCCGAGCGTGACGCTGCATAGCACGGTAACCGACGCGCCAGGCCAGGCCCTGATGATCTTGATCCCGAGGCTGCATTTGGCCCTTTGGGAACCAAAGTGGATGTCGCTGTCACTCGCTGTCGTCTATCGGCAACCTGAGTGATACTTGAAAACCTGTGGTCCGGCCCGGCCGCGGCGATTGAAGGACAAGGCGGCTGCTGATCCGCTCTGCGATTGCGGCGACGATGGCAAGACCCAGGCCGCTGCCGTCGGAGGTGGCAGAGGCCCGCTCGAAACGCGCTGTCAGCCGGTCGAGTGTTTCGCCTGGCACGACAGGGCCGTCATTTGCCACGGTGAACTGGCCAGATGCGGTCAGCGTGACGTCGACCGGGGTAGTCTGTCCCCCATGACGAAGAGCGTTTTCCACGAGGTTCCGGCACAGAATGGCGAAGGCGTCGGGATCAAGATCTGACATGACAGCCATGTCGGGAAGATTTAGCCTGATACGATCTGGCGTGCCCGTGCGGCCAATATCGTCCACCACAATTCTCGCAACGCCCCTCAGATCCGAGCTTTTGTCCATCCTCAATCGCCCGCCTTCTGCCCGCGCGAGTTGCATCATGCGTTCTGTGCGTCGCGTCAGCCTTTTCAGCGTCTCCTCGATGTCGGTCGCACGTTGTGCAGCCGCTCGGTCCTTGGTTTCTGACCTAAGCCTCTGCGCCTGCGCGATCGCTCCCGCGAGTGGTGTGCGTAGCTCGTGAGCGGCATTCGCAGCAAAGCTTCGCTCGGCCTCGAACGCTTCGCGCAATCTGGCCAGCAGGCTGTTCAGGGTGTCAGCCAGCGGGCCGATTTCGGTTGGAAGCCCCTCGTGAGGAACCTGCGAAAGGTCGAGAGCGCCACGTGCTTCCAGCCGCGCACGGAACCGGCGCAGAGGATCAAGGCTGAAGCGAACTGCCAGGATGATCGCGATCAAGGCCACTGGAAGCACGATCAGCAAGGGCAGGCCGAGACCCATCTGGATTTCGCGAGCCACCGACATGCGATGGGCCAGCGGCTCGGCCACTGTGATGCGGATCGTGTCCTGAAGCGCCGCGTCGCTGTAGAGACGGTGCGTCGCGGTCTGGCGAAACCCGGGCCCGTCATAGGAGGGGAACACGGTGGGGTCCGCCGCATGCGATTGCAACAGGACGCGGCCTTCAGCATCGCGCACGAGATAGGTGAAGAACTCGTCGTGCTCACGGATCGGGGCGAGCCGCTGGGTCACACCCTGATCTTCCCGCCCGACGATGTCGGTTGCTGCCAGCGGCAGGATCCGCTCCGCTGTCTCACGGAGCGCGCTGTCGAAGACCTCGTCCATTTCGGCCCGGACGATTACGGCCGTCACCGTCGCTGCGAGAAGCCACAGCACCGTCAGCACCAGCCCCACCGACAGGCCGAGCCGTGCCTCTAGGCTGACGGGCCACTTCATGGCCTGCCCAGGCGGTAGCCCATGCCGCGCTCGGTCTCGATGATTGCGCTCCCCAGTTTCTTCCGCAGGCGGCTGACATGGACCTCGATGGTGTTGCTCTCGACCTCGGCGTCGAAAGCGTAGAGCTTCTCCTCCAACTGCGCCTTGGACAGGAGCTGCCCGGGACGCGCGAGGAAGGCTTCGAAGAGCGCCCATTCCCGCGCCGTCAGCGGCACATGTCTGCCATCCCGATGGACGCTGCGCGCGGCAAGGTCGATGTCGAGCGGTCCGTGGGTCAGGATCGGGTTGGGGTTGCCGCTGTAGCGCCGCGCGACCGATCCGATCCGCGCCGACAGTTCCGACAGGTCGAAAGGCTTCACAAGATAGTCGTCAGCGCCTGCATTAAGCCCGTCGATCCGATCGGACACCTGGTCGAGTGCGGTAAGAATGATGACCGGTGTCACGTCGCCCCGCGTGCGCAAGCCCTTGAGAAACCCTATACCGCGCCCGTCCGGCAGCATCAGGTCAAGCAGGATCAAGTCGTAGGACGTAGCAGCCATCGCATCGCCCGCCGCATCCAACCGCGTAACCCAATCCACTGACTGGCCATCGGCTGCGATCTGGTCGCGCACGGCAGCGCCGAGAGTCGTGTCATCTTCGATCAGCAATATGCGCATGGTCGTACCCGTCCTTGTCCGTTGTCCCTCCATGATCCGTCTGCCTGACACGAAGCTGAAGCCTGCGGGTCGACCCCGTTCAGGCTGCCGTCAGTTTCGCAGCGCATGAAGTGCATCAAGAGGCCAGCCACTAGGAGTGTGCCCCATGAAGAAGACATTGACAATTATCGGCTTTCTCGCGGTCTTCCCGGCCGGCGCGGTGCTGGCTGACGACGACTGCTTCGTCCCGATGGCCGATTGGCAGCCGCGCGACGCGGTTGCCCGTCTTGCCGAGGAAAATGGCTGGGCGGTGCGCCGCATCAAGATCGACGATGGCTGCTACGAAATTGACGGCCGGGATGCCCAAGGGCGTGCGATCGAGGTGACGGTCCACCCGGCCACGTTGGAAGTAATCGAGTTCGAGTTTGAGGACGACGAGCATGATCGTCGCGACCGCGATCACGAGAGACGCGACGATGACTGATACGGCGCATCGTGATGGTAATGTCTCCGCGCCGGGCCTTCCCACACTCCCTCGGCTTTCCCTCAACTCTCCTCTGGCCCTGACGGGCCCGGTGCTGGTGGCGCTGCCATGCCTGCTGGCGGCTCTGCTCGGGATGAACACCTATGCGCCTTATGGTGCGGATGCAGCATTTGGTATTGCCGTCGGGGCCGCGGCAGTTGTCGCGATGGCACAGACCTTGATCCTCGCCGCACGGCCGCCACTGGTGGAACCATTGTTCGGCGGTCTCGATCGAATGTACCGGGTCCACAAATGGCTCGGCATTTCCGCGATGGTCCTGATGATACTGCACCAGCAGGTAGAGCCGGATTTCGAGCGTTTGGTGCGTGAAACCTCCCTTGGGGACCTGGGTGAAGAGGCGGGCGAACTTGCCTTCAACGCACTTCTCGCCCTGGTCGCTGTCAGCTGGTTCCGGAGATTGCCCTTCATCGGGCTCGAGATTCCCTATCAGCTCTGGCGGTTCAGCCATCGTTTCATGGGAGCCCTTATTGCAATCGTGGTGTTTCACCAGTTTTTTGTCGACATGCCTGCTGGGGTAGACCCGACATTCATGTTGGTGCTGAATACCTTCGGCATCGCCGGAGTGGTCGCCTGGATCTTCACCGAGTTGCTCGCTCCGCACCTACGGCGTAGAGACTTCACCGTCAGCCAGATCAGGCAGACCGGTGACACGACCACCTTGACACTAACCCCCAGAGGCCGGGCCATGCGGTGGCGGCCCGGGCAATTCGCTTTCGTTCGAGCGCCGGAAGCTGGACTGTCCGAGCCGCACCCGTTCACGATCGCCAGTTCTCCGCGCCCTGATGGCACCCTGACGTTCTCCATCCGGGCTCTGGGTGGCTGGACACGGAGCCTTCCCGCAACCTTGCGGACCGGAACGCGCGTGCAGGTTGAGGGCCCCTATGGCCGCTTCGATTTCCGCAAGGGCGGTGCGCGCCAGATCTGGCTGGCCGGCGGCATTGGCATCACGCCGTTCCTCGCCTGGGCGGAAAGCCTGACGGAGGCGGAAAGGCGCGACATTCACCTTGTCCACTGTGTTCGGACGCAAGACGAGGCGATCGGGCTCGAGACGCTGCGCGCTGCGGTCGCCCGCAATCCGAGATTCAGTTTCGAGGTGATCGTCACGGCGCGCGATGGTAGGCTCACGGCTGAGCGGCTGATCAGCGCCACCCCTTTCGCAGTCAGGCAAGCCGATCTGTGGTTCTGTGGCCCAACCGGCCTGAAGGACGGGGTCCTCAAGGGCTTGAAAGCACAAGGCCAAACGCCTCGCCGTGTGCGTTTCGAGCAGTTCGAATTCGCTTAACCGCGGGGCAGGGCGCATCGCCATGTCAGCCCTGTGGCCTGCGCTCGCACCTTTTTGGCCCCGCCCTCATCGGCGGGGCCATTTTCCTGACGGCAAGCTGAAGCGGGAATCGCCGACGCGTCAGGAAGGCCTCAGGTCCTGTCTCCAGATTGTCCTCAGCAGATGACAAGGAGACCCTGCCATGAAGAAGACCCTGACCGCCTTCGCCCTGATCGCCCTGTTGCCCGCTGGCGCCGCCCTGGCCGACGACGACGAGTGCCGCGTGCCCCGTGACCAGTGGCAGCCGCGCGAGGCCGCGATGCAGCTGGCTGAGCAAAACGGCTGGACCGTGCGCGACTTCGAGATCGACGATGGCTGCTACGAGATCGAGGGCCGAGATCAGGATGGCCGGGAGATCGAGGTGAAGCTCGATCCGGCGACGTTGCAGATCGTCGAGATGGATTACGAGGATGAGGACGACGACCGTGGCGGCGCCCGCAATCCCGCGCCCGCCGGCACGGTCGCCCCTCCGCAGAACGGCCTCTTCGGGAACGGCACCCCGCCGCAGGTTCAGGTGAACTGAACCGCTCTCAAGCTCCTCTCCGAACAAGGATCAACCCGATGAAATCGCTTCTCGCAACGCTCGCGCTCACCACCGCGCTGACGCTCCCCGGCCTCGCCATGGCGCGGCCGGTGACGCTCACCACGACCCTCAACAATTACGGCGGCGACGGGGCCTATCTCGCGCTCTACGTCACCGACACCTCGGGCGCCTATGTCGGCAGTCTCTGGATGGCTGGCGGCAAGTCCAAGTACTACGAGCACCTCAGCGATTGGTACCGCGCCACCGGCGGCGACACCGCGCAGGTGAACGGAATCACCGGCGCCAGCGTCGGCGCGGGCCGCACGCTCGAGATCACGCTCGACCTCGCCGACGCGCTCTTTGATGCGGGCTACACGCTCCACATCGACGCGGCCGTCGAGGACATGCGCGACAGTCCGAACGAGGTGGCCGTACCGCTCACGACCGACGGCGCGGGCACGCCGGTGCGCGGGCGCCGGTACATCGCCAGCTTCGCCTACGACATGTGAAGGGTGGGGCCATGATCCGTGCACTCCATCGCTGGCCGGGTCTTCTGGCCCTTGCGCTCGTCACCATCCTGGGCCTGAGCGGCGCGGCACTGTCGGTCTTCCCTGCGGCCGAGCGCATCGCCGCGCCGCAGGCGGAAGCCGGACTGACCGTAGCCGCTCTCGCGGACCGCATCCAGGCCGTCTATCCGGGCGTCGAGCAGATCCGCCGGTCGCCCTCCGGTCGGATCACTGCCTACTGGTTCGATCAGGGCGCGCCGGGTGCCGCCGTAATCAACCCGGCGACGGGTGAGGGCGTAGCCTCGGCCGACCCGAACCAGGCCGAACGCTGGCTCACCAACCTGCACCGCTCGCTGTTCCTCGGGGACGGCGGCCGCATCGCCATGGCCGCAGGGGCGGCCGCGATGCTGATCCTCTCGCTCTCCGGCGCGACGCTGGTCGCGCGGCGGGTGGGCGGCTGGCGACGCTGGTTTTCACCCTTGCGCGGACCGCTTGCCGGGCGGCTACACGCCGAGATCGCACGCATCGCCGTTGTCGGCCTCGTCCTGTCCTCCACGACCGCGCTTTGGATGACGGCGTCTACCTTCGATCTCCTGCCGGACGGAGGCGTCCTGCCGGTCGCCCCTGCCGAGGTCAGTGGGGAGACCGGCTTCGCTCCGGGCCGGATGCCCACGCTTCGGCGAACGCCGGTCGCCGAGTTGCGCGAGCTGAGCTTTCCCTATCCCGGCGACGCAACAGACGTATTCACGCTCAAGACCGACCGGGGCACCGGATATCTCGATCAGGGCGACGGGGCGCTGCTGGCCTGGGCCGACCTGACCGGGTGGGAGCGCGTCTCGGAGACCATCTACATGCTGCACACCGGACAGGGTGCGGCGACGCTGGGGCTCGTGCTGGGGCTCATGGCGCTCGGCGTGCCGGCCATGGGCGCGACCGGCGTGCTGGTCTGGCTCGCCGGGCGGCCCGGGCGACCACGCATCCGGGGCAACCAGCCCGCCGGACGCGCCGAGACGATCTTGCTTGTCGGCAGCGAGGGCGGCAGCACCTGGGGCTTTGCCGCGACGCTGCACGCCGCGCTGACGAAAGCCGGGCAGAGCGTCCATGTCGGCCCGATGTCGGGCTTCGGCCCTGAGCGCTACACCAACGCCCGGCGGATCATCCTGCTGGCCGCGACCTATGGCGACGGCGCGGCGCCGGCCTCGGCGAAGGGCTTTCTCGACCGGCTGAACGCGACCGACCGCGCGCCGGACATTCCTCTGGCAGTGCTCGGCTTCGGCGACCGCAGCTTTCCGGCCTATTGCGCCTTCGCCAAGTCCGTCGCGACTGCGGCAGAGGCGAAGGGCTGGCCCGAGCTTCTGCCGCTCGACACAATCGACCGGCAATCGCCGCAGGATTTCGCGCGCTGGGGCGGGGCGCTCGGAGACGCTCTCGGGATCGAACTCGAACTGACGCACCAGCCGGTCCAGCCGCAAACGACCACGCTGACCCTCGTCTCGCGCCGCGACTACGGCGCCGAGGTGCAGGCCCCGACCGCCATCCTCCGCTTCGCGTTTCCCCGCGTCTCGCTCGGGCAACGGCTGCTCGGGGGCGGGTTCGCACGGTTCCAGACGGGTGACCTGATCGGCATTCTGCCCGAAGGCGGGACCGTCCCGCGGCTCTATTCGCTCGCCTCTGGGCGCCGCGACGGCTTCATCGAGATCGTGGTCAAGAAGCATCCCGGCGGGCTCTGCTCGGGTCAGCTCACAGCGCTGGAACCTGGCGACACGGTGAGCGCCTTCCTGCGCCCCAACCCCGGCTTCCGTCCGGGCCGAAGCCGGGCGCCCCTGATCCTGATCGGCGCGGGGACCGGCATCGGGCCGCTAGCGGGCTTTGTGCGCGGCAATACGCGCCGCAGGCCGATCCACCTGTTCTTCGGCATGCGCCATCCCGACAGCGATTTCTTCTACGGCGAGGAGTTCCCCGGATGGCAGGACGAAGGGCGTGTAAGCCGGCTGGTCACGGCCGTCTCGCGCGGGGCGCGTCCCCATTACGTCCAGGACGCGCTGCGCAGCGAGGCCACTCAGGTCGCGGAGCTCATCCGCAATGGGGCGCGCGTGATGGTCTGCGGCGGACGAGACATGGCCGCCGGCGTGGCCGAGGCGCTGGCCGAGATCCTCGCGCCGGCCGGGCTGACACCAGCAGTCCTGAAGGCGGAGGGGCGGTATGTCGAAGATGTCTACTGAGCGGGCGCGCATCGCGCTGAACGGGCCGACGATGGGCACGAGGTGGTCGGCGCTGTTATTCGCGGACCCCGGTTTCGACCCGGGGCCGGTCCGCTCGGCATTGCAGGCGGCCGTGGATGAGGTGGACGGACAGATGTCGACCTGGAAGCCGGACAGCGACCTTATGCGGCTCAACGCGGCACCGATCGGTGAATGGATCGCTGTTCCTGCACGATTGCTCGAGGTGCTACGCCTCGGCCTGGAAATTGGCCGCGCCTCTGGCGGAGCCTTCGACATCGGCATGGGCGACGCGGTGATGGCCTGGGGCTTCGGACCGGAGGCCGCCGCGCCGGATGGCATCCGCACCGCGATGGCCGCCTCGCGCCGCCCGGCGCATGACGTGCTCGAGATCAACGGCGAACACGTGCGCAAGGCCGCACCCATCGCGCTGGACCTGAATGGCATCGCCAAGGGCTACGGCGTGGATCGACTGGCCGAAATCCTCCGCAATCAAGGCATATCCGACGGACTCGTCGGGATCGATGGCGAGATGCGTGCAATGGGCCTCAGGCCGGACGGTGAAGCCTGGACCATCGCGGTCGAGGCGCCGGACGCCGAGCGCCGGACGCCGCATTCGATCCTCGCGCTTCAGGATGCCGCCGTCGCGACCTCGGGCGACTACCGTCACTGGGTCGAGGTGCAGGGGCGCCGCCTGTCGCACACGATGGACCCGAGGCGGGGAGCGCCGCTGATCGCGTCGCCGGCCTCCATCACGGTCGTGGCCCGCAGCTGTGCAGAGGCAGATGCCTGGGCGACGGCCCTCATGGTGCTTGGGCCGGTCAAAGGCGCGACGCTCGCAAAACAAAGCGGCCTCGACGCCCTGTTCCTCTTGCGCGATGATGTTGTCAACGTAAGGGGCGTGGGAGTCGGACGACTATTTTCCGAAGAGCCAGCGGCAATCGCCTCAGCCGAGGGGAGATGAGCCGCATGGAAACGACACGGACCGACCGCTTCAAGACCGCTATCCTGCTCATTGCCGCGACCGGCCTGATTGCGGGACTTGCCTTCTACTTTTCCGGCGAACCCGACGTCGCGAACGCGGTCTGGATCGCGGGCGTCGTTCCCGCGCTCGCCGCGCTCGTGGTCGAGATCCTGCGCAGCCTGCGTTCCGGCGAAGTGGGCCTCGATATTGTCGCCGCGCTCTCCATGTCGGCGGCGCTCGTCTTCGGCGAGACCCTCGCCGCGGCGGTGGTCGCCGTAATGTATTCCGGCGGCACCTTCCTCGAAGCCTTCGCGGAAGGGCGTGCCCGCCGTGAAATGCACGACCTGCTGTCCCGTGTGCCCCGGACCGCGACAAGACACCGGAATGGCGGGCTGGAGGAAGTGCCGCTGAACGAAATTGCGCCCGGCGACCGCCTTCTGATCCGGCAGGGCGACGTGGTGCCGGTGGATGGCACCTTGAGCTCAGAGACGGCCTTCGTCGACACCTCGGCGCTGACGGGGGAATCCCTGCCCGTCCGGCTCCGTTACGGCGCCGAGGCCATGAGCGGATCGACCAATGCGGGCGAAGCCTTCGACCTGATCGCAACTCACGAGGCCAAGGACAGCACCTATGCCGGGATCGTCCGGCTGGTGGAAGAGGCGCAGGCCTCCAAGGCGCCGATGTCGCGGCTGGCCGACCGTTGGTCGCTGGGGTTTCTGGCGGTCACGGTCAGCATTGCCTTCGCTGCCTGGTGGTTCACGGGCGATCCGATCCGGGCCGTCGCCGTGCTCGTCGTCGCAACGCCATGTCCCCTGATCCTGGCCGTGCCGGTCGCGCTGGTCGCAGGCCTGTCGCGCGCGGCGCATTTCGGGGTGCTGATCAAAGGCGCGGGACCGCTCGAGACGATGGCGCGCATCCGCACGCTGATCCTCGACAAGACCGGCACGCTGACGGACGGCCGGCCGCAAATCGTCTCGATCGACAGCCATGACGGCATGGCCGAGGGCGACATCCTGCGCTTCGCTGCCGCGCTCGATCAGGCCTCCAAGCACCCTGTCGCGCAGGCCATCGTTGCGGCCGCGAAGGCGCGGGGCTTCTCGTTGCCCGTGCCATCCGAGGTTGCCGAGTTTCCGGGTGAAGGGGTCGCGGGTCATGTCGAGGGCCACAGCGTGATCGTCGGCGGCGACGGTTTCGTTGTGTCCCGCGTTGGGCGAATGGGAGACGATCACCCCGCCAAAGGCGCAGGATCGGTCCTGGTCGCTGTGGCAGTGGACGGTCACCTGGCGGGGTATCTGGTGATGTCCGACCCGTTGCGCGACGGCGCGGGCGCCATGCTGGAAGGCCTGCGCCGCGAGGGGATCGCGCGGATCCTGCTCGCGACCGGAGACCGCGCCGACGTGGCCGAGCGTGTCACCGAGGGGCTTGGGCTCGACGGTCTGAGGGCCGGGCTGACGCCGGACCAGAAGGTCCTGCTCGTCCTCAGCGAGCGCAAGCACGGGCCCGTCATGATGGTGGGCGACGGCGTGAACGACGCGCCCGCGCTTGCGGCGGCCGATGTGGGTGTCGCGATGGGCGCACGCGGGGCCGCAGCATCGGCGGAGGCGGCGGATGTCGTGCTGCTTGTCGACCGTATCGACCGGCTCGGGCTAGGGATCGAGATCGCGCGCGGCGCGCGCCGCATCGCTGTCGAAAGCGTTGTCGCCGGGATCGGCCTTTCGGTCATGGGCATGATCGCGGCGGCTTTCGGCTATCTCACTCCGGTGCAGGGGGCGCTCCTGCAGGAGGTCATCGACGTTGCAGTGATCCTGAACGCCCTCCGCGCGCTGCGCATCGCGCCCCATGAACCCACTATTCCGAAACCAAAGGCTGTCTCCTCCGGGCAGGATGACATCGCGCAAGGAGCCACGCCATGAGCCGCCTCTCGCATTCCGAAATCCACATGGTGCATCGCATCGGCTGGCTGCGGGCCGCCGTTCTCGGCGCGAACGACGGGCTGGTGTCGACGGCAAGCCTCGTGGTCGGCGTCGCCGCAGCAGGATCGGGAAAGCCGGAGGTCCTGATAGCGGGGCTGGCTGGCCTCGTGGCCGGCGCGATGTCCATGGCGGCAGGCGAATACGTCTCGGTCAGTTCCCAGACTGACGCGGAAAACGCTGACCTTGCGCGCGAGACCCTCGAACTGGCGGAAACACCCGAGGCCGAACTCGAAGAACTTACCCAAATCTATGTCGAGCGAGGGCTGGACCGAGACCTTGCCGAAAAGGTGGCCGTGCAACTGACCGAACGTGACGCGCTCGGATCGCATGCCCGCGACGAGCTTGGCATCTCCGAGACCGTGACAGCCCGCCCGATCCAGGCCGCCTTGGTGTCGGCGCTGACCTTCGCCGTGGGTGCGGTGCTGCCCTTGATCGTCGCACTGGTCGTCCCGGATGCACGGATCGTTTTCTTGGTCGCCGTGTCGACGATCCTCGGCCTCGCGGTTCTTGGTGGATTAGGCGCTTCTGCTGGCGGTGCTGGTGTTATTCGAGGTGCTGCAAGGGTCACGCTCTGGGGTGCACTCGCCATGGCGGCGACCGCTGGAGTCGGTGCGCTGTTCGGGGTCGCCGTAGGCTAGGGAATAGCCGAGTTCCCGGGCGAAAGCTTCCACCTTGGCGCGGGCTTCCACCTTGTGCCGATCCTCGAATGTGGCAATCGCTTTGGCGACGTCATTCTGCATTTTCTTCAGCTCGCTGAGCGACAGTACGTCGAGATCGAAAGCAGCCGTTGGTGCGGTCCGTGTCCTGGATTTCCCGGTATCGATAACCCATCGCGGTAGGGCCCTGGATTTCTCGGCAGGCGCGGGCAGGGGTGAGAGCTGGTGATAGCCACTTAGGCCGCTAGCGGTGTGCTGGGCTTTGGGTCAAACAGTCCCGATTGGCAAGGAGACATGGTCTGGCATGGGCTCCCCGTATCTCTCTGTCTTCTGGGCCGTCCCTTCGACTGACAATCCCCTAATCCCGTTCGGTCTCCTGCGCGCAACCCCGCGTCAGTCCGGGCCGTGTTGGACGCCTTTGGCGTCCTGCCCGCTCCACCCCGGTCCTCTGGGGGTGTCCGGTGTCCATGCTGTCCACCGTGCACGCGTCACCCGACGGGCTTTTTCAGGGTCTTGTCGAAGGGACGGTCCCGAAGACAGGAAAAACAGGAGCTTATCATGCAGAACATCGTCATCCTCGCCGGCAACATCGGTCAGACCCCCGAAGTCCGCACCACCCAGAGCGGCACCAAGATCACCAACTTCAGCCTCGCCACCTCGCGCCCCCGCCTCTCGGAAGGTCGTGTGATGCGCGACGAGAACGGCTACCGTGTCATGGACACCGAATGGCACCGCATCACCTGCTTCAACGGTCTCGGCAAGACGGTCGCTGAGCATTGCGAAAAGGGCATGAAGGTCCTCGTCCACGGTCGCATCCACTACACCAAGTGGATCGACAGCATGGGGAACGACCGCTACGGTTGCGAGATCATCGCCGAGAAGGTCGACTTCCTGAGCCGCCCGAAGTCGGCCGAGAACGAAAACCCCGAGCTGGTCGACCGCGACGACGAGATCCCGTTCTGAGGAACGGGGTCTCCCCTCGAGCCCGGCGGGTTAGACCGCCGGGCTAAAGTCTTTTCGGGCCACTGGAAAAGGCACCCACGCTTGCCTTCCGGTGCTGAGCGCCTTGAATGCGCCTAATTGTTCAACGTGCGCACGAGCTAGATTTCGTCTTTGGTTCTGGTCGCGCCGTGACTGCGATACGCGTCGAGCATCAAACGCGTATATTCGGCCGTGCTCTGGGTCACGGTGCCCAAACCGGGCCATGCGAACAACGGATCCGACCAAGTAACTTCCAACTCAATCTCGATTCCAAGCAGTGCGGCCACTTCGATCGCAGCAGTCGGCTCCTTGTCCTCGGGCCAGTAGTGATCCTCGAAGGAAACAACCACGTCGAGATCGTCATCAACCCAGATTTCGGCCAGACTCGCTCCCATGCGCTCGCTTGCATTGGTCGCATCCTCGAAAAGGGCAGCCCGGATCAAATGGGTCACCTGGTCACTGTCGGGGTCAAGCCTTGGCCGCGGATCTATAATTGACACGATGGGTTCAATCTCTTGCCTTTCGGCGCGGGATTGGACTGGCACCGGTTTTTCATCGTTCGGTCCCAGCCAGAAGGCTTCTGGAAAAATGTTGATTGGTGATGCGCCGCAGCAGGGGCAGTGCCATTGGTTTCCAGCGATCTGTGGACCGGTGATCTCTGCGTTGCAGTGAAGGCAGTACCAGAGGTTTGATTCCTCTATCTCCAAGAACGGGTGGCGGACCTTTCCCTCTGCATCCGGTTTCGTGGCGCGCCGCGGCCAATCTGCAAATCGTCGCGCCTTGACGCTCTGCATCAATTCCCTCGCAATCCCGATGGCTTCTTCACGTAGCACGCGATCGTTCATCGGGCTGGTCTGGGCATGCTTGATGTCGATCTCGACACGAGGGGAGGCCAAAGGGTTTTCTGGCAGCACGATCTGCCAACCCTCACCATCCATGCGGACGTCACCAAGCATTGTTTTCAGTTCGTATGGATGCCCCCGTACTTCTCCTCGAGTGACGGCATCGGGGCTTCCGAAGATATGGTCGAAGGTCGCACCCTCGTAGGAAGTGATCCGTTCCACGAAGGCCTTGATCGTGGCAACTTGTGCTTCGGAGGGAACCCACTCTCCTTTGGCGCTGCCTGTCAACGCATTCCAATGAGCAAAGCCCATTCGACTGGCAACAAAGTCGAGTGCTACGTGCTGTGGTTGACCCGTCGCCCTAGCGTAACGCTTCGCCAGGAGTTTCAAAGTCTTAAGCTTAGTGTTCTCTGTCATGATCCATGTCCAAGCTGGATCTGACTAGGTGCCCGCTGCTAATCAGACCCGCCGATGGCATGAGGTCTGCTGTTCGAAATCAAGATCGCTGCAAAGCTTCGCGTGGCGGGCACACCGGCCTGCGAGAAAGGCCTTGTTTAACCTCTGCCATTTTTGAACGCAGGTCAACACCAGCGAGTTGCGGGCGTGCGGCGCATCCGACTTAGCGCCGTTTGCCCGAGAGAGTTTGAGGTTGGCCGGTTTCCCGGTGACAGGTTGAGGGCTGGGAGAGTGGCTCCCGGCACCTGTCGCGGAGGAATGCCGATGGGCGTTGTGGAAGTTCTGGATGCGGTACAGCCGACGCGGGCTGGTGGCTGGAAAGTGGATGTGAGCCGGGGTGACCGGAATGGGCGGGTGTCGTCCGAATGGTTCAACAGGCCGGATGACGAGCGGTACCTGTCGCTCGACGATCTCTGGGCCAATGTGAAGGGTCGCTCTGAGCGCAGCCGCAGCCGGGTGGTGCAAACCGCCGACATCCGTGTCGAGGCAGCGCGCGACAGTGCAGAGCGGCTCGACTTGGTCCTGCCGAAAGCGCATGAGCCGGTCGCACCCACGCACTGGGCCTTCGGCCAGCTTGCCAGCATCGTCGGTGCCCCGGCATCCTACCTGCGGCAGCTTCCCGCGCCTCTGGCGGGGATCAACCTGCAATACGGTTTGACCAACCACCGCGCCGAGCAGGTGAAGACCTTCGAGACCGAGGATGGCCGCACGGAACTGCGCGCCGTGACCGGTCCCGACTACGGCCGCATCCATGACTTCGAGCTTGTCGAGGCGGTTCAGCGCATCGCGGGCAATGGCACGGGCGATACGCGCTGGAAGGTACCGGGTGTGCTGGATTGGTCGACCGGGGTCTACAACCCCGATGTCGAAATCAGCCGCGATACGACCACGCTTTACGCTTCGGACCGCGATGTCTTCCTGTTCCTGGTCGATGATCGCAACCCGATCGAGGCGGGCAAGCTGGCGGACGGCTCCCCCGATCTCTATTTCCGGGGCTTCTATTGCTGGAATTCCGAGGTGGGCGCGAAGACCCTCGGCATGGCGAGCTTCTATCTGCGGGCGGTGTGCCAGAACCGCAACCTCTGGGGCGTCGAGGATTTCCAGGAGATCAAGATCCGTCACTCGAAATACGCCGCTTCGCGCTTCGCACATGAGGCCGCGCCCGCGTTGACGCGGTTTGCCAATTCCTCGCCGCAGGGGTTCGTGAACGGCATCAAGGCGGCGCGCCAGCAGATCGTGGCGCGCAGCGACGCGGACCGCGCGGATTTCCTGCGCAAGCGCGGTTTCTCGAAGGCCGAATCCGGCAAGATCATCGAGAAGGTGCTGATGGAGGAAGGCCGCCCGCCCGAGAGCATCTTCGATTTCGTGCAGGGGATCACGCGGCTCGCGCGCGACAAGACTCAGCAGGATGCCCGCCTCGACATGGAAGGGCGCGCCAAGAAGCTCCTCGACCGGGTCGGCTGACGCGGACCCCGACACAGCGACCGCCTACATTCGCGGCGGTCGCGCACTTCCCTTCAACAAGCATGCCACTGGCCCCGCCCCGAAAGGGCAGGGGGCCTCGGTGCGTGCCAGTCAGCGAGACGCCCATGACTCCCCAGGAAGAAACCATCGTCCTCGAGGCCCGCGACATCCTCGACCGCAAGAACCGCATCATCTCCGATGAACTCCTCTCGACCGGCACGGTCGACCATGTTCCGGTCTATCCGCGCGAAGTGATCAAGCGGGCGCTGATGTTGAACGCCAGCGCCCTGATCCTGATCCACAACCACCCTTCGGGCGATCCGACACCGTCGGAGGCTGATTTCAGCATGACCAAGGAGGTCTAGAAGGGGTGCAAGTTTTTTGGCCTAACGCTGCACGACCACATCATCGTCGGCGCCGGGACGGAACTGAGCCTGCGGGCCCTGGGCAAGCTCTGACGCACCTTGCGAGCCTGCCGCCGTCACCCTTCCGAGGAAGAGGGCGGTGGTTTGGTCTTTGACGGTTTGAAGCGGGGAGAGAGGCTCTCCGCACCGTCGGAGATATGCCATGTTCGACCTTCCTCTCCAAACTCGGCCGGAAACGCAGAAAACAGGTTTGCCACCGAGCTTCCCGACCGCTTTTGCAGATCAAGATTTGCCGTTCGCACTCACGACGGCTTGCCATGCGCCCGGGGCTCTCATGTCCGGGCAGGCACACCCCAAGGTACTGGCGCGGTTTGCCACGCTGACCGAGGCCATGCAGGGGGCAATCGTTCACGCCGAAGATATCATACCTGAAGACGCTCCGTGCATCCTGGCGATCCTCGATCGGGAGGGCCGTCTCGTTCTAGCCGGAGCTACCTGTGAGGGCGGGGTCGCATGGTGCCACCCGGTCTCGGATGCAGCCGAAGTCCGCGCCGTCGTGTCTGAGGCCAGCCAGGCCCGTGCGCAGGCCATGCGGGCGGCCGAGTGGCATGAACATGGCCTTGCGCGACGGCTGCGGCACCACGCCGACGTTCTCGATGCCCGTCTTGTCGATCCACTCTGGCGTGTCTTCGCGTCTCGCGCCCTGCAGATCGCGGCGTGACGCCCGAGAGTCAGAGAAGGGCTGGGGAGGATGTGAGCCTAGGAGGACGAGAGAGAGCCTCGGGGTTCAGATCCATTCCCTCATTTCGGAGTTTCCAATGTCCAAGATCGAACCCACTCTGGCCGCGCCGATGGCGCCGTCCAGGATTGATTTCGCCGCCGTGCTGGCTCGGCAGTCCGAGCGTGACGCGCGGATCGCAGCTTTGCGACCGGTCAACAAGGAGCGCCTCTTCGATGGCCTGACTGCCGCGGGCATCACACATGTGACTGTGTGTTTCGACGGCTATGGCGACAGCGGTCAGGTTGAGAGTATCGCTGCCTACGCTGGCGAGACCGAGGTTGCTTTCCCCAAGACCGAGATCGCCTATGCCGCATTGACCTGGGACGACCCGGAGGTCGAGACTCGGGCGCTTTCGCTGGAAGATGTCGTCGAGCAACTGGCCTACGACTTGCTGTCTGACACCCATGGAGGTTGGGAAAACAACGACGGGGCCTACGGCGAATTCTGCTTCGACGCTAGCGCTCGCACCATCCACCTCGAGTTCAACGAGCGCTTCACCTCGTCCGAACTCTACACGCACGATTTCTGAGGGGGCGGCGATGGCACATCCCTATCACCACGCCCTGTCCTCCGTGAAGAAATGGGGCGGCACGGTCGACGACTTCATCGCCGTGCATGCCTGGTTAGATGTTATCTGGACAGGCAAGGCTTTTCTCGACCTGTCGGGTAGCGATAGTCCATAGGAGGGGCCCCGCCGTCCGCTCCGCGCGGATCAAAGCGCTGGCGGTGCGGACGGCGGGGAGGTTCCTGTGGTCTATCGCGGA
>NZ_JAZHDA010000031.1:0-372 GCF_036553525.1 Pseudotabrizicola sp. L79 | reverse complement strand
GTCCCAGCAGTTCGCTCGGCGGCTCATGCTGGGAGCGAGATTGTGCTGTTCCAGGAACTCCTGCCACTCGTAGCCGGTGAACTGGGACCCCTGGTCCGCTGCCCGGCAGCGGTTTGCCTTCAAACCGCGAGAGGGGGAGTGAACATAGAACTTGGTCTTTGGCTTGCGACGCCAGACGGCCAACAGCAGGGCTAGCAGCGGCAGATCGGTGTAGTCGCGGCCCTGCATCTCCGATGGATCAAGAGGAAGCAAAGAGAGTTCGAAGGACAGGCCCGACAGTCAGATCGCCAATATGTTTCCGGCGAGACGCATTACGTCTTTGGAAAACCACTTCGACTTCTGGTTCATAACAATGGCTCATCGCGGCATGAA
>NZ_JAZHDA010000030.1:0-378 GCF_036553525.1 Pseudotabrizicola sp. L79 | reverse complement strand
TCTATTATTTTTCGAGGTGACCGGAGACTCTCTATCGGGCCTCGGAGCCCTTCCGTTGTGTCGGTGAGAGCGGAAGTGGCGGTGGTGACACGGGCACTGGCGGGGGTGATACCGGCACGGGCGGCGGTGATACCGGCACAGGAGGCGGTGACACGGGCACCGGCGGTGGCGATACCGGCCCGGGTGGCGGTGACACGGGCACAGGGGGCGGTGCCGCGGGCACTCCCGGCCCGGCGGTCGAGACCGGGCCACCGGGGCGGTCGACCCCGGCACCGGCGGCGGTGACACGGGCACAGGCGGTGGCGATACCGGCACCGGCGGCGGTGATACCGTCGAGGTTTCGGTCACCGAGGGGACCGAAAGTGTTGGCCATGTCGA
>NZ_JAZHDA010000029.1:0-372 GCF_036553525.1 Pseudotabrizicola sp. L79 | reverse complement strand
GATGCAGGGCCGCGCCTACACCGATCTGCCGCTGCAAGCCCTGCTGATGGCCGTCTGGCGTCGCAAGCCAAAGACCAAGGTCTATGTGCACTCCCCCTCTCGCGGTTTGAAGGCAAACCGCTGCCGGGCAGCGGACCAGGGGTCCCAGTTCACCAGCTACGAGTGGCAGGGGTTCCTGGAACAGCACAATCTCGCTCCCAGCATGAGCCGCCGAGCGAACTGCTGGGACAATGCTGTCGTAGAGAGCTTCTTCAACCTGCTCAAACGCGAACGCATCCGTCGCAGGAAATACAAAACCCGCGAAGAAGCGCGCCAAGACGTGTTCGACTACATCGAGTTTTTCTACAACCCGCAGCGCAAACACGTTAGGAA
>NZ_JAZHDA010000047.1:0-311 GCF_036553525.1 Pseudotabrizicola sp. L79 | reverse complement strand
GTGCCGGTATCACCGCCGCCTGTGCCCGTGTCACCACCGCCTGTGCCGGTATCACCGCCACCAGTGCCGGTATCGCCACCGCCAGAGCCCGAGGCACCGACCCCCGTCCCCGGCTCACCACCCCCAGTGCCGGTATCGCCGCCGCCTGTGCCCGTGTCACCGCCGCCCGTGCCCGTGTCGCCACCGCCGGTGCCGGTATCCCCGCCGCCCGTGCCCGTGTCACCCCCCCCTGTGCCGGTATCACCGCCACCTGTGCCGGTATCACCGCCACCTGTGCCCGTGTCACCGCCGCCCGTGCCGGTATCGCCACC
>NZ_JAZHDA010000028.1:0-341 GCF_036553525.1 Pseudotabrizicola sp. L79 | reverse complement strand
TGAAGCGGCGCCCCACCAGCATCGCAAGATCGGCTATAATCGAGGACACAAGAACGCGGAAGTCGAGATTGCCGGTCTTCACGAAGTCACCGATAGCGTTATCGGCGCTCTGTAAGGCCCCGACCAGCGCGCAGCCGATATCCCAGACAATGTCGAGCGACTTGGAGGCATAGTCGGCGAGTGCGGCGGTGACGGCCTCCCAGCCGGAGAGCGCCGTGTCCTCGCCGTCGGACTATGCCGCCCCCGCGTCGCGAGCAGCACCTCCTGCGCCTTCTGCGGCGCTGGACGTGTCCTTCAGCCCGCGGGTTAGGGAATAGGCCGAGTCGGCAGCCTCGGCGAGT
>NZ_JAZHDA010000027.1:0-10106 GCF_036553525.1 Pseudotabrizicola sp. L79 | reverse complement strand
GAGGTGCCTCAACCAGACCACAGGGGAGAGAACCCCAAGCAGACGAGTTCAGCCGACCTCATCCGGCGATGTCAGGCCCAAGGGGGAACCATCCCGGGAATATGAAAAGGTCTCACCACGCCCACACATGCCCCTTGCCCCTCCGTCCGGCTACTACCCTACCCCGCGCTGATACTGCGGAGCCGCTGGAACACCGAGCAGCACCTGAACACCGGATTTCAATCTAAAGACAGGGGCGCCGATAGAACTGCCGAATGGGCAAGAGGTTCAGATCTGTGACCGGCCTCACCACGGAAGACCAATGCGCGGCGGTGTTGCATACGACGACCAGAGACCATCGCTGCGAAGGACGACAGCCTCACTGACTGGAACGGGCCTCGGCCATCCAAGCGTCGACAATTGCGACGAGTTATGGTTCTGAAAGCCGATCGGTCACATGTCAGGCGGGGGACCCACAGTGGCCGATTTCAGTCTAGGCCAGAAATCGGATCAGGACCGAGTTGCTCAATCTGACCCGGACGGCGGGTTCGCCCGACCGGAGAAATCGATAGCCTCAGGTCTTGGGCCCATGACGCGCGTCGGCAGACCGGGGTCTGGCGGGTGTCCTCGGTGGTGTCCCTTGATCAACACCACTTTGCCGCTGCGGTAGTGACGCTCATGCTCGGTCACCCAATGACGAACCGGCCCGTTGCGTTCCTCTTGCGAGAGGCGCTCAAACGCCTGACGGGCCAACCTTTCCTGCATATGCGCGACAGCTTGTGGGCCGATCCTGATGGTCAGATGCGATTTCTGGGCACCCAGAATCCAGGACTTCCCGAACTTTCGGGCCGTCTTTGCCTCCTTGGGAGTAAAGGTCTCGGATTCGGAAGGAATGATGCCACCGAGGTCCGGCGAAACCAACATTGCGAACAGCGCACAAGGAATGAACAGCTCCGAGCCTGTGTTGATCAAGTGAATGGTTCGCCTTGCTTCGAGCTTCTGCTCGGAGTCCCCTGTTCGGACGCGAAAATCGATCATCGACTGGTTGAATTCGAACTTCACATCCTCATAGTCCAGCTGACCTGAAGCCGTTCGATTGAGCCGCATGAAACTCATCGGGTCCATGACCCTTGCCCCTTCGGGTCGGGCGAACATCGTTATTCTCAGATGGTCTTCTTGACGATTGTCGATGAGGAAGCCGTGCAATCCGGAACCTCGAGGGCCATCGTCGTGAAGCGTCGACGGCGCGCGCCTCTCGAAACGGGCGATACCCAAAGCCCGACAATCGAACTCAACCCACGTTACCTTCGCGGGGAACCGAATATCGCCGAGGTAGGACATCGCCTGAGTTCCGGTGCCCACAGCGCGCTCCTGTAAGGTATCATGCAAGGTGTCTGCGTAGTTCGCCGCCAGATGGTCGAGCAGATAGACCTTGGCCTTCATCAGGGCGTCGAGTGCATATCGGCGAAATCGGGTCAGGTCATCCGATGGGACCAGGTGCCACACCATGTCATCTTGCAAAGACGACCGGCCAGCCAGAGAAGCGCCATAGGTGGCGATCAGATCCTTGTAGAGCAACTTCGGGGTCCCTTCCCAATCGAAGGGTACTATTCCCGTCGGTTGCAGGGCGATCAACTTGATTTCCTCGAACATCGCCCCCCGACTGGTCGAACAAATTGGCTGTCGCGGTTTTGCGCGATCTGCCTGTTCTGGGGAGGAGGTCGTGCCGAGCTCGTCTTGGCGCCTTGTACCTGTCGGCCACAGTGGCTGACAGAAGAAGGGCCCGGGTGGCGCCAACGCGCCGCCCGGGCCTTTGCGGAGTGAGGCCGAAGCCTCACTGAAAGGGATCGATTTCTCCCACAATGGCCACCTCGTCTCCGTCGATTTCATCGGCGGGGACGGCACCATAGGACCCATCCCCGGCCTGGAAGACCACGATGGCGACCATCAGCGTGGCGGCGAGGCTGGCGGCGTAGGCGTGTGCATCTTTGCGGGACATCTTTTCGGCTCCTGTCTGGAGGCGGAGGACCATCCCCCGCGCGACAGGACCCCGAAGGCCCGAGACGGTCTGACATCACCGGGTGCGTTCGACTTGCTCGAATCCGCCCGGCGGCACGGGCTTGCCCCGTAGTCCGAGCCCTCGCGGCTTGATCTCGAAGACCGGCCTCGGGCCAAGGAAGGGAATGGCGAGCGGGGGATGGGGCTCAAGCCCCAGGAGCCGATGGACCCGCTGATGCACACCCCGCCAGACTGCTGCCAGGATGAAGGTACGAGCAGGCGAGACGGGGATGGGACCTATGGCGCCCTGCCCCTCTTTGGGGGACAGGGTCATCTTGGGAGATCGCCGCCCTTGGGCGGGCCTCAGGCTTCTGTCGTAAAGGCTCAGGCGGCGAGGTTCGCCTCCCCTGCCGTGTCGTCGTCGCTGGCGCCGACCACTTCCAGC
Source organism: Pseudotabrizicola sp. L79 (assembly GCF_036553525.1). Classification (NCBI taxonomy): domain Bacteria; kingdom Pseudomonadati; phylum Pseudomonadota; class Alphaproteobacteria; order Rhodobacterales; family Paracoccaceae; genus Pseudotabrizicola; species Pseudotabrizicola sp. L79. The sequence continues at coordinate 7,684 of NZ_JAZHDA010000027.1, read as the reverse complement.
CTTGCATTGCGATACCCTTCTCTGGCGATCCAAAGCTCTGCCGCCGTTTCGTTTGCGGCAAGGTGCAGGAGCTCGATCGCCCCGCCGAAATCGAGGAGGATCTTGACCTGACCCGGCTGCGGCACCTCGACGACGTCGAAGGTCAGGCCACTGTCGGCGGAATGGCTGCGCATGATGGTGACGAGGATGACCCCATCGGAAGAGAAGTTGCCTTCGTGAAGCGTGAAGGAAGCTGGAGCGGTCCAAGTCGCATAAGGCCTGGGCGGTTCCTTCTTCACAAGACGGCCGATTCCATTGGAGCGCTCCCAAGCGGCAAGCTTCTTGGTGAACCGCGCAGGAGGTTTGGGGCTGCCGTCGGTGTAACGGATCAGGGCACCCAGAGGTGCTGTATCGATAATGGTCGTTGCGGACATGATTCCTCATTCTGAGCGCGAAGATTTTCGCTCATATTATTGATATTGTTGTGTTTTGTGTGAAACGAGGGCGGGTTTCCCCGCCCTCGGGGGCAAATGTCACTCGGCAGCGATCATCTGTGCCAGATCGTCAGGCAAATCGGCGACGAGGAAGGCCGGAAGGTCGACCGTGTCCGAGGACATGTCCTCTTCCTCCGGCGCAATCCCATCCTCGTCGCCCTGCCCTTCCAATGTTTCACCCTGAAGTGCCACGAGGTCCGCCCGGCGCAGAACCTCCGGCAGCCAACCGGTGCCCTTGAGCAGCCGCTCGGCCTCGACAGCCATGTCGCCCTTCTTCAGGTGGTCGATGAGTTGGGCCGCGCCCTCACCCTTCGCCTCGCGCACGGCTTCGATGATCCGTGCCTTGGGAACGCGGGAGAGATAGGTCTCGGCCGTCGGTTCCCATCCTGCCTCGACCATGTCTAGATCCACCGCCTTGGCCAACATGTCGGCGTGTTTCATCCGGCGCGTGAGACCAGAGGCCGAGATGCCCGCGCCATAGGGGTTCACCCGTTCATGCAGCGCATTGACGCCGAAGCTCAGGCAGTGGGCGAGAAGCGCCAGGCGACTGGCCTGGTCCAGCGTCGACAGTCGCTCCCAGAGCGCAGTGTCATCGCCCAAGGGCAATTCTGCTTCCCAGGCAGCATGACGGGCATCGATGGCCTCAGCCACTGCGCTATCCTTCAGCTCCGGGGCCTGTGCCGCCATATACACGTGCCGCACCGACGCCTCGAGGCATGAGCCGGTGGCGGACGAGCTGCGGAAGGTGTCGGTCACCAGCTTCAGCAGAAGCAGGGTCAGGGCGACGTCTGGCGAGCGGCCAACGGCTTCGCGAAGCGCCAGCGTCCGGTGGGCGGTGAGCTCCATCACCAGGCGTTCCGAGAGCGGCTTCAGCACGCCGTCGTCGTCATCTTCGGAGGTCGTCACAAACGGCTGGCCGCCCGAGGTGATCACGGCCGACCCGGCACCATCGACGTAGGACTGCGTCGGCTCCGATCCTGTGAGATGGGGATCGCCGCCCTGCCCCGCCGCGTCCTCGGCATCCGGCCCTTGGATCGGCGCTTCATCCTCGGGGCGAACGAAACCACGGTGGATGACCAGTTGGCCGTCACGATCAAAGGTCACGAAAACCCCGGCCCGCGCGATCTCCGCCGGATCGAAGATCATCGGACGTGCCTCAAGAGCCTCCATGGCCTCGGCGAGTTCCGCGAGCCGCGCGTCGATGTCTTCGGGGATCTCGTCCGCCTCCGACCACTCGGCATCCAGCGCGCGATATTCAGACAGCAGCTTGGTATGCTCCACGGTCTCGGCTTCCGACATCGCAGCGGCTTCGCCATGAACGCGGCGCAAACCATAGCTGAAGCCATAGGGCAGGTCGGTCGCAACCTCGATCCATTTCCAGCCCTCGGAGACCAGGGCCTGCGCCTCGGCCCGGAGCTTCTCAGCGGCGAGCCGATCGAGCAAAGCGGGATCTTCCAACCAGCCACCGTCATCGCCTTGGAACAGGTCGCGGGCCACGGTCCCGCCTGCGGCCTCATAGGCCTCGATCCCGACGAAGGTCGCCCGACGGTCGGTGGCCCGTACGGAGGTTTCCGTCAGCATGCGGCGGATCGCATAGGGCTCTTTATTCCAGGAGTTCTTGATCGCATCCCAAACCTGCACCTGAAGCGCGGCATCAGAGGTCACGGTGAAGGCCATCAGCTGTTCCAGCGTCATGCCGTCCTCGGCATACACATCGAGGAGGGCAGGGGCCACGGAAGCTAGCTTCAGGCGCTGCTTCACGATCTGGGGCGTGACGAAGAAGGCCGCCGCTATCGCTTCCTCGCCCTGACCTTTCTCGCGCAAGGCCTGAAAGGCGCGGAACTGGTCGAGCGGATGCAGGGCAACGCGCTGCATGTTCTCCGCCAGCGAGTCATCCTCGGCGAGGATCTCCGACGCAGCATCCCGCACGATGCAGGGGATCGGTGCAGTCTTCGCCAGCCGCTTCTGCTTCACCAGCAGCGACAGCGCCTGGAAACGACGGCCGCCGGCCGGGATCTCGAACATGCCGGTCTCGACACCATCGGCATCGAGAACAGCCCGCACGTTCAACCCCTGCAGGAGCCCGCGCCGCGCGATGTCTTCTGCCAGTTCCTCGATGGGGACGCCCGCCTTGATGCGCCGGACGTTGGACTGGCTCAGCGCGAGCTTGTCGAAGGGGATGTCCCGCGACGAGGACAGGATGACTTTCTGGGCAACTTTCGCCATCAGATCTTCTCCACGACGGGCGCCGGAAGCCACTCTCCCGATCTCACTTCCCGTCACCCCTCAAACCCACAGCCCTTTCCCTCTTTCGAGACTTCCGTTTAAGAACGACGACTAAAGTTCACAGCTGTGAACTGCGGAGATGGATGGTCTCTTGGCTGCATGTTCACAGCTGTGAACACTAGGCCGCACTTCGCCGGGACATCAGCGCCATGACCATCGGCCCACAGGAGAACTCGCCCGCCGCTGCCTTGGATGTCAGCGCGCGCAAGTATCCACCCGGCGACTTGATCTCGGCAAAGCGTTCCAGCATCGCTACAACAACAATCGACGCCTGCTCCGGGCCCATGCAGCGTTGCGCTTCCGCCCAAGCGGAGGCACTGATCCCCATCGCCGGTCGCACATGGCAGGCGGCGTCGAAAAGCTGGTGCCAATGTCGGATATCGCCCTGATAGAAGGTCTTGAGCGATGGACAGCCTGCGATCACCAGATGGAGCGGGATCTTAGGTACGCGTCTTGTGTCTGGCTGTTCAACGTCAGCCTCAATCTTACCCGTATCCGCATCAGGTGCGTCGGCAGCCGCCTCGCCTTTTTCTAAGGCAGGTTCAATATCTATAGAGTCTTTATTTGAAGTATGATGGTGACGCTCAAAACGGGCATCATTGGTGTTCATATCTTCTGTTTCAGGACCATCGATGAGGTTCCGTGCCTGATCAAGAAGGGTTTCAAGATTTGCCCGGTAAGCCGAAAGGTCCTCAATCGAAAGCTTACGGCGAAGCGCCCGAGCTGTGAGCGCCGCTTTGTCGCGCAGTTGGTCCCAGAGGCCAAGACCGGGCAGCATCTCTTGCCCGAACTCTGCCAGGGCGGCCAGGTCGCGCCGCATGAGGCTGACGATCTCTCTGATCCGGCGCACATGGTCCTCGGCCTCACGCACAGCCTCTGCGGCCCGGGCAATCTCCTCTGCCCGGCAATAGAGGGGGGAGAGGTCAAAGCCGAAGGTTACGCGCTCATCGCCATGCTTACGGACATAGCGCTTCCCGTTGGGACTATCGCGCCGCATGAGCAAGCCGGCCTCTACCAGACGGCTGAGGTGACGACGCATCGTCGAGCAAGGCATACCATTCAGCCGCTCACAGACCGTTTTGTTGGAAGGAAAAACGACCATTTCAGCGTTTCCACCAAGCGCATCGTCTGGGAAGAAGCTAAGAAGCCCCTGCAGAACGGTGAGATCGCGTTCGGTTACCCCAAAAGCGGCCTGCGCCTTTGACAACTCGCGAAGGAGTTCCCACTTGTTAACGGGCTTCCCGGGAACAGATGCCTCTGGACGCTCGATCACACGCAGATGCGCATGCGAGATCGGCCGCATAAACGGCGAGATCGGTGTGTACTCCATGATGTCATTCACGAAGGCATAGAAAAACCGCTCCGCGAATCACATATGACTTGCGGTTTTTGCGCTGGCCCACTACCTTGAAAGTGCTAAGATCAAAGTCTGGGTCTCGTGGAGCGCAAGCTTTGCGGGACCTTTTCTTTAGCCTGTGCCGTGCCTCCTTTTCGTTGCTGCTCTGCCTCTCTTCATCTCTCGCTTCTCCAGCGATCGTGAAGCTCTTCGAGGACGTCCTGCGCGCGGGTATCGAGCCACTCCGCGAAGGCATCGTCTACATCTGTCAGGTCAAGCCGGACCGCCCTGCTTGACCTCTTGATAGCGCCCACAGGGGTACCGTCGATGATTAGCGCCTTGGTCTTCGGTCTCAGTTTCTTGCCAAGCGCCGGACCAACCTTCTTTTTCGCGTACCGTGCAACGGCCTCAAAAGCCGCCACCGATGGATCAGCTTGATGCTCGCCATCGGACTGTTCGCTTGCCGCTGCCTTTGCACGGACATCAAGAGCAACTCGGCAAAGTTCGGCGAGATCGATCCCCGTATCGGCAAGCTCCTTCGCCAGAGCCTCCCACCTGGGACGGCCGACGCCGTGAGCCGGTCCGATTGCATGGGCCAGGGCCGTTCCGATCGCCTTGGCAACAGAGATCGACATCGATACCGCCGAACGGGTCAAGTTCAGCACTTCGGCAATCTGTGCCTGCGAGCCAAAACCATTGTCGAGCAGTTCCTGAGCGAAGAGGGCGCGCTCGATGTAACTCAGGTCACGTCTGCCAGTGTTCTCGGAAACCTGAGCGCGAAGCGCTGCCGTATCATCGAGGTTTGCAATGAGAGCACGGACTTTGCTCACCTTGTCCGAGGAACGGATCGCTTCGAGGCGGCGGCGGCCATAGACGAGGAGATAGCGATTGGTCTCGGCAGGGTGGCGCCGAACAAGGATCGGAACGGTTTGCCCATTGAGTTCTATCGACGTACGAAGATCATGCACGTCCTGTGGATCGAGCCTATCCGAATACCGCTCATCCTGAATCTCTGCAGGATCGAGCTCCCAAACGTGATGTGCATCAACGGCGTCACGCGCAGAACGCAGCGCCCGGTTGCTCGACATCATGCTTCCAGTAACCGGGGGCGTCCCTGCAGTTGCCAGACTGTCGAGCATGGACATGCGCTTCTTCTTGCTGTCAGTCATCAGCGCCCCCATGTCTTTTGAATGAGCTGGGCGATCTCGTCGTTGACCGCGTTCAAGCTTTCGATGGCCCGGTCATAGGTCGTGCGGGTAAAGGCGCTGCGCTCGACTTCATAGAGGGTCTGCTTTGTCAGTCCCGCATCAGATATCGCGGTCGACTTGAGCATCGGCGCGTTCAGAACTTTGTCGCCGTACATCGTGCGCAGGAACGCGACGATGCGGTTCTGCGGTGCGTCCGTCGGCTCGTAGCGGGTCAAGAGGTACCGCATCCAATCATGCGACATGTCGGCGCCGCTGTCGGCGATGACGTCCATAAGGTCAGCTGTCATCCGAAGGAACTGGCTCATCGACATGACGTCGAGCATCTCGGGATGGATCGTTACGAGAACTCCGGTGGCGGCCGATAGGGCGGACATCGTGAGAAACCCGAGTTGCGGCGGGCAGTCGATCACAACAACGTCGTATTGCTCATCAACCTGGGCCAAGACTTCCTTGACCCGAAAGAAGAATAGGCCGGCATTGCCCCGGGCGAGGGCCCGCGGGGTTTCATGCTCGAACTCCATGAGTTCAAGGTTGCCAGGGATCAGATCGAGGTTGGGGATGTAGGTCTTGCGGATGACGGAGGAGATCGGAACCGGATCTTCGTACCGTATGGCATCGTAGAGCGTACCGCCATCCAGCAGGTCGAACTCGGGTTGAACGCCGTGTAGGGCCGTCAACGAAGCCTGCGGATCAAGGTCAATCGCCAGCACGCGGTAGCCCGTCAAAGCCAGCCGCTGAGCGAGGTGAGCTGCCGAGGTGGTCTTGCCGCTGCCGCCCTTGAAGTTCATGACCCCAATGATCTGGAGATGATCGCCAGCCCGACGACCAGGCAGATAGTCGCCGGGTTTCCGAGCCGTTTTCTCCAACAAAACCCGAAGGTTCTGGATATCTTCGGCTGAATAATGCCGACGGTTCCCTGAAGAAACCTCGGGCGAAGGTCCTTTGCCGTCCAAGTGAAGCTTTCGCAGGTATGAGTCATTGACACCCAGAAGAGCTGCCGCTTCTCCAGAAGTGAATTTGCGCATAGACTTGGACGCGTCGGGTGGGAACAGGCTCTCACGCTGAGAATGCAGTTGTGCCGCCAACAACTCGGAGTGCTGACGGATCACGGCGTTCAGGTCTTCCTGTGTATCGGCTCTGCTCATCTGCCCTCTCGCGTCCGCGTCGTGTTCACGGATTCTGGCGTTTAGTCGCCCTTTTCCGTGACTATTGCCGGAGGACTTAGATTCGTGCAAGTGCTTTCTAGATTTGGTGTCTGGACTGCCAACGTGCACAAGAACGATACAGTCTCGCGGTCGGGCTTGCACTGATACCAAGCATGATATACTTTTCTCTCCGTATATCCACACCAGGAGGTTGCGATGCAGGTCGCGAAATGGGGCAACTCACTTGCCGTCCGCTTGCCCGCGGAGCTCGTTCGCGAGCTTGGCCTCAAGGAAGGCGACCAGATCGACCTTGTGAAGGATGACGGCCAGGTGCGGGTGCGTCGCTTGGCCCGCGCAGATGAGGTGCTGACGGGTTTGCGCCGCTTTAGGGGCAAGCTGCCCTCGGCGGAACGCCTAAGCCGCGACGACGCGCATGAGCGCTGAGTTCGCGGACACAAACGTCATCCTGTACCTGCTCGACGACGGCCCGAAGGCTGATCGCGCTGAGGTGATCCTGGGGCAGGGGCCCCGGATCAGCGTTCAAGTGCTGAACGAGGCGCTGGTGAACTGCCGTCGCAAGGCCGGGCTCAACTGGGAAGAGACAGGTGCCTTTCTTGCTGGCGTCCGCGCATTGTGCGCAGTCGAAGAACTGACCCTCCAGACCCACGACGTCGGCCGCGCACTGGCAGAGCGCTACGGCTTTTCGGTCTACGATGCAATGATCGTAGCCAGTGCCCTAATCGCGGGATGCACGACGCTATGGAGCGAGGACATGCAAAATGGCCTGTTGGTGGAGGGCCAACTCCGCATCGTGAACCCCTTCGCATGAGGGGATGGGTTTCTCGCACTTCAGTCGAGCAAGCCCAGCCTCTCGGCCCGCTCCAGCAGCATCTTCACTGAAGACGGCTGCCAGCTTGTCCGCCCACGGGGTGTTCGCTCGCGCATTGCTTCCAGCCGGCTGCAGATCGCCTGAAGCGTGATGTCCGGATCCGCGCCCTTGATGGCGGCGACGATGGCGGGCAGGCGGTCGTCCGTCTCGCGACGACCGGCCCGGCCAAGCACCGTCTCGGGCAGGAAGCCGTCACGGACATAGGCGTTGTCGCGTTTAGTTCCCGATTTCAATTGAAGCAGTAAGCTGAAACTGAAGCGCTGGAATTTCACCTTAGCGCTTCACCAACGCGTCAAGTTTCTTGAGCTTCACAGCCCTGCCGCTTTGGTCAGGTTCACCCGGAACCT
>NZ_JAZHDA010000019.1:0-346 GCF_036553525.1 Pseudotabrizicola sp. L79 | reverse complement strand
ACCGGAAAGCGACTGCGGGCGAAGCAGGGGCGAGAGGTCCCGATTGTTGCAGCCCCCAACCGGAGGCGACCTTACAACCCAAGCACAGCGCTTCAGCCAACGGCCTGGGGCTTTCTGCCCCCGTACCCCCGAGTATATTTTTGAACAGATGACGAGCAGGGCGGGGACGCCCTGCCCCCAAAAAAATAGGCTGGGAGGGTTCACCTGTTACCGTCATGGGGGTCCCCCCCTGTTCGGCTGGGTCTGTTTGGCTGGCATTGTTTAACTTTTGTTTTACTTCATGTTTTAATAATTATCCGGGGGGAAGGGGGGAACGGGGGTGGGGGCAGCGCCCCCAGACGCGGTG
>NZ_JAZHDA010000017.1:0-345 GCF_036553525.1 Pseudotabrizicola sp. L79 | reverse complement strand
GCCGCTGCGCTTTGCTTTACGCCTGCACCGTGGTCCGCCTGCGGTGCCTCTTGCCCCGCCATGTTGTCATGGCGGGGTTTTTTGCGGTTGTGGACCAGGGGGGGGGGGGGGGGGGGGGGGGGGGGGGGGGGGGGGGGGGGCCGGGGGGCGGGCGGGGGGGGGGGGGGGGGCGGGCGGGGGGGGGGGGGGGGGGCGCCCGGCCGCGGCGGGGCCGGGGCCCGCGCAGGGCGGCCCCTGGACGGGGGGCGGCGGGGCGCCCGCCCCACCCCCCCGGACCACCGCCCGCCCCCCGCCTGCCCCGCCGGGGCGGGGGGGGCCCGCGCCCCCCCCCCCCCAGGGGGCAGA
>NZ_JAZHDA010000014.1:0-350 GCF_036553525.1 Pseudotabrizicola sp. L79 | reverse complement strand
CCTAAACTGGCCCCTCCGGCCGACCCATTGGTTGATCCTTTGGCGGGGCCGCAGGGTGAGATCGAGTTGTAAGGAAAGGGGGCGCTGCCCCCTTGTCGCGGGGTGGGGGGGGAACCCCAGGCCCCCCCCGGGTTTTTTGACTATGGAAACGGACAAGGCCGCCCCCCCGGGGCCGGGGGGGGGGGGCCTGGGCTTTCCAGCTTCAAAAATCCCGGGGGGGGGGCGGGTGTCCCCCCCCCCCCCCGCGACAAGGGGGCAGCGCCCCCTTTCCTTACAACTCGATCTCACCCTGCGGCCCCGCCAAAGGATCAACCAATGGGTCGGCCGGAGGGGCCAGTTTAGGGGCCAGT
>NZ_JAZHDA010000011.1:0-448 GCF_036553525.1 Pseudotabrizicola sp. L79 | reverse complement strand
GGAGCGGTTGTGAAGGTCACCAATCCCGTCGCGGTCGAGACCGACCAGCCGGAGGCTTGCGTCGCGCCGTTCAGGGCGATGGTGACGGAACCGGCGACTGGCTTGGTGATGGCGCGCGTCCAGGACTGCGCGCCCGAGGTTTTGCGCGTGGGGAGCTGACACAGGGTGGCTGGCCCGTTGCCACTGCGGATCTGGTGATTGGTCGGGCCGGGCGTCTTCGACGGCAGGCAGGACTTGAACTCGGCCCAGTCCTTGAAACGAAAGCCGTGGAGACGGCCATTGCGGGCATCGAAGAAGGCCACGACCGCGGCCAGATCGTCGGCGCGGCGGATGCCGTAGGCGACGTCATAGCGGCGGCGCGAATTGGCCCAGCTGGCATTGCGCTCTTCGGCCCCGCTTGCCAATCAGCCTTTCTGGCCAACATGTCGCATGAAATCAGAACCCCGAT
>NZ_JAZHDA010000007.1:0-327 GCF_036553525.1 Pseudotabrizicola sp. L79 | reverse complement strand
CCGGCCCGGAGGCGCTTCGCGAGCAGCTGGCGGATCAGATCGTGCCAGAGGACCGCCTCCCCGTGACCGGCGGCTTGGCCGCGGGTATGTGCCGCGCCGGGAGTGCGGGGCAGGGGTCAGGGATCCGTGTCATGGCTGTGGATCGTCGCATTCGCCTCTTCCCGGGTAATTCTCATCCACCCGTCACCGGCGCGGCTTTCAAGTTATGGGCAGGGGGCGTTCATAGGGGCGGCCCGTTCAAGGAGGGGGAGCGACTGATTTCCGCCGGGGGGGACGTGCCGAGCCTTTGCATCGCGAAGCAAATCAGCCGCCCCCCGTACTCCTCCA
>NZ_JAZHDA010000001.1:0-312 GCF_036553525.1 Pseudotabrizicola sp. L79 | reverse complement strand
TCATGTTGGCCTCTTGACTTGATCTGGTTCTGCCTGAAAATTTGATCAAATTCAAGCGCAGAGTCAGCCAACGGGCAGCGCGTCAGGCAAGGAAAGGGGGGGGGGGGGGGGGGGGGGGGGGGGGGGGGGGGGGGGCGGGGCCCGGGGCCCGGGCGGCGCCGCCGGCCGCGGGGCGGGGGGGGGCCGCGCCCAGCGCCCGGGCGTGGGCCGGGGGAGGGGTCGGGGGGGGGGGCGCGGGGGGCGCCCCCCGCGGGGGGGGCGCGCGAGCGGCAGGCCCCCCCCCGGGCCTCCCCGCCCCGCACCCGCCCCAGC
>NZ_JAZHDA010000026.1:0-6562 GCF_036553525.1 Pseudotabrizicola sp. L79 | reverse complement strand
GTTGTCGCGTTTAGTTCCCGATTTCAATTGAAGCAGTAAGCTGAAACTGAAGCGCTGGAATTTCACCTTAGCGCTTCACCAACGCGTCAAGTTTCTTGAGCTTCACAGCCCTGCCGCTTTGGTCAGGTTCACCCGGAACCTGTCGCGCCTGCGCTGGTAGCGCCGGGTCATCTCGGCCGACGCATGTCCGAGTTGCTTTTGAACATAGCGCTCATCAACCTCTGCCGACGAGGCGAGTCCGGCGCGCAAGGAATGACCGGAGAACATTTCCAGCCGCTTGGCTTCCGGCAAATCGGATCTGACGCCGCTCTTCAGAACGGTTGCCTTGATCAGCCGTGCGACGTGCTTGTCGGAGAGGCGGGCTTCGAGCGCACGTTTGCCATCCCGCGATGTGCGTACGAAGACCGGGCCATAGTCGATCTTGGCAAAGTGTAGCCATTGCTCCAGCGCGTGGACGGGACAGGTCTGGTCGCTTGAGCCGCGCCCGACCTCGACCTCGCGCCATCCGGTCTTGGCATTGAGGGTGAGCAGGGCGCCTCCATCGAAGATCTCGATCCAACCGCCGGAGTCCGGAGTATCGTCCTTATGCACATCGAGGCAGACCACCTCCGACCGGCGCAAGCCGCCTGCATAGCCCAAAAGCAAGATCGCCCGGTCTCGGAGCCCGCGGAGATCGTAGGGAAGGCTGGCCACCATGGCCTGGATGTCCTCAGGCAGGATCGCCTCTTTCTGAACCGGCGGGCGCGCATGCTTGCGTTTGATCCCGGCCAGAACCGTGGCGATGTGGCGGTTCTTGCGATCAAGAGTGAACCCGCGCTGCCTATAGTTCCAGGAAAGCCCCGAGAGACGACGCTCGATCGTGGAGACCGAAAGGGCAGGGGTCTTCCCGGTTGGTGCAGCCAGATCAGCCACATAAAGTCCAATCATCTCGGGTGAGGGGGGCAGAGGTTCCGTGCCTTTCAGTCGGCACCAGCGGGTGAAGTGTTTCCAGTCGGCCGCGTAGGCCTTGTTGGTGTTCCCGGCCGTCGAGGCCTCGGCGTAGTCTCGGGCGGTATCGATCAGCCGGTCGAGCGCGCCGGACCCCGCGACATGAGAGGGCAGGGCGATTGCATCGCGGTCTGAACGATCTCTCTCGTCGTGTTCGTCACCGTTCAGCGAGTCATAGGACGCTGAGCTCGAAATCTCGGATTCTGACCCGCCCGACCCCTCGATTTTGGTGCTGTTATTTGTGAGACGACCCATGTTCTTGAGTATATCATTTTTACGTCCGATAACGCAAGGTTATTGGACATGAATGCAAACTGTAAGGCGAGGCGGTTAGTTCGCTATTTTCTGGTATAAAGCGCCGCGACAATGTAGGCTCTGGGCATGACATTTGCTCGACCGGATCAGATCAACGACTTGGACACGTTACCCCGGATGCCTGTCTGGGTCACCTCTGCACGCACTGAAACCCTTGAAGATGTTGCGTTTTTGTCGGGCGCGGCGCTGAACCACCTGCATCTTGTGTTGGGACGCGAAGAGGTCCCCAAAGCCTTGTTGCGGGATCGGCTGGCGCTGCGAGCGGCCGAGGCATGTGTCGGGTTTTCTGGTCGTCCGGAAAGAGCCCCAGAGCTGCGCGACGCGATTCATCTTCTGCGCCCTGGCGATCTACCTGGTCCCGCGGGGGAAACTTACCTTGCCTGGCGTCGCGCGGTGGAACGGTCGGTGTCGGTCAAGGCTTTGAGCCGAGTTTTACCGACCTTCGAGTCGTGCCAGATCGCCACGTGGCTGGATGCGGGACATGGGGCACCGGTGACCCGTGCCGTGGTGGTGCTAGATGCTGTCCTGACGGAGGCACCCCGTGCCGAAGTCCCGGCGTTGATCCTCGCGGACGCCGCCCTCGCCGAGGCGCTTGGTTGGGATCATGTCGTGCCGCTGCTGGCCGCGGGTTTGAAACGTGCCGACCTGCGCAAGCTGGGCCACGATTTGCGCCTAGCCTGTCATCGCGCTGTGACCGCATCCGCGGTTGAGGCCACGCGTCTGGCTGTCGACCTCGCGCGTCGGGCTGCGCTTTTGAAAGGGGTTGCACCAAAGCTTCGGGCCAAGGGGGCGGCCGACGCCGTCGAGATCTTCCTGGCACAGGACGCGGTGGCACCCGGTGCCTTGCCTTTGCCGGATCGCGCAGCGCGGCGGCTCTGCGACCGGCTGGTTGACCTTGGGGCGGTGCGCGAACTGACTGGCCGTGACACCTTCCGGCTCTACGGGGTCTGAGCGATGGCCAAGGATGGACCCGACACCGAGCTTGACCGCGAGTTGACCGACCTGCCGAAGGAGCTGCGCTGGCGCGAATGGATGCGGCGGATCGAGGCTGTGCTGTTTGCGTCCGCCTCGCCTGTACCGCGCGCGGATCTGGCGCGCATAGTGGGGCAGGGGGCCTCGGTTGATCTGCTGGTCGAGGATCTGGCCGCCGATCTGGACGGGCGGGCGTTCGAGATTGCCATGGTCGCAGGGGGGTGGATGTTCCGGACGCGGACCGCTTACGCGCCTGCGATCCGCGCCGCAGCGGATGTCGGGAACCAGTTGCTGGACCTGAACGACTTCGACGTGGCGATTTTGGCGGCCATCGCCTACCACCAGCCGATCACCCGCGACGGGCTGAAGGATATCTTTGGCAAAGAGATCAGCCGGGACCTGATCGGGCGGCTGCATGCACACGGTCTTATTGGAACTGGCCCACGCGCGCCGCGTCGTGGTGCCCCCTATACCTTTGTGACCACAGACGCGTTCCTTGCGGCCTTCGGGATGGAGAGCTTGCGCGACCTGCCAGACGCTGAACAGCTGAATGACGCCGGGCTGGCCGCGCGCCCCTGAAACCCGCCTCTGACCCTCAAAACGCTTGCCGCTTCTGATGGAGCCGCGCGGCCGCTTGAATGAGATCTGCCAAATACGGGCCAGCGGTGGTGGGGCAAGGCCCAGCTTTAGGCCGAGGCAGGACGGCATCGCTGAATGATGTGACCAGTCCGCGCCAGGCTGGCGCAGCCTGAGCCGCGCGTCTCCAATAAGCGATCGCGGGATTTCTTCGCGTTCCGAAAGGCGTCGACCGCCCTTCCGTCAATTGCCGGAACAGATGATAGCGATCCCGATGGGGGAGGCGCGCGATGGACATTGGCCGTCGCCCAAATTGAAAGCAGGCCGATCCAAGCAGGTCCGGCAGTGACCGCCCCTCTGACATCCGATACCCCACGGCATGAAGACGAAGCAGATCGTCGATCAGGCGCTCAAGACGCCGAACCCTATTGGTGGCAGGACGGGTGCGTTTGCAGAGCGCCGTACCGCATAAGGCGCAGATTTGATGCGGTACAAGACGCTTCTGGCTGAACGGAGCCAATCCTTGTCCGCAGGATGGGCACCTGTCCCGAAGTCGGCAGCCGTGGCGAAAGCAAGAAACGCGTGTCGCCAGGCTCCAGCTCCGGCGAAAATAGGGCGTTTCGTCTTCCGCCAGACAGGCCGGGCAGAATTGCAGCCAGGTCGCCTGCGTCTTTGGTGCGCAACTCTGCTGAGGCGATGCCCGCAGGGGCAAACGCAACCGGGCCAAGGGGTCAGGAGCAATGGTCAGAGCCGCGATGTCTTCCAGAGGTATGTGGGTATGCTCTTCCAAAAGCTGCAGGATGCGATCGGGCAATGCCCGATCAAGCTGCGCCGACCAGTTCTCACCCGGCGCTCCGAGAAGCGCAGCAAAATAGTGCGGAGGTATGCCGTTTGCGTAAGCGAGGCGGTGCAGCCAACTCGACAGAAGTTCACCTGGTGCGGGCATAATGCTCATGGGCCAACGGTTTCCCGCCGCACTTTCATACCGCTCTGCAGGTGTGACGGAGATCCCGGTCGGCCCAAACCTCATGTCATCTCGTGACGCAAAGCCGAATTGCGGCGCCTCGAAAGAGGTAAATAGCCAAGGTCCGACAGGGTTGCGCCGGTGATCCGGTCCTCACCGCGCGAGATTGCCGCAACTGCGGCCCGGGTGACGATCTCGACAACCTCGCCGATCAGCCCCTCTGACAGATCGTGGAGGATCTTCGCCAAGGGTTCGCGCGACAGATCGGAGGCTTCGGCGAGCGGCAGACTGGCTTCCAGGCTGTCGAGAAGCGTCGCGAACTCCTCGTCATACGCCCATCGTGGAATGGGGATCGTATCGAAACGTGAGCCCATTTCGTCCGTATCATGCACCGCATCGTAGATCGCGATTTCGCCGACAAGGACGGGTGAGATGTCATGCACTCGTGCGATCCGCCGCAAGAACGAGAAGATGGCCTTCACATCCTGGCGCCGCCCGCGCAACGCGCTGTGGAACTCGTCGAATATCAAAAGGCGCGGCTTCAGGCGCTCGAGAAGATGATCCACCTGATCGCCGGCGCGGGACAGGCTGCGCCAGCCCGCAGCTTGTGGCGCGCGCAATCCGGACAGGATGCTGGCATAGAAATGCGACAGCCCTGCACCTTCCCGGGTCTGGATCACCCACACCTTTTGCTGGTCGGCAACACGCAGATGTTCGACGGCAAAGCGTTCGGCGATCATGGTCTTGCCGTTATGGTAGGGACCGGCAAGCAGCAAACCGCGTGGGCGCAGGGATGGCGGTCGCTCAAGCAGCAGTTGCATCGCGTCATGCGCCGCGCCGGCCGCCGGATGGCTGATCCAGCGCGGTGCGCGAACATGAGCGATCCGCACCTCGTCATCGGCCTGCAAGAGCGGGACCGCGGCGGGGATGAGGTGGTCCGGCACCTTACCAATCCTCGACCGGGAAGACCCGCCGCGGACGATCCGGGTCGAGCTTTGCCTGGGCTGGGGCGGAAGTTGCGGCGAGATCGGCATAAGGCTTCTTTGCCTCGGTGGCATGCCGGGCGCGGGTCATTTCCTTCAACCGGCTTTTCGGGGTTTTGGCAGCGGCAACAGTTGCGGCGATTTCGCGTCGGATGGCTGATGCCTCCTGCACAGGGCGCCGCTGGATTTCGCGCCGCTGCTGTCGATCCGCCTGATGCTGCCAGAGCGTGATCGGCTCGGCCAGTCCGTCCCGTCGCCTGACCGGCCGCCAGGCCAACGTATCCGGATCCTTGACGTAGACATGGCTGATGTCGCGAGGATCATAGCACAGATCGAGCGGCTCCAGCCGGTCACGACGCGCAACCAGCGGGCCCAGCCAAGGCTCGAAATAGTCGATGGCGAAGAGACTGATGCCCTGAGGTGAAATCTTCCGTGTCTTGCGTGGCAGGAAATTCAGCAGCACATCGGCAGGTGCATCGATCGGCCGGTCTTTCGGCTGGAACCGATCTTCCCACTCTTTCGCCGGAACGGTCAGCTTACGCGCATTCTGGCTCAGGTTGTGGTTGATGATCGCGAGCGCGATGCAGCGTTCAAGATCCGCGAAGCTGAGCCGTGCCCGCGCTTCCGAGGCATAGTCGCCCCGATCCGCGATGGAACGCCCCGTCTTGCCGGGCAAGGCGCGTAGCGCGGTGTTCACTTTCCCAAGCAGGCGTTCGACGACTCCGCCCCGATGCACGGTGCCCTTGTTCCGCATGCGAATGGAAATACCATAGTCCGCGCATCCTCTGCTGAAGGTGCTGCTTTGGAATTCCTTGGCGGAATCGACGACGATCTGCTTTGGGCGACCATGCATCGGCCAAGCATGATCGATACCGCGTTCTGCCAGCCAGTTAATCTTGCAGCACATCGCGTGCGCAAGACAAAGCGCCACAGACAGTCGTGACGGCCGCTCGAGGGTCAGGCAGAAGCCGATGATCGCGCTCGTGGCCACATCTGCAGCGATGGTCAGATAGGGACGACCAACGAAGACACCGTGGTCATCAATCACCTCAACAAATTGGATGTCTGCCGGCGTGTGATCGATCTGGACAACGTCGAGCGCGTGGTTAGCCCGGATGTAGCCCGGTCGCGGCTTCAGCCGGTTCAGGTGTTTACTATCCGACAGGCGGCGACGGGCAATTTCTTCCGGGGCGAACAGGATGGGGATCCGCCGGGCGACAGTGACATAGGCGGGCGGAGTGTGTCCTTCCTCTGCGCAGCGGGCGCGGATCTCATCAACGATTGGTGCAAGGTCCGGCTGCTCAGGGCGCAACCACATCTCCCGCAGGGTCGTCGCGATGATGCTCTCGACTGCGGGGCTGATCCTTGGTTTCCTTGTTCCACTCGTTCGCGGTAGCAGGGAGGATACCCTGCGCTCTTCTCGATACCGCGCCAGATAGTTGTAGACTTGGCGTGTCGAGAGCCGCAGCTCGGATGCCGCGCGCATCACAGCCTCACGCACCGGCGCCGCTCCATCAAGAATCCGGTCCAGCTCACGCGCGATCCGCGTTGCCTTGCTCCACGCTTCATCCGAAGCATGCCCTCCGCCGGATGTCATTGATATGAAACCTTCGAGACCGGCTGGGCCGTGCGCCAACAGGGCGGCCACTTGCTGAA
The DNA here is from genome assembly GCF_036553525.1 of Pseudotabrizicola sp. L79. Classification (NCBI taxonomy): domain Bacteria; kingdom Pseudomonadati; phylum Pseudomonadota; class Alphaproteobacteria; order Rhodobacterales; family Paracoccaceae; genus Pseudotabrizicola; species Pseudotabrizicola sp. L79. The sequence continues at coordinate 109 of NZ_JAZHDA010000026.1, read as the reverse complement.
ATACGTAGTCAAAATTGAAACCTTAAGCTGAAAAATGATGTGCAATATCGCGGTATCTTCCAGAAATCACGTAATGAACATGTGCTGAAATGGTGAATAAAATGCGACA
>NZ_JAZHDA010000018.1:0-371 GCF_036553525.1 Pseudotabrizicola sp. L79 | reverse complement strand
ATTGCTCGATCACGTTCTCGGCCCAGCCTGCGCCCAGAACGGCAATCGACTGCGGGCGCAGCAGGCGCGACAGGTCAGGCATGTGGCAGCCCCCAACCTGAGGCGACCAGACCAGCCAAGCACAGCGCTGCAGCCAACGGGCGGGGGGGGTGTGGGCCCCCCCCCCCCCCGCTCTTTTTGTAAAGAAGTAGATAAAGGGGGTGGGGCCCCGCCCCCCAAAAAAAACGCAAGGGCGGGTCAATCGCCGTTAATATTAATATTTTAAAAAATCGTGGGGGGGTGGGGGGGCAACCCGCCCCCCGCCCGTTGGCTGCAGCGCTGTGCTTGGCTGGTCTGGTCGCCTCAGGTTGGGGGCTGCCACATGCCTGACC